>JAYRMT010000140.1:0-8092 GCA_041912575.1 Fluviicoccus sp. | reverse complement strand
CCGATGGTGACCACGGTCGGATCCAGCGTGAGCGGCAGTTGCCAGTTACGGAGCAGTTTCATGTCGGTCGGCGCGGCAGGGAATCCCGTAGTATAAAGAATCAGTGCCGCAAGTCACGCCAGCGGTAGCCGGTCGCGGCCAGCGCGGCAAGATACGCGACCACCCCGGCGCAGCAGATGCCCAGCAGGTGAAGCGCCTTGATCACGATGCCGCTCCCCAGCCAATAGCTGGTGGGCGGCGTGATCCACAACAACACGCCGACCATGACGGAGTTGGCTGCGACATAGCGGATCACTAGCGCAACCCAGTGCTTTTCCAAGCGGTAGACACCGCGCTTGTGCAGTCCCCAATAGAGCAGACCGGCGTTCAGGAAAGCCGACATCGTGCTGGCCAGCGCCAGGCCGACATGTTTCAGGCTCCAGACCAGCATCAGGTTGAACACCATGTTGCTGACCATGGCGATGATGCCGATCCTGACCGGCGTCCTGGTGTCCTGACGGGCGAAATAACCCGGCGCGAACACCTTGATCAGCATGAAGGCGAGAATGCCGCCGGACAACGCCTTCAGCGCCCCCGCCGACATCATCACGTCGCGCTCGGTGAACCGGCCGTGATGGAACAGCGCGGCGATCATCGGCTCGGCCAGCACCTGCATCGCCAGCGAAGCCGGCACCCCGACCAGTACGATCACGCGCAGCGCCCAGTCGAGCATGGCGCTGAATTCGTCATGCGATTTCTCGGCGTACTTGGCCGACAGCGAAGGCAGGATCACCGTCGCGATGGCGATGCCGATCAGGCCGAGCGGCAACTCGGTCAGGCGCTCGGCGGTATACAGCCAGGACACCGAGCCCTCCACCAGGAAGGAGGCGAGGATGGTGTCCAGCAAGAGATTGATCTGGCTGACCGAGACCCCGAACATGGCCGGAATCATCAGGTTGAGGATCTTTTTCACGCCGGGATCGGCGAAATCGACACGGAAGCGGGGCAGCATGCCGATCTGCTGCAAGGGCCGGACCTGCATCGCCATCTGCACGAAGCCGGCCATCATCACACCCCAGCCCAGCGCCATCACGGGCACATCCATCCGGGGCGCAAGCCACCACGCGGCAGCGATCATGGTCACGTTGAGCATCACCGGCGTGAACGCCGACACGCCGAACTTGCCGTAACTGTTGAGGATGCCGCCCGCAAACGCCGTCAGCGAGATCATCAGCAGATAGGGAAAGGTCAGCACCAGCAGGTCGGAGGCCAGATGGAACTTGACTTCGTCACCCCGGAACCCGGGAGCGAAAATGAAGATGATCACCGGCGACGCCACCATGGCCACGCCGGTGATGACCGACAGGATCAGCGTCAGCGAGCCCGCCACCTTGCCGACCAGCAGGCGGACAGCCTCGTCCCCCTCCTGCGACTTGACCTCGGACAGCACCGGGACAAAGGCCTGCGCGAACGCCCCTTCCGCGAACAGCCGCCGCAAGAAGTTGGGAATCTTGAAGGCGACCAGGAAGGCGTCCATCAGCTTGTCGGCGCCGAAGACATTGAGCAGCACCATGTCGCGCACCATGCCCATGATGCGCGACAGCATGGTCATCACGCTGACAATCAGGGTGGAACGCCAAAGCCCCCGGTGACCGGAGCGGGCGGGAGCGGCGGAATCGGGAGGAACCACGGGAGACGACATACCGGCACACGGGGGTGGAAGTGGATGATAAGGGGCGTGATAGTAGCGAATCAGTCGCGTGAAATCATCAAAAACCGGCAACCGGCCTTGACTTGCCCACGGGAGCTAGGCAAAATCGCCCGCCTGATTTTGGGCTTCTGCCCGTCACTGAATTCGATTTAGGAGTGCCACCGTGGCCAATTCTGCACAAGCTAAGAAGCGTGCGCGCCAGAACGAGAACCAACGCAAGCATAACGCCAGCCTGCGTTCCATGGTGCGTACCTACATCAAGAAGGTCGTGTCCGCCATCGCCACCGGCGACAAGGCTGCCGCCACCGCCGCCTACACGACGGCCGTGCCGGTCATCGACCGCATCGCCGACAAGGGCATCATCCACAAGAACAAGGCTGCCCGTCACAAGAGCCGCCTGAACGCCCACATCAAGGCCATGGCCTGATTCGCGTTCCGCTGTTCTCCGGAAGCCCGCCCCGTGCGGGCTTCTTGTTTTTTACGCCCCCGCCTTATCCCCTTTCCGCTACCACTTGTCTCCACGCGCCCCGAAGCGTGTACTCCGTCACGGTTTTTACCTACCCATCAGCGATGATATCGGTCGAAGCCTGAGGATTCCCTGTCCCTGGCCGGAATTTCCGAAGGAAAACGGAAACCGCATCCACGCCATGGAGCCCCGACATGAAGCGCAGACCCGCACGCTCAGCCCTGTACATTGCCGCCATTGTCACCGCCCTGGGCGGCGGCGCTCTCGTCATGCATGCCTCGCACGCCGCGCCCGGTTCCTCCGCGTTCGCCTCCGGAGCCACGGTTGCCGGCCAGATCGAGGGCCTGACGCAATCGGCAACCTCTTCCCAAGGTGAGGCCGCCTTCCCGGATCCGGAAGCTCATGGCGGCGCGCTGGCCTCCTCGTTAAGCCTTATCCGGCAACTGAAGGCCTCCGGCGACCATGACGGACTGTACCGCATCGTCACTCTGCTGGCCTCCCCCAACTCCCCGCAGGGGCTCCCCGTTGCACGCCAGCTTCTGTCCGACCGCGATCCGGCCCTGCGGGAGACAGGTATCGACATCCTGACCGGCCATTCCCTCACTGACCCGGAAGTCCATGCCTTGGCCCTGCAGACCCTGCACACCGAACAGGACAGCCAGGTGCTGGTGCACCTGCTCGGCAAGCTGGATGCGCCGATCGACCTGTACGGCAAGGATGCGGAGATGCTGGGCGCCCTGCACGGCCTGCTCGCCAGCCGCTCGCCTGACGTGCGCGCCCAGAGCATGCTGCAATTGCTGCAATGGGATGAATTCGGCAATCTGGAAGGCTTTGTCTACCAGTCGCTCAATGACAGCTCCCCCGCCGTGCGCCTGAGCGCAGCCACGGTCATCGGACTGATCGACACCCGCTCGGAAACCCTGAAATCGGCGCTGATCACCTTGCGGGACAATCCCCAGGAATCGCCCGACCTGCGTGAAACCGCCGCCTCGGCCATCAATCGCATCAACCTGATGCAGCAGGATGCCCGCAACGACGCCCGCACGGCGGGCCTCTGAAAGACAGGCAAAAAAAAACCCACGGTGAGTGGGTTTAACAGGGGTACAACCACGCAACTCAGGAGGAGAATCATGAATCTTGCTGGGTTCATGATACGGCGGGGACCGGTTCAACTCTGTTGAACCGATGTGCGCTTACTGTAAGGACGTGTTATTACTGCCCCTGATGCAATCGTCGACGCTGCACGGCGGGCCACTCCATGACGAAGCGGGCGCCGCCCAGCGCCTGGCTCTGCTCCACCCGGACGCGACCGCCGAACCAGAAGGCGATACGCGCCACGATCGACAAGCCCAGACCGTATCCCCCTGATGCCCGCGTGCGGGAATCATCCAGCCGCGTAAACGGCTCGAAGACCTTTTCGCGATCCTTTTCCGGAATCCCCGGGCCGTCATCCTCCACCGCGACGAAGACCCAACCGTCATCGCTGCCCGCGCTGAGCCGGATGCGACCGTTGGCGTAGCGGACGGCGTTGCCCGCCAGATTCTGCAAGACCCGGTGCAGGTAGCGCTTCTCGGCCTCGGCGGTCACTGTCTCTGCCCCGACCTCAACCCGCGCGGAAACCCCCAGCGCCTCGGTTTCCCGCGCCACCTGCCGCAGCACCTCCGCCAGATCCACGGACTCGAAGCGCAGGGTCGGCGTGCCCTGCTCCAGCTTGGCGTAAGTCAGTATCTCGTCGATCAGCTTGTTCAATTCATCGATATCGCGATCCAGATGCGCCAGTTGCTCGTAACGCCCTTCGGCATCCTCGGTGTCGGCAAGCATTTCCATGGCGAAGCGGATGCGGGCGACCGGCGTGCGCAACTCATGCGAGACCGCGCGCGTCAGTTCGCGCTGGGAGTCGATCAGGCGCTGGATGTGCTCGGCCATGCTGTTGAACGCGCTGGCGAGCTGGCTGACTTCGTCGCGGCCGGGCACATCCGCCCGCGCGCTGAGATCGCCGGCGCGGATGTGCCGCACTGCCTGCTCCACGGTGCGGATCTTCTTTTCCAACGGGTGGATGATGAAATACGACGCCGCCGTGATGATCAGCAGGCTGATGGCGGACACAATCAGCGACAGCTCGAAGGGCGCCCAGTCGAACAGGAACATCGGTCCCATGACCAGCACCTGGCCGGGAACCATCGCCGGGGCGATGATGCGGATCGAGGAATTGCGCGTTCCCGCCCCTTCCTTCAGCGCCAGCACCACTTCATTGCGCTTGATGCGCGCCCGCTGGTCGGGCTCCAGACCCACCGCATCCAGCGGCTGCAGCGCCAGAGGGAAGGCGAAATACGGCTGCAGCTCCCGGAGGCGCTGGACTTCGCTGCCCCGGTAATGCTCCAGGTCGTCCAGCAGGAAGACCGCCATGGCCTTGGCCTGCTGCTCGGACACCTTGCTCATCCGCGCCCGGAGATAGATCACCTTCGACGGATCGGGAACCCGGCTGTAGATATCGGCGGAATTATGACGGACATCCAGCCGAATCACCGCCTTCCCGGCGGTCAGGGCATCGCTTTCATCGGAGCCGAACGTCTCGTCGGCGTCGGCGACCAGATCCAGCTTGGCGTCCATCAGCGCACTGGCTTCCTGCAACCAGATCAGGCGGGGCTGCCCTTCCGGCTGGCGGGACACCCCGAGGGCGATCAGATGGAAGAAGCCGGTCGCCATCTTCTGACGGTAATCGGCCGCCCGCTGCTCGTTCATGACCTGCAGCATCAGGTAGGCGCAACAGGCCACGGTGCTGATGACCAGCAGGATGCCGCCGTAGATGCGGACGAAGATGCTGCTCGGTGGACGTAGTCTCAAGAAGGGCTCCTCGGCGGCTGGAAACGACGATGCCCGCCGAAGCGGGCATCACCGGGGAAGCACGGCTCAGGCGGCCGAGGACTCCTTGACGAACAGGTAGCCCTTGCTGCGGACCGTCTTGATGCGCTTGGGGTTTTCCGGATCATCGCCGATCTTCGGACGGATGCGGGAAATCCGCACGTCGATCGAACGGTCCTGACCGTCGTATTCGATGCCGCGCAGGCGCTCGAAAATGTCCTCGCGCGACAGGATGCGGCCGGCGTTGGACGCCAGCAGCCACAGCAGGTCGTATTCGGCGCTGGTGAATTCCACCGGTTCGCCGGACAGGGTCACCGACCGGCCGCCGTTGTCGATCACCAGGTCATCAAACTCGAGGCGCTGCGGCAGGTCCTCGTCGGGCACCTTGTCGGAACGGCGCAACAGGGCGCGGATGCGCGCCAGCAGCACGCGCGGCTGGGCGGGCTTGGCGACATAGTCGTCGGCGCCCATTTCCAGCCCCAGCACCTGGTCCATGTCGTCGGTGCGGGCGGTCAGCATGAGGATCGGATGGTGATAATGCGGGCGGACTTCCCGGCAGATGGTCAGGCCGTCGGCGCCCGGCAGCATCACGTCCAGCACCACCAGGTCCGGCTGGTCGGAGATGATCCGGCGGATGGCGCGGTTGCCGTCGGTCTCGATACCCACCTCCAGGCCGTTGCGGATCAGGTATTCCTGGGTCAGGGTCGCCAGGCGCTCGTCGTCCTCGACGATCAGGATGCGCGGCAGCTTTTCTTCGGTTTGGCTCATGGCGGGTTTCCGTGCGTTCATGCGTGATGGCCCGATGATAGTTAATTCGTCGTCCCACCCCAAGGGCGGTTTCACCAAATCACTACCAAAGCCAAGGATCGTCCGACGACCGATCATAAATTTTTACATTCGCATCGTGAGATTTATCCACAGGGGAACGCGCCGCAAAACCCTCGCAAGTGCGACCTCCCCTCCGGAATTTGATTACTTTATGATCCGCACTTATCCACAGAAATCGCCGCCGAACGGCTCTTGCGAAAGCGGCAAAAGCGGCTTATCTTGTGCCCCATTCAGCGCATAGACACAACAGATTGTGTTTTGCGCAATCCGTCACACCCTAGAACCCTGACAAGACTTCACCCTCCCTGCGACGAGCCCGGCTCGCCGGCGGCGCGGCGGTTTTGTCCCAGAAAAAAGAGGCCGGGAGCCACCCATGTCCATTTCCGCACAACGTTCCTTCGATGCCGGCGAACCCGGCGCCACCGTCGTCCCGGGCCAGCTGCGCGTGATCAAGCGCAACGGCACGCTGGTGCCCTACACCGACGACAAGATCGCCGTCGCCATCACCAAGGCCTTCCTGGCCGTGGAAGGCGCGATCGCGGCGGACTCCCGGCGCGTGTACGAGCAGGTGAAATTGCTGACTGATGCCGTGAGCAACACCTTCAAGCGTCGCATGCCCAGCGGCGGCACGGTGCACATCGAGGAAATCCAGGACCAGGTGGAACTGGCGCTGATGCGTTCCGGTGAACAGAAGGTCGCCCGCGCCTACGTGATCTACCGCGAAGAGCGCGCCCGCCTGCGCGACGCCGGCGTGGCCAAGCCGCACCCGACGCTGACCGTGACCCTGGGCGACGGCAGCCGCATGCCGCTGGACCTGGGCCGGCTGGAAGGCCTGGTCGCCAGCGCCTGCGAAGGCCTGACCGGTGTCGAGCCCGGGGATATCATTGAAGAAACCCTGCGCAACCTCTACGACGGCGTGAAGGAAAGCGACCTGGTCACCACCATGGTGATGTGCGCCCGCGTGCACATCGAGCAGGAGCCCAACTACACCTATGTCACTGCCCGCCTGCTGATGGACCAGTTGCGCGCCGAGGCCCTGTCCTTCCTGGGACTGGCCGAGCACGCCACCTACGAGGAAATGAGCGAACTGTACCCGCAGGCGCTCCCCGTCTACCTGAAGAAAGGCGTGGAGCTGGAGCTGCTGGACCCGGCGCTGCTCAAGTTCGACTTGGCCCGCATCGCCGATGCGCTCCAGCCGTCCGGCGACCAGCAGTTCACCTACCTCGGCCTGCAGACGCTGTACGACCGTTACTTCCTGCACAGCAATGACGTGCGCTTCGAACTGCCGCAACTGTTCTTCATGCGCGTCGCCATGGGTCTGGCGCTGAACGAGGACAAGCGCGAGGAGCGCGCCGTCGAGTTCTACAAGCTGCTGTCCAGTTTCGACTACATGGCCTCCACCCCGACGCTGTTCAACGCCGGCACCCTGCGCCCGCAGCTGTCCAGCTGCTACCTGACCACCGTGCCTGATGACCTCTTCGGCATCTACAGCTCGATCCGCGACAACGCCATGCTGTCGAAGTGGGCGGGCGGCCTGGGCAACGACTGGACGCCGGTGCGCGCGCTGGGCTCCTACATCAAGGGCACCAACGGCAAGTCGCAAGGCGTCGTCCCCTTCCTGAAGGTGGCCAACGACACCGCCGTGGCGGTGAACCAGGGCGGCAAGCGCAAGGGCGCGGTCTGCGCCTATCTGGAAACCTGGCACCTCGACATCGAGGAATTCCTGGAGCTGCGCAAGAACACCGGCGACGACCGCCGCCGCACCCACGACATGAACACCGCCAACTGGGTGCCCGACCTGTTCATGCAGCGCGTCTTCGAAGACGGCGAATGGACCCTGTTCTCGCCCTCCGACTGCCCGGACCTGCACGACCTGTACGGCGCCGAATTTGCCGCCCGCTACACCGAGTACGAACGTCTGGCCGCCGAAGGCAAGCACCGCCTGTTCAAGAAGGTGCGCGCACAGGACCTCTGGCGCAAGATGCTGTCCATGCTGTTCGAAACCGGCCATCCGTGGATCACCTTCAAGGATGTCTGCAACCTGCGCTCGCCGCAGCAGCATGTCGGCGTGGTGCACTCCTCCAACCTGTGCACGGAAATCACCCTGAACACCTCGAAAGATGAAATCGCGGTGTGCAACCTGGGCTCGATCAACCTGGTCAACCACGTAACGGCGAAGGGCCTCGACACCGAGAAGCTGGCCCGCACCGTCAAGACCGCCGTGCGCATGCTCGACAACGTCATCG
>JAYRMT010000139.1:0-8112 GCA_041912575.1 Fluviicoccus sp. | reverse complement strand
GCGCAACCGAAGAGGAAGAAGAGGCCGAGTCCGGCCCCGATCCCGAAATTGCCCGCGAGCGCTTCCAGGCCTTGCGCAACCAGCTCGAAGCCACGCTGGCCGCGCTGGAAAAGCACGGCCGCGTGAGCGGCGAGGGACAGGCCGCATTGGGCCAGCTGGCCGAAGTCTTCATGATGTTCAAGCTGACGCCCCGCGTCTTCGATGCGATCAGCCAGGAAATCCGCAGCTTCCAGGATCAGGTCCGCGCTCAGGAAAAGGCGATCATGCTGGCCTGCATCAAGCGCGCCCGCATGGACCGCAAGACCTTCATCACCGAATTCCCCGGCCACGAAACCAACCTGGCGTGGGTGGAAAGCCAGATCGCCACCGGCAAGTCCTGGAGCGCCGGCCTGGAACAGCAGAAAGCCAAGATTCTCGAGGCCCAGCAGCGCCTGATCGCCATCGAGCAGGAACTCAACCTCAAGGTGCCGGAAATCAAGGACATCAACCGCCGCATGTCCATCGGCGAGGCCAAGGCGCGGCGCGCCAAGAAGGAGATGGTGGAAGCCAACCTCCGTCTGGTGATTTCGATCGCCAAGAAGTACACCAACCGCGGGCTGCAGTTCCTTGACCTCATCCAGGAGGGCAATATCGGCCTGATGAAGGCGGTGGACAAGTTCGAATACCGTCGCGGCTACAAGTTCTCGACCTATGCGACCTGGTGGATCCGCCAGGCCATCACCCGCTCCATCGCCGACCAGGCGCGCACGATCCGCATCCCGGTGCACATGATCGAGACGATCAACAAGATCAACCGCGTGTCCCGCCAGATGTTGCAGGAAATGGGGCGCGAGCCGTCGCCGGAAGAGCTGGGCGAGCGCCTGGACATGCCGGAAGACAAGGTGCGCAAGGTGCTGAAGATCGCCAAGGAGCCTATCTCCATGGAAACGCCGATCGGGGATGACGAAGACTCCCATCTCGGCGATTTCATCGAGGACACCACCATGATTTCCCCGGTGGAGGCCGCCACGGCGGAAGGCCTGCGCGAAGCGACCCGCGAAGTGCTGGCCAACCTGACGCCGCGCGAAGCCAAGGTGTTGCGCATGCGTTTCGGGATCGACATGAACACCGACCACACGCTGGAAGAGGTGGGCAAGCAGTTCGACGTCACCCGCGAGCGCATCCGCCAGATCGAAGCGAAGGCGCTGCGCAAGCTGCGTCACCCTTCCCGCTCCGAGCACCTGCGTTCGTTCCTCGATAACGACTGAGTCGCCATCGAGCATGAAAAAGCCCCGGAAATCCGGGGCTTTTTCATGGGCACTGCCCCGAAGACGGATACTTGCCTTACAGGTAGGCAAACATGTTGATCAGGCTCATCAACGCCAGTTGGGTGGGCAGCGTAGCCAGATCAAAGGTGAGGGTCAGGGGCTTCGACAAGAACGCGGCGGCGTAGCGCGTCTTGCTTCGGCAAACCCACTGCAAGTCATACCCGTCCGCTTCCAGCCGCCGGATCGCGTTATCCGGTCCGCCAGCGCGGTATTCCACAGCCAGCTCCTCCCCCTCGTAGTCCACCACGATCTTTTCAGGGTGATCGTGAAAGCTGTCCGGCGGCAGGAGTCGCGTCATATCCAGCGCGGCGCGTCCTCTTTCTTTCCAGGGATTGAATACCAGGACCATCGGGGCGTCCTGCGCCGCAGGCGTAGATGCAGCCTCGCGGAAGCGCGCACTCTTGCTGCCTTCCGGATGAACCGGCAGCAAGAGCTCCACGGCCTCATGGGATCGGCAATGACTCCGCGTCCCTTCGATCAATACCCGGTAATACGGCGCGCCGTCCTGCGTCTCGACCCCGAGATAATGCGCCCGGAGCGGCTTGAGCGGCCCCCGGAAATCCCGGGCCACAGACAGCACCAGGCCCTTATCCGGCGGGATATCCATATATTGCAATTCGGCTGCAGGATCCGGCCGGGGGCTGTTGAAAACGACTTCATCCACGAAAAGGGTGGCGCACCCGGAGAGCGCCGTCACCAGCCCGATTGTCAGGCCCTGTTTAACCCACCGAACAACGCGATCCATCAGCTACTCCCCCGTCCTGATCTGCCAGGGCGGGCCTCTGCCACCCCGCCAGCACGGCTGCGCTTACGGCGTATTCATCTCGAATTCCTTGAGGATTTTTTCGGTCTTGGCATTGGAAATCTTGTGGATCAGCTTCTGCGCCTCGTGCTGGTCGCGCAGCGTCTTCGACATGGTGATCGTCGAGCCGACCGTGAACAGCGAGCCCATCAGCAAGTAGCCTTTCATCCACACATCGACCGGCAACATGAAAATGCCGATACCGAGCGCCCCTACCGAAATCACGAAACACGCCTTCACGAAAAACAGCCAGGACGCGGAATCCTGCTGGATATGCTGGTCGTTGATCATGGCGTTTACCTCCGGGATATGAATTGTCCGGGATATAAAAGCCAAAGCCGTGCCAGAAACCATTCTCAACATTTATCTTTTATAAACATAAGCATATTGATCTGAGCAGATCCACTCTGGCGGATATTTCCGCATAGACCTACACTGATTGCCGAATTGACCGGCAGAAAATGCCGGCTATCGCGCCAGGACTCCGCCATGCCCAATCTATTTCCCGGCGATGACGCCCGCCTCGCCCGCGCCATCGGCCAGCTCAGCTACGCCAATCCTTTTACCGATGCGCGTATCCGGCTGGAACGCGAGGTGCTAGGAGAAGACCATGTTCCGCATGACCTGTGGATCAAGGAGCCCGGGCAAGTGGATGCCAGTCCGCACCTCGAGCCCTTGCTGGATATCGCGGAAGCCGTCCTCTCCCGAGCGCAAGCGCGGCGGCGCAAGGTGGCCCCGGACGAGTCCTCGTGGACCATTTACGGCGACCTTGCACTGTACGTGCTGTATTACCGGCTGGAAAACGACTTCTGGCAGGTCATCATCCGGCCGGAAACCAGCCCGGTGCAGATGCCCTTCTGGCGGCGCTTCCTGGCCGACTGGCAAACGCTGCTCGGCGATACCCCGATGGCGGATTCGCCCGGCTGGCGGCCGGAACACCTGTTCGCGCTGTTCTTCCAGATCCGCCGCGCTTTCCACATGACCTACCGCGTCATCCTCGGCACCACCCGGCTGGCGTCGCAGCTGCGTGCCGAAGTCTGGCAGTCGATCTTCACCCATCACCTCGACCGCTACCGGCTGGGGCTGTACGCGCGGATGCAGGAAATCTCGACGTTGATCCTTGGCGAATCGGGCACCGGGAAAGAATTGGTCGCTTCGGCGATCGGCCTGTCGCGCTATATCCCTTTCCATCCGGGACACGGCCGTTTCGAGGAGGACTTCCGGCAGTGCTTCCAGCCCGTTCACCTGGCCGCCCTGCCCGCCACGCTGCTGGAGAGCGAGTTGTTCGGCCACCGCAAGGGGGCGTATACCGGCGCGATCAGCGACCGCGCCGGTTATCTGGAAACCCGGCATCCGGCCCAGACCGTGTTCCTCGACGAGATCGGCGAACTGCCGGCGGAGATCCAGGTGAAGCTGTTGCGCGTATTGCAGAACCGCTCCTTCATGCGGCTGGGCGACAACAAGCCCCTGACCTTCCACGGCAAGATCGTGTCGGCGACACACCGCGACCTGGCGGCCGAAATGGCGGCGGGGCGTTTTCGCGAAGACCTGTATTACCGGCTCTGCTCGGACACGATCCGTACCCCGACCCTGGCGGCGCAATTGGCGGAAAAACCGGACGAACACCGTCATCTGGTGCAGGTGATCAGCCTGAAGCTGGCGCCGCCGGAACTGGCCGCGGAACTCGCGGACGAGGCCATCACGTGGATCGAGTCGCGGCTGGCCGGCTACGCCTGGCCCGGCAACATGCGCGAGCTGGAGCAATGCGTGCGCGGCATCCTGGTGCGCGGGCGGTACGAGCCGCCGCAACGGGCGGAAATGCCCGGCGCGGCGCGGGAGCGATTGGCGGCGGACGTGGCTGCGGGACGGCTGGATCTGGACAGCCTGCTGGGACGGTACTTTGCGGTGATCTATGCACGCAGCGGCAGCTACGAGGCCGCCGCCCAGGCGCTGGGCGCGGACTGGCGCACGGTCAAGACCCGGCTGGACCGGGATTTCCTGCGGCAACTGGGACAGGATGGCGGCTAGCGCGCCATCCCGGGTTCAATTTGACGACCGCCGACACTGACCAGCAACGGTTGTCGCGACAGGTGCCAGGCCTCGCGGGCCAGCCAGACGCGGCGATAACGGTAGAACGGCACCAGCGGATAGATGTGGTGCACCAGATGGTAGTTCTGGCCCAGCATCAGCGGGGTGAGGAGTGCTTCCCAACCCAGGCGGTTGCTGGTGGCCTGCCACGGGTTTTCGGCATGCGTCGCCTTGAACGGCCAGTGCGGCAGCACATCGAGGCTCAGCGCCAGGATGATCGATGCCAGACGGCTCGGGAGGAACCAGAACCACAGCACCGGCTCCCACCAGCCGCTCCAGGCCAGCCAGCCGACCAGCGGCACGGCGGCCAGCAGGCACCAGATCACCTCGCGGCGCTCATCCCGCGGCCGGTCGCGGAAGCGCATCACATACCAGACCACATACCAGGCGTCGGTCGTCGCCCAGCGTAACGGCCATTGCCACCACGGCCCGGTGCTGGCCCAGCGATCGGGGTCGCTGCCGTCGGTTTCATTGACGAAACGGTGATGCTGCATGTGGACATAGCGGAACGGGCGGAACAGCGGCGCGGGCGAGAACGCGAGCATGGCCAGACGGCCGACCCATTCGTTGA
This sequence comes from Fluviicoccus sp., assembly GCA_041912575.1. Taxonomy (GTDB): domain Bacteria; phylum Pseudomonadota; class Gammaproteobacteria; order Pseudomonadales; family Moraxellaceae; genus Fluviicoccus. Next base: position 3,344 of record JAYRMT010000139.1, on the reverse strand, counting down.
GCGTGCGGTGACGGCTGATCGCATTGTGCGCCGCATCGTGAAAGACCGTGAAGCACCAGTACGCGGGCAGGATATTGAGCAGCACGGCCAGCGGCGCAGCGATCCGCCCGCTGACAGCCGCGCTGAAAACGAGGAAAAAAAGGCCGATACTGGCGGCGAAAAGCGCCAGCGTCGGCCAGGCGAAGTCGGGACGGCGATGCAAGGCCTGCCACTCGTCGGATGTGACGGGGTTCACAATTTCATTTGCTTGCATCGTTAGAAACCTCCTGTTAAAACCGCTCCAGTACGGGCCGGCCGATTATTGACCAGCCCCGAATTCCGAAGAATAACTAAAACGCCGTTTCGGCCCATCCAGACGCCGGAACAGGACGGGCGACAGTCATGACACGCACGGATTTCTTGAGCGACCTGCTCGCGGACCTCCGGCTGGACAACAGCCTCTACCTCTATGCCCGCCTGGGTTACCCGTGGGCCCTGCAGATGCCGGTCACGGCCAACGCCTGTTTCTACGCCATCACCCACGGCCAGGCCTGGGTGCGTCATGGCGGCGATCAGGCTTTTCTGGTCCGGGCGGGCGAGGTGGTGCTGTTCCAGCCCGGCGTCGCGCACCGCCTGGACCCCGATCTGTCACCGCGTCCTGACCTGACGCCGCTCAATCCGGCGATCGCCCCGTCCTGCTATCACCAGCTGGTCGTGCCCGGCGGCGAAGAAACCCGGCTGGTGTTCGGCTGCTGCGCTTTCGGCGGCTCCTTTGGCGGCGCCGTGCTGAACAGCTTGCCCGACACGCTGCACATCCCGAATCCGGTGCCGGATACGCCCGCCTGGCTCGGCCTGATCCACCAGCTGCTGGAAAGCCGTTTCCTGAACGAACGCCCCGGACAGGCGGCGATGATCAATCGGCTTTGCGAGGTCATCTGGCTGGAATCGCTGCGCACGCATGTGGAGCAACAACCGGCGCAGGCGCGCGGGTGGCTGCGCGCGGTGCGCGACCGCTACCTGTCGCCGGCGCTCGCGCACATGCACCAGCGCCCGTCGTATCCCTGGACGGTGCCGGAACTGGCGCAGCAGGTGGGATTGTCGCGTTCCGCTTTCGCGGCGCGTTTCAGCGAAGTGATGGGGGAAACGCCGCAGGCGTATCTGACGCGCTACCGCATGCAACTGGCCGCGCGCGAGCTGACAGGGAGCGCGCGACCGGTCACGGCCATCGCGCTGTCAGTGGGTTACGGATCCGAAACCGCGTTCAGCCTCGCCTTCAAGCGGGAAATGGGCATGAGCCCGACAGCCTGGCGTCATGCCGTAGCCCCGGCCTGATCCTCACGGGGCCAAGAGGAAATCCCGGATCGTCGCGGCCACCGCCGCGACATCGCCGTCCAGGTGCAAATGATGCCCGCCGGGCAACAAGACATGCCGCAGGTCCGGATGGACCTCGCAGCGTTTCGCAAAGACCGCGCGCGCAAAGGGCAACGAATTTTCCGCCTCGATCAGCAGTGTCGGCGCACGGATATCCCGGATGAAATCCAGCACCTGCTCCTCGGTCACCCGCCAGGGCGTGTCCAGACGCAGCCGCTTGTCGGCGCGCCAGACAAAGCCGCCCTCCACCGCCCCCACGCCGCGATCGCACAGGATGGCGGCGGCCGCTTCGCTCACCGGCACCAGCCCCTGCATGCGCGCGCGGATCGCCAGCTCACGACTGGCCATGATCCGCGTGCGGTCCTCGAAATCGCGCCATTGCGTCATGGCCTGACGCAACACGGCCGCCGGGCGCTCGCCCTGCCCCGTGTACGGCCCGAAGCCCTCGATCAGCACCAGGCGCGACACCCGCTCCGGCATCGCGGCGGCGAACAGCGTGGCGATGCCCGCGCCCATGGAGTGGCCCATCAGCACGAACTCGTCCCAGCCCAGTTGGTCGACCACCGACAGCACATCATCCAGATGATCGATGAAGTGGTAACGGGTGCCTGACGGACGCGGGTCGCTCAGACCGTGACCGGCGAAATCGAGCGCCAAGATCCGGGCATCATCGAGCAAGGGAGCGAGGAGATCAAAAGTGGCCGCATTGTCCAGCCAGCCGTGCAGCGCCAGGATCCGGCGCTGGCCACCGGGGTTCCAGTCGCGGGCGGCGATCCGGCGGCCGCCCGCGACCGGGAAGCAGAGTTCGTGTGGAGTCATCCGATCGACATCCGCGCCAGCTTGCGGAAGCCGCGCAGGATGCCCTGCTCCAGGCCGACCTTGAGCACCGGCCCCGCCAGCGGCAAGCGTCCGGTAAACGTGATGGTGTAATGCAGGCGCGTGCCTTCGCCGTTGGGCTCGAAGCGCATGACGCCGAGATGGTCGCGAATCGGGCCGCCCGGGCTGGTGATGGTGTATTCGATCCGTTGCTCCGGCTCGTACACGGTCACGGTTTCCTCGACCGGCGGCATCGGAAACGCGCTCAGGCGGCGCACCGAGCCGACGCCGTTCAGGTAGCCCTGTCCGTCGCGGATGCGCTTGACCTTGAAGGGGGCGAACACCAAGCCCAGATTATTGTGGTCGCCCAGCCAGTTGAAGATTTTCGCGGGCGCTTGCGGGAAGTCGAAAACGATGTCGATGGTTTGCTGTTGCATGACGGGCTCCGGAAGCGGACAAGGAAGGCGGCCGGAGACCGGCTGCCTCCGTCACGACCATCGGAGACTGATAACGTCAGACGCGCTCGGGGTCAAGGGGAATCGGTCGCGAGGGCAGCGGACTCCCCTCGCGACGAAGGTCACTCGCCGATGGCGAAGGGGGACGGTTCGCTGGGCTCGCGGTAATACGGCAGCTGCACCATGCGCTGCAGGCCCAGCATCGAGACATACGGCGCGCTGCGCTGCACGAAGTTGATGGCCCAGGCCGGAATCGTTCCGCCCGGATCAATGTAGCCCTCAGCCTCCAGCCGGGTCTTGTCCTTGCCGACCGGGGTGAACTTGATGATCATGTCCTGGGCGTCCACCCGGACCAGGCCGGGGCGCGGCGGAATGAAATCGGGCGCGGCGCTCAGGCGGTGCAGCAGGTAGCCCTTGCGGGGCGTGTAGGGCTCGATCACCACATGCACGACCGAGTCGCGGTCCGGCACGGTCAACGGCGCGTTGAACACCTGATAGTAGTAATACTCGGTGTTGGACACTTTCTTCAGCAGGCGCGATTCCTTGGTTTCCCAGAACCAGCGCTTGATATTCTCGACGTCGTAATGCACGCGGGCCACCGCGTCCATCGGGCCGTCGATCAGGGCTTCCAGCTTGAAGGAACGGATGCGCTTGCCGTCCTCCTGCTTGGCCCAGGTCTTGATGTTCTTGAGGGAGTCGCTGCGAACCAGATACCAGTCCTTG
>JAYRMT010000138.1:0-8173 GCA_041912575.1 Fluviicoccus sp. | reverse complement strand
TCCCCGACGGAGGCGCGCAGGCGTTCCAGGCCGTCATGCTGGTCCAACCAGCGGGAGGTCAGGCCGAGCGAAAGCTGGTTGGCGTCGTCAATCCGGTCGCCGCCCGAGAACCGGCTGTTGCGGAACAGTTGCGCGAAATTGAAGGTCGAGGAAGCGGTATCGAAATTGGGCAGTCCGCTCTGGTCACGATAGGGGGAATACAGATAAAAGAAGCGGGGCTCCAGGGTCTGCCGGAAACGCCCGCCTTCCCGTTCCAGCACCAGGCCGCTGTCCAGGCTGAACACCGGAACGTCCAGCGAGTCGGGATTGACGGCGTTGCCTTCCAGCCGGTAAGCCAGTCCGCGGACGGTCAGCGACGGCGCGGCGTAGCCCCAGGGCTGTTCGAGCCGGTAACCGACACTGGGTTCCAGTCGCAGGCGTTCGCCGTTGATTTCCGTGCCGCTGCCGTCGTTGATCGCGCGCTGGAATCGGGTCAGCTCGCTCTTGAGTCCCACCCGCACGCGGTTCGGCAGGTCGTGCCCGCCCTCCAGCAGGACTTGCGGCAGGCGGGCGTAGGGCTTGTTGATGTCCTGCAGCGCCGGGTCGATGGTCTGGTACGCCTGCACGCGACCCAGAACCCGCCAATCGCCGTGGTGGTATTCCACTTCGCCGGTGCGCTCCTGGTGCGTGGTGTTGCTCTGGTTGAGATCGGTGCCGAGGTCGGTGAAGTAGGCGTTGTCCGAGACATAATTGACGTTGGTCGCCCAGCGCCAGTCACCGCTGTCCAGCCGGTGTTTCCAGGTGCCGCGCTTGCGGTCCGCATTCGCGTACAGCTTGTCGCCGGGCAGGATGGCGCCATTGAGCTCGCCGTGCCCGAGCCCGTCCAGCAGATAGCGGAATTCGCCCTCGGCCATGACGCCGCGACGACTGAGCAGCCGGGGCGTGAGCGTGGCGTCGTAATTGGGCGCGAGATTGAGGTAGAGGGGTTGTGCAAAGTCGAACCCGCCGTCGTTGGTGGTGCCGAAACGGGGTATCAGCAGTCCGCTCATGCGACGGTCGTCGATCGGAAAGTCGAAGTAGGGCACATAGAGCACCGGGGCAGGACCCAGGTGCAGCGTGGCGTTGTGCACCGTCCCGCGTCCGCTGTTATGGTCCAGCTTCAGCCGCTTGGCCGAGAAATACCAGACGCGGTGATCCGGTTCGCAAGTCGAGTACTCGACGGACGCGAAGCGCACGACATTGTCGTCGGTCTTCTCGATGGCGTTCGCCCGGCCGTGCGCATTGAGCAGCGTCGAGACGAACTCGGTGCTTTCCAGGCGCGCGGTGCGGTCGTTGAAACGGATGTCCGCCTGCTTGCCGGACAGGATCATGCCGGGTTCGGCGATCAGGATGTTGCCGGTGAAGCGGCCGCTGTCGTGGCCCGCCGACAGTTCGGCATTGTCCGCGCGGATGGTGCGGTTTTCCTGCGAGACGGTCACGTCGCCGTTCAGGTGGGAAACACCGTCGGGATCGTAATACAGCCATTGCGCCTCGCCATGGATGGGCGCGGACGTGTCGATGCGGGTTTGGGAGGTCAGCGGAATCGGGGTGACCCATGCGCCGTGACAGGCCGGACGTAAGGGCGGCCGTTCGGCGGGCGGGCGGGCGGCAATGGCCTCGGCGCTCATCCAGCCCAGGCGATTGTAGTCGATAGCCTCCTTTGCCCCGGCAACCGTGGACAGCAGGGCAAATACCGCAAGAGTGGAGGTCCGGCGCATCATGCAACTTGGGTTATGGGCAAAGCTCGGGGATAATAGGAAAATTCGCCCCTTTCAGCCACGAGTTTTTGTAATGGAACATTGCGCCACGCCCGCCGGAGATGCCCGTCGCGACGCCCTTTACTGCTGGTCCGCCGCCTGGGCGACCGAACAGGCAGGCCTCCGGCCTGCCGGCGAGCTGGAAGTGGTGTCGGGCGACGCCAGTTTCCGCCGCTATTTCCGGCTTCGTCACGACCGGGGCAGCCTGATTGCCGTCGACGCGCCGCCGGACAAGGAGAACTCGCGTCCTTTCGTGGCCATCGCCCGCGTGCTGCATGCACATGGCGTGCACGTGCCGGAAATTCTCGCGGCGGATTTTGACCTCGGCTTCATGCTGCTCAGCGATCTCGGCGACACGCTGCTGCGGCCCTGCCTGAACGAGACGTCTGTCGACGCCCTCTACAGCCAGGCCATGGATGAATTGCGGCACCTGCTGTCCAGTCCCGCACCCGCTGACTACGCATTGCCGCCGTATGACCGTGCACGCCTGCTGACGGAAATGTCGCTGTTCCCTGACTGGTTCATCGCCCGTTACCTGGGCCTGACCTTGTCTCAGGAAGAGGCGGACCTGGTGCGTACCACCTGCGAACGGATTGCCGACGATGTACTGACGCAGCCGACGGTTTTTGTCCACCGCGACTACCACTCCCGCAACCTGATGGTTTTGCCTGGTAACCGCCTGGGCGTCATCGACTTCCAGGATGCCGTGACCGGCCCCATCACCTACGATCTGGTGTCGCTGCTGCGCGACGCGTATGTCGAATGGCCGTTGGCGCGTGTGACGGGCTGGGTGGAGCAGTTCCGCCAGAGCCTGATCGCGGAAAACCTTCTGCCGGGGGCGTTCGATGAGGCCGCCTTCCTCCGCGCCTTCGACTGGATGGGCGCGCAACGCCACCTGAAGGTCGTCGGTATCTTCGCCCGCCTGAGCCTGCGCGACGGCAAGCACGGTTATCTGGACGATATCCCGCTGGTGTTCCAGTACCTGCTGGATGAAATCCGGGCCTACCCGGAGCTGCGAGCGTTCCGCGACTGGGTGGCGCGCCGCGTCCTGCCGGTCTATCTGGAAAAACGCCCCGACGCCGCCGCGCGCCTGGCGCGCTTCCTGCCCGACGCGGGAGCCTGACATGAAGGCAATGATTCTCGCCGCCGGCCTCGGCAACCGCATGCGGCCGCTGACGCTGACCACGCCCAAGCCCTTGCTGCCGGTGGGCGGAAAGCCATTGATCGTGTGGCATATCGAGGCACTGCGTGCAGCCGGGATCACCGACCTGGTCATCAATACGGCGTGGCTGGGACATTGCCTGCATGACGCGCTGGGCGACGGCTCCGCGCACGGTGTCCGGATCGCATGGTCGGATGAAGGCGAGCCGTTGGAAACCGCGGGCGGCATCCGTCAGGCGCTGCCCTTGCTGGGAAAGGAACCCTTCCTGCTGGTCAACGGCGATGTCTGGATGCGCTATGATTTCGCGCGTCTCTCCGCCATGTCGCTGGGCGCGCGCATGGCGCATCTGGTGCTGGTGGACAATCCCCCGCAGCATCCGGCCGGAGACTTCGGTTTTGATGAAGCTCCTGCGCCGGGCGAGGTCCGGTCCGTGCGCAGCGCGGGCGGTGTCCGCCATACCTTCGCCGGGGTCAGCCTGATGTCGCCCGAATTGGTGGCGGACCTGCCGCCCGGCAAGGCCCCGCTGGCCCCCTTGTTGCGCGCCGCCATGGATGCGGAGCGCGTCAGCGCCGAGTATTTTCCCGGCCCCTGGGTGGATGTCGGCACCCCGGAACGCCTCGCCGCGCTGGATGCGGCCATCACGAAGGGCGAGCTCTGAGTCCGCGCCTTTTCCTATATCCTTGATCCATTTCCGCTCCTCCGGATGCCCGCCATGAATGATTTCCAGATTGCCCCGTCCATCTTGTCCGCCGATTTCGCCCGTCTCGGGGCCGAAGTGGACGCCGTGCTGGAGGCGGGCGCCGATATCGTCCATTTCGACGTCATGGACAACCACTACGTGCCGAACCTGACTGTCGGTCCGATGGTTTGCAAGGCGTTGCGCAAGTACGGCGTCACCGCGCCCGTCGACGTGCATCTGATGGTGTCGCCGGTGGACCGCATCATCGGCGACTTCATCGAGGCGGGGGCGACCTACATTACCTTCCATCCGGAAGCGTCGGACCATATCGACCGCTCGCTGCAACTGATCCGCAGCGGCGGCTGCAAGGCCGGACTGGTCTTCAACCCCGCCACGCCGCTGCATTACCTGGACTACGTGCTGGACAAGGTCGACATGGTGCTGCTGATGAGCGTGAACCCCGGTTTCGGCGGCCAGCAGTTCATCCCGCGCACGCTCGACAAACTGGTGGAGGCCCGGCGCATCATCGAAGCCAGCGGCCTGCCGATCCGTCTGGAAGTGGATGGCGGTGTCACGGCGGCGAATATCCGCAAGATCGCCGAGGCGGGTGCGGATACTTTTGTCGCCGGTTCCGCCATTTTCGGCGCCGCGGACTATCGCCAGGCGATCGATGCGATGCGCGCGGAGCTCGCGCTGGCCGGCTCCGCGCGGGCCTGAGGAAACCGCCATGTTCACACTGATCGGTTATACCCCGTCCGTAATCCTGTTCGACCTGGACGGTACCTTGGTCGACTCCGCCCGCGACATCCACCATTGCCTGAATCTGGCGTTGGCGGATCACGGCATGCGCGAAGTCAGTGAACTGCAGGTGCGGAACTGGGTCGGGCGGGGCGCTTCCCGGCTGGTCTATTGCGTCCTGGAAGCGGCGCGGGAACCGGCCTCCCTGCATGATGCCTTGCTGGCGTCGTTTATGCGCCACTATCAGGCGGCCGTCTGCCAGTTCAGTCGTTTTTATGAGGGCGTGCGGCCGTTCATGGCCGCTTGTCGCGAACGCAACATTCCGATGGCGTGTGTCACCAACAAGCCTTACGCGCCGGCGCGCGCCCTGCTGGAAGCGCTGGGCTGCCTGGATGAATTCGCCCTCCTGCTCGGCGGCGACAGCCTGCCGCATAGAAAGCCGCATCCGGAACCGGTGCTGCACGCCGTCCGCTATTTCAATGCGGAGCCCGGCAAGGTCCTAATGGTCGGGGATTCGCGCAACGATGTCGAAGCCGCACGCGCAGCCGGTGTTCCCTGCGTGGCGCTGCCGTACGGGTACAACCATGGCGAACCGATCGAGGCCTGCAAGCCGGACTGGATCATCCCGTCCATGTCCGCGCTGCTGGCTTGATTCGGGCCGGGACTTCCGATACCGTAATGTTCTCCTCATTTCTCCCGATAGTGTCCGGAAAAGTCTTCATGATGGTCTGTCTGCGCTGGCGATGGTGACGCTGTCCGAAACGTTGAACACCGTTAACCCCGTCGTCCGCCCGAATACAGGTCATCGTCATGATTTCGCACGAGCAATTCACGCTATTCGCCCAGCAGGGCTATAACCGCATTCCTGTCGCCCTGGAGCTGCTGGCCGATCTGGACACCCCGCTGTCTGTCTACCTCAAGCTCGCCAACCAGCCATACAGTTACCTTTTCGAGTCCGTGCACGGCGGCGAACGTTGGGGGCGTTACTCCATTATCGGCCTGCCGGCCTCGCAGCGGCTGGTCGTCCGGGAGAACGGCGTCCAGGTCTATCAGGGGCATATCCTGCAGGAGGATGTCCGCACGGACGATCCGCTGGCCTTCATCGAGGATTTCCAGAAACGCTTCCGTGTGCCGGCGGTAGACGGGTTGCCGCGCTTTACCGGCGGTCTGGTCGGCTACTTCGGCTACGACTGCGTCCGTTATGTCGAGCGCAAGCTGGCGGCTACCCGCAAGACGGATCCGATCGGCTTGCCGGACATCCAGCTCATGGTGTCGGAGGAGGTGGTCGTTTTCGACAATCTCAAGGAAAGCGCGTACCTGATCACCCATGCGGATCCGACGCAGCCGGACGCTTATGCCCGGGCGCAAGCGCGCCTGGAACAGTTGGCCGTTCAGCTGCGCACCGCGCTCGCGCCCGATACCGACAACCCCTCCGCGCGTCCAACCCGGGAAAGCGATTTTGTCTCCGGCTTCGGCGAAGAGGCGTACAAGGCGGGCGTCAACCGCATCAAGGAATACATCCTGGCGGGCGATGTCATGCAGGTCGTCCCGGCGCAGCGCATGACCGCGCCGTTCGAGCAGTCGCCGATGGCGCTCTACCGCGCCTTGCGTCACCTCAATCCCTCGCCTTACATGTATTTCGTCCATTGCGGCGATTGCCACATCGTGGGCTCCAGCCCCGAGATCCTTGCGCGTGTGCAGGAGGGGCGGGTTACGGTCAGGCCGATCGCGGGCACCCGGCCCCGTGGACGGACGCCAGAGCACGATGCGGCGCTGGCGACGGAATTGCTGGCCGATCCCAAGGAAATCGCCGAGCACCTGATGCTGATCGACCTCGGGCGCAATGATGCCGGGCGCGTCAGTGAAGTGGGCCGCGTCAGTGTCACCGAAAAAATGGTGATTGAGCGCTATTCGCATGTCATGCATATCGTCTCGAACGTGGAGGGGGTGTTGCGCGAAGGTGTCAGCGCCATGGATGTCTTGCGCGCCACGTTGCCCGCCGGGACGCTCTCCGGGGCGCCCAAGGTTCGGGCCATGGAAATCATTGACGATCTGGAGCCGGTCAAGCGCGGGGTTTACGGCGGCGCGGTCGGCTATCTGGGCTGGAACGGCGAAATGGATACGGCCATTGCCATCCGGACGGCCGTGCTGAAGGACGGTCTCATGCATGTGCAGGCGGGCGCCGGTGTGGTTGCGGATTCCGTGCCTGCCCTGGAGTGGCAGGAAACCCTGAATAAGGCCCGCGCTTTGTTCAGGGCGGCCGAACTGGCATCCGATCACCTAAAAATTAAGCGTTAAAGCGTTGTGCGGGCGCCATTAGCGCGTATAATGCGGCTCGTTTTTCGCCTGAAAGCCGGTATAGCTCAGTTGGTAGAGCAACTGACTTGTAATCAGTAGGTCGTGAGTTCGAGTCCCACTGCCGGCACCACAGGTTAAAAACAAGGCGGCTGTTTCGGTTGATGCTTGACAATGTCTTGGGTGATCAACAGAATATGCCTCCTCGCGTTGGTGGGGTGGGTGAGCGGTCAAAACCAACAGACTGTAAATCTGTCGCCTCTGGCTTCGAAGGTTCGAATCCTTCCCCCACCACCATTTTTTGCGCGGGTGTAGTTTAGTGGTAGAACTTCAGCCTTCCAAGCTGATAGTGCGGGTTCGATTCCCGCCACCCGCTCCAGGTTGGTTGAACGTAGTTTCGCTCATATAGCTCAGTCGGTAGAGCACTTCCTTGGTAAGGAAGAGGTCACCGGTTCAAATCCGGTTATGAGCTCCAATTTTCTGAAGGCAGACGGCGCAAGCCGGTTCTGCCTTTGTTGTTAACTCTTTAAGACTGGCGACACACTCTTGAGGGAGCACTGATCATGGCAAAGGCCAAGTTTGAACGCGATAAGCCGCACGTGAACGTCGGCACCATTGGTCACGTTGACCACGGCAAGACGACCCTGACGGCTGCCATCACCACCATCTGCGCCAAGACCTACGGTGGCGAAGCCAAGGCCTATGACCAGATCGATGCGGCCCCGGAAGAAAAGGCTCGCGGTATCACCATCAACACCGCGCACGTCGAATACCTGTCGCCGACCCGTCACTATGCCCACGTGGACTGCCCGGGTCACGCTGACTATGTGAAGAACATGATCACCGGTGCTGCCCAGATGGACGGCGCGATCCTGGTCTGTTCTGCCGCTGACGGCCCCATGCCGCAAACGCGCGAACACATCCTCCTGTCCCGTCAGGTCGGCGTGCCGTACATCGTCGTGTTCCTGAACAAGTGCGACATGGTCGATGACGAAGAGCTGCTGGAGCTGGTCGAGATGGAAGTCCGCGACCTGCTGAACAAGTACAACTTCCCGGGCGATGACACCCCGATCATCCGTGGCTCCGCCCTGCAAGCCCTGAACGGCGAGCAAGGCCAGTTCGGCATCCCGTCGATCCTGAAGCTGGTGGAAACGCTGGACAGCTACATTCCGGAGCCGCAACGCGCCATTGACCAGCCGTTCCTGCTGCCGATCGAAGACGTGTTCTCGATCTCCGGTCGCGGCACCGTGGTGACCGGTCGCGTCGAGCGCGGCATCATCAAGGTGGGTGAAGAAGTGGAAGTGGTCGGTATCAAGGATACCGTCAAGTCCACCTGCACCGGCGTTGAAATGTTCCGCAAGCTGCTGGATGAAGGTCGTGCCGGTGAGAACGTGGGTGTGCTGCTGCGCGGCATCAAGCGTGAAGACATCCAGCGCGGTCAGGTCCTGGCGAAGCCGGGCAGCATCAAGCCGCACACCAACTTTGTGGCCGAAGTGTACGTGCTGTCGAAGGAAGAGGGTGGTC
>JAYRMT010000137.1:0-8177 GCA_041912575.1 Fluviicoccus sp. | reverse complement strand
GGCTCAGCGCGGCCATTTCACCGGCGTCGGCGCCGATCAGCGAGCTCTCCGGCCGCTCGATGGCGGCAGTCAGCTTGACGTCGTCACGGTTGGCGATGGCATGGATCAGCGCCCGGCCCATCCGGCCGGCGGCGCCGCAAATCGCGATACGGGTGGTCATGTGCCTGTACTCCTTGAGGATCCGTCATCCGCGAAGGGTGCCAGTGTTGGCGCAGGCAGGCAAGCGGGATTGTCAGGCAGGCGCCGCCCAGATGTGACCGGACATGAAAAAGGCCGGGAAATCCGGCCTTTTTCATCACGCGAATCGCGTCAGGAGAAGATGTCCTTGATGTTGTCAAAGAAACTCTTCTTGTTCGGCGAGTGCTTGTCGTTGCCTTCGAGCGACTCCTGGAACTCCCGCAGCAGTTCTTTCTGGCGCGAGGTCAGCTTGACCGGCGTCTCGACCTTGACCTGGCAGAGCATGTCGCCCGCCTCATAGGCGCGCACGGGCTTGACGCCCTTGCCGCGCAGGCGGAACACCTTGCCGCTCTGGGTCCCTTCCGGAATTTTCAGCTTCACGCGCCCGTCCAGCGTCGGCACTTCGATTTCAGATCCCAGCGCGGCATCGACAATGCTGATCGGCACTTCGCAGAACAGGTCGCCGCCGTCACGCTTGAAGATCGCATGCTCCTTCACCACCACCTGCACGTACAGGTTGCCCGCCGGCATACCGTTGGCCCCGGCCTCGCCCTCGCCCGCCAGCCGCACCTTGTCGCCGGTATCGACCCCGGCCGGGATCGAGACTTCCAGCGTCTTCGGCTTGTTGACGCGGCCCTGGCCGTGGCAGGCGTCGCACGGATCCTTGATGATCTGGCCCGCGCCGCGACAGGTCGGACAGGCCTGTTGCACGGTGAAGAAGCCCTGCTGCATGCGCACCTGACCCGCGCCGCCGCACGTGCGGCAGGTGGTCTTGCCCGAGCCTTTCTTGGCGCCGGAGCCGTCGCAAACTTCACAGGGCGCGGCCGTGGTGAAACGGATCTGCTTCTTGCAGCCCTTCACGGCCTCTTCCAGCGTCAGCTCCAGCGTGTACTGCAGGTCCGAGCCGCCGCGCTGGCGCTGCCCGCCGCCGCGACCGCCGCCAAAAATGTCGCCGAAGGCTTCGAAGATATCGGAGAAGCCGCCCGCGCCGCCGAAACCGCCGCCAAACCCGCCCGCGCCCATGTTCGGATCCACGCCGGCATGGCCGTGACGGTCATAGGCCGCGCGCTTGTCGGCATTGGACAGGATCTCGTAGGCCTCGTTGGCCTCCTTGAATTTTTCCTCGGCCGCCTTGTCATCCGGATTGCGGTCCGGGTGGTACTTCATGGCCAGGCGGCGATAGGCCTTCTTGATGTCCTCGTCGCTGGCGTCCTTGGCAACGCCGAGCACTTCGTAGAAATCGCGTTTTGACATCGGGCGGATCTCCGCTTACGGAAACAACAAACGCCAAACGGGGTTGGCGTTGGGAATTCTTTCCCTCCTACACCGTAGGGGGGATGTCCCGGAGGGACAGGGGGGTTGCAGGAAGCGTCACAAACACGGCCTCAAAAAAGGGACTTGTTCGTCCACGGCCGCAACCCCCTCGGCCTTCGGCCACTCCCCCTGTTCCACAGGGGGAGCAAAGGCACATCCTTACTTCTTGTCGCTGACGTCTTCGAACTCGGCGTCCACGACGCCGTCATCCGCCTTGCCGCCGCCTTGCGCGCCCGCGCCCGGCTGGCCGCCCGCCGCTTGCTGCTCGGCGTAGATCTTCTGCATCAGCGGCATGGAGGCCTGGCTCAGGGCTTCGGTCTTGGCGTCGATATCCGCCTTGTCGTTGCCCTTGATGGCTTCTTCCAGCGCCTTGACGGCGGCTTCGATGCTTTCCTTCTCGGCGTCGGTGGCCTTGTCGCCCACGTCCTTCAGCGTCTTGCGAGTGGCGTGCACCAGACCGTCGGCCTGGTTGCGGGCTTCCACCAGCTCGGCGAACTTCTTGTCTTCCTCGGCGTTGGCCTCGGCGTCACGCACCATGGCCTGGATCTCGTCTTCGCTCAGGCCGGAGTTGGCCTTGATGACGATGCTCTGGGCCTTGCCGGTGCCCTTGTCCTTGGCGGACACGTTCAGGATGCCGTTGGCGTCGATGTCGAAGGTGACTTCGATCTGCGGCATGCCGCGCGGAGCCGGCGGGATGTCGCTGAGGTCGAAGCGGCCCAGCAGCTTGTTCTGCTGCGCCTGGCGACGCTCGCCCTGATAGACCTGGATGGTCACGGCGGTCTGGTTGTCGTCGGCGGTCGAGAACACCTGCGACTTCTTGGTCGGGATGGTGGTGTTCTTCTCGATCAGCGCGGTCATCACGCCGCCCATGGTTTCGATACCCAGCGTCAGCGGGGTCACGTCCAGCAGCAGCACGTCCTTCTTGTCGCCGGACAGCACGGCGCCCTGGATGGCGGCGCCCACGGCCACGGCTTCGTCCGGGTTCACGTCGCGGCGCGGTTCCTTGCCGAAGAATTCCTTCACCTTCTGCAGCACCAGCGGCATGCGGGTCTGGCCGCCCACCAGGATCACGTCGCCGATCTGGCCGACGCTCAGACCGGCGTCTTTCAACGCGGTCTTGCACGGCTCGATGGTGCGTGCCACCAGGTCTTCCACCAGCGATTCCAGCTTGGCGCGGGTCACCTTGATGTTCAGGTGCTTCGGGCCGGTGGCGTCGGCGGTGATGTACGGCAGGTTCACTTCGGTCTGCTGGGCCGAGGACAACTCGATCTTGGCCTTTTCGGCGGCTTCCTTCAGGCGCTGCAGGGCCAGCGGGTCGTTGTGCAGGTCGACGCCGTTTTCCTTCTTGAACTCGTCGGCGAGGTAGTCGATCAGGCGCAGGTCGAAGTCTTCGCCGCCCAGGAAGGTGTCGCCGTTGGTGGCCAGCACTTCGAAGGACTGCTCGCCGTCGACGTCGGCGATGTCGATGATCGAGATGTCGAAGGTGCCGCCGCCCAGGTCATATACGGCAATCTTGCGGTCGCCTTCGCGCTTGTCCATGCCGAACGCCAGCGCGGCGGCGGTCGGTTCGTTGATGATGCGCTTGACGTCCAGACCGGCGATGCGGCCGGCATCCTTGGTGGCCTGGCGCTGGCTGTCGTTGAAGTAGGCCGGGACCGTGATCACGGCTTCGGTGACCGGCTCGCCCAGGTAGTCCTCGGCGGTCTTCTTCATCTTCTTCAGCACTTCGGCGGAGATTTGCGGCGGGGCCATCTTCTTGCCCTTGGCTTCCACCCAGGCGTCGCCGTTGTCGGCCTTGACGATGGCGTAGGGCACCATGCTGATGTCCTTCTGCACCACGTCGTCGCCGAACTTGCGACCGATCAGGCGCTTCACCGCGAACAGGGTGTTCTTGGGGTTGGTCACGGCCTGACGCTTGGCGCCGGCGCCCACCAGCACTTCGCTGTCGGTGTAGGCGACGATGGACGGCGTGGTGCGCGCGCCTTCCACGTTCTCAATGACTTTGACCTGGTCGCCTTCCATGATCGCGACGCAGGAGTTGGTGGTGCCGAGGTCGATACCGATGATCTTGCCCATGATGCTGTCTCCGAAAGAGGTTGTTTCTGCTTGAAAACTGATATGGCGATGGCCGCAGCGTTTTCAAGGCTATTTTTTACAGACGGTTTACTGGGCCACCACGACCATGGCCGGGCGCAGCAGGCGGCCGGACAGCAGGTAGCCCTTCTGGAAGACGGTGACCACGGTGTTCGCGGGAACGGTCTCGGTGGCGGGCTGGGTCGCCACGGCCTGGTGGTGCTCGGCATTGAAGGGCTGGCCCGCCGGGTCGACCGGCTCCACGCCGAACTTCTTCAACGTTTCGAGAAGGATGCGGTGGGTCAGCTGCACGCCTTCCAGCACGCCCTTGGTCTCATCGTTCTGCGGCTTGATGGAGGCGACGGCGCGCTCGAGGTTGTCGACGACGTCGAGCAGGCTGCCCGCGAACTTTTCCAGCGCGAACTTGTGCGCGTTGGACACTTCGCGCTCGGCGCGCATCTGGATGTTGCGGATCTCGGCCTGGGCGCGCAGCTGGGTGTCCTTCAGCTGGGCTTCGAGTTCGGCGACGCGGGCGTTGAGGACTTCCACTTCGGTTTCGGTGATCTCGATGTGCTCGTTGTCGGCGGCGGCTTCGGGGGTTTCCGGGGTGTTCTGGTCGGCCATGGCTGCACCTCTCTGGTATCAGGCGGGAATAAAGATGGGGGAGAGATGGGGATGACCTTGGGCGTTTCAAGGGATTGGGGGAAGGCTTTATGCGCCCCCTGTTCCGAAGGAGGGAAAAGCATGACGCCGCTTGCCTCCTGCCGCTCCCAGCCTATAATGACCATATCCCATGACCACTTCGGAGCCGCGCCATGACCCTCACGATCTCCGCCGCCAAATTCAAGGCGGAATGCCTGCAATTGATGGATGACGTGGCAAACGGACACGAGGAGGTCATCATCACCAAGCGCGGCAAGCCCGTGGCGCGGCTCACTGCATTAGAGAAACCGAAGACCACTTTCGGCTGCATGGCCGGAACGGTCACCATCCTCGGTGATATCATGTCGCCCATTGACGACGAATGGGACGCAATGAAGGAATGACAGGATTGTTACTGGATACACATGCCTTTTTGTGGCATGTCATGGGCATATCGGCCGGCTTCTCCGAAGGGGTGCGAAGCATAATCGCCAAAGCCGATACGGAAAGACAGCTTCACATTGCCGCTATCAGCTTATGGGAAATCGCCATGCTGGCTGATCGGCGACGAATACAGATAGCCCTACCGGTTTCCCACTGGCTGGAGGATGCCCTAACCCGCACCGGCATTCACCTGATCCCCCTGGATCCTTTCGTTGCCGGGACCAGCGGCTCCCTGACCATGCACGGCGATCCCGCCGACCGGTTGATTGTCGCCACCGCCCTGACCCACGGCCACACCCTTTGCACCCAGGATGACAAGATTCTGGCGTATGCCGCGTTGCATCCCGAATTGAAAATCCTCCCCCTGCGCAGCGCCCCGGAATGACCACCCTCGCCGCGCGGATGAACCGCGACTGCTACTGCCTCACCGTGAACCGCGACCGGCTGCGCGAGGAGCTCGCCTGCGCGCCGGAATTCCGTCCGCTGTTCCACGAACTGCTGACCACCCATCCGCACCTGTTCGCCGATGTCACGGTGTTCCTGTCCGCCGAACAGCACGCCCAGATGCAAACCCTGATCGACGCCATCGAAGGCGTGATCGCCCGGCCCGGCTGGCAGGACGCGGTGCTTGAGGATGCCCCGGACATTGCACGCCATCCCTCGGCCGCGCATGGCATGTTCATGGGGTATGACTTCCACCTGGGCAACGACGGCCCGAAGCTGATCGAGATCAACACCAATGCGGGCGGGGCCTGGCTGAACCTGATCCTGCGCAAGGCCCAGCAGGCCTGTTGCGAGGTGATGAACCCGCTGGTGCCCGCGCCGGACTCCCACGAAGCGCTCAAGGAATCGCTGGTCGGGATGTTCGCGGAAGAATGGCGGGTGGAACGCGGGGACGCTCCGCTGCGCGTGATCGGCATTGTCGACCACGCGCCGGAAAGCCAGTACCTGTACCCGGAGTTCCTGCTGGCGCAGTGCCTGCTGGAAAGCCGGGGTTACCGCGCGGTCATCGCCGATCCGGCCGGGCTGGTTTTCCGTGACGGCGGCCTCTGGCACGGGGAAGCGCGGCTGGATCTGGTCTATAACCGGCTGACCGACTTCGACCTGAGCGATCCGGCGTCCGCCGCGCTGCGCGCCGCCTGGCTGGCCGATGCGGTCGTGGTGTCGCCGAATCCCCGCCATCACGCGCTATACGCGCACAAGGCCAATCTGGTGCGGCTGGGCGATCAGGACCGGATGAGAAACCTTGGCGTTCCGGCGGCGGACATCGACGTGCTGGCCCGGGGCATCCCCGCCACCCGCCAGGTGACCCCGGATAACGCCGATGCGTTGTGGCAAACGCGCAAATCGCTGTTTTTCAAGCCGGTCGCGGGCTACGGCGGCAAGGCGGCCTACCGGGGCGACAAGCTCACTAAGCGGGTGTGGGATGCGATTGTTGCGGGAGGCTATGTGGCGCAATCCATGGTCCCGCCCTCCGAACGGACCGTCCCGCGCGACGGGACGACGGAATCCCTCAAATTCGACCTGCGCTGCTACACCTATCGCGGCCGCATCCAGTTGATGGCGGCCCGGCTGTACCAGGGCCAGACCACGAATTTCCGCACGCCGGGCGGCGGATTCGCGCCGGTGTTCGTCTTCCCCCGGCCGTAGCGCTTGCCAGCGCGCCGCCACGCGCTATCATCGCCGGACATCGCCCCGAACCGCCGTACGGACACCATGCTCATTTCCCTCGCCATCCGCCAGTTCACCCTCGTCGACCACCAGGAACTCGAAATTCCCGCCGGCTTCTCGGTCATCACGGGCGAGACCGGCGCGGGCAAGTCGATCCTGCTCGACGCGCTGGGCCTCTGCCTGGGCGACAAGGCCGACGGCTCGGTGGTGCGGCGCGGCGCGGACAAGGCGGACCTGACCGCGTTGTTCGATATCGCCCGGCTGGCGGAGGCCCGCGACTGGCTGGCCGAACGCGACCTGCTGCACGGCGACGAATGCAGCCTGCGCCGCGTGATCCTGAAGGAAGGCCGCTCCAAGGCCTGGATCAACGGCACGCCGGTCACGCTCACCGAACTGCGCACCCTGGGTGAAATGCTGATCCACATCCACGGCCAGCACGCGCCGCAAAGCCTGCTGCAACGCGCCAGCCACCGTCAGCTGATCGACAACGTAGGCAACCTGCACGCCTTGGCCGCCAAGGTGCAGGCCGCGCACCAGCAGATGCAGCAGGCCGCGAAAGCCCTGGCCGACAGCGAGGCCAATCGCGCCGCGCAGGCCGCGCGGCTGGAACTGCTGGACGCCCATCTCGACGAACTGCAGAAGCTCGGCCTGAAGCCGGGCGAGTACGAAGCGCTGGAGCAGGAATACGACCGGCTCGCCAATTTCGAGAGCCTGATGCAGGACGGCCGCGTCGCGCTGGACCTGCTGAGCGAGGGCGAATCCCCGGTCCTGCGCGCCTTGCAGCAGGCCATGAAATCCCTCGAGCCGCATCGCAACCGCGATGACACGCTGACCAACCTCTGCGCCAGCCTGGATTCGGCGCTGATCGAGGTCAAGGAAAGCAGCCATGAGCTGCGCCATTTCCTTGAAGCGCAGGAGCTGGATCCGGAACGCCTGCAATGGCTGGAAGGCCGCCTGGGCGACGCGCACCGGCTGGCGCGCAAGCACAAGGTGCTGCCCGCCGAACTGCCCGGCCTGCTGGAGCGCCTGCAGGACGAACACGGCCGCTGCCAGCAGGCGCAGGACGTGGAAGCGCTGCAGGCCGCTCTTGCCGCCGCATCCGCCCGCTACCAGAGCGAGGCGGAAACCCTGCGAGCGCAACGACAGGCGGTCGCCGCGACGCTGGCTCCGGATATCGCCGGCCACCTGCGCAACCTGGGCATGCCGGACACGCAGGTCGAATTCGCCTTTCTGCCACTCGCGAAACCGGGCGCGCACGGGCTCGACGATATCGAATTGCTGTTTACCGCCAACAAGGGGCAGGCGCCGCAACCGCTGGCCAAGGTGGTGTCCGGCGGCGAGCTGTCGCGCTTCGCGCTGTCGGTGCAGGTGATCCAGGCGCAGCACAGTGCGGTGCCGGTGCTGGTCTTTGACGAAGTAGACGTGGGTATCAGCGGCGGTACCGCCGAAGTGGTGGGCCAACTGCTGCGCATGCTCGGCGAGCGCGCGCAGATCCTCTGCATCACCCACCAGCCGCAGGTCGCCGCCAAGGGCCACCAGCACTGGCGCGTCGAGAAATACACCGAAGGCGAGGTCACGCACAGCCGCATCCAGCCGCTCGGCCGCGAGGAACGCATCCGCGAGATCGCGCGCATGTCCGGCGGCGTGGTCATCACCCCGGAAACCCTGCGTCACGCCGAAAGCATGCTGTCCTGATCCGAAAAATTTTCCCGGCAACCCGCATCCGGTTGCCGTTGTCCGCCGTACAGGTGATCCGTTCCCTTACCCTTTCGAGGATGCGCCATGCCCCTGCCGAGGCTTCTTGCCCTGCCCCTCCTGATCCTGCTGCCGCTGGCCGTTCCCGCACACGCCGCCGA
>JAYRMT010000136.1:0-8339 GCA_041912575.1 Fluviicoccus sp. | reverse complement strand
TTCGAGGTCGGTGACGTCGCTGGGATAGGTTCTTCGGGGCGGTGTGTCTTGCATTTCCTGAAAACAATGGCGTAATCTTCAGGAAATAATAATCAAATCATGCAGTTAAGTCACTAACAGGCTCTAGGGCAGATGATTTCATGGGGCCAGAGCCAGCCGCGCGCGCTGGAGGGGAGGGAGTGGTTTCCAGTGGTTCGCCCGTGAATCAGGAAGCCGAAACGCTTCGCCTGCTGCTGGCCTTGCCTCACGAAATCGAAATCGACGCCGCCACTGCCGCCCGCTGGATCGAATGGGGGCTGACGGCTGACCAGGCGGACGAATTGGGCCGGATCGCCCGCCAACGCAAGCCCATCGGCCCGATCCCGATCAAGTACCTGGAAACCATCATTCAGGGCGAGTTCCTGAACAACCCACACCTGATTCCCGCACCAGACCGGAGAAGACGCCATGCACAGCGCCCAGTCACTGCTGAACGACTCACCCCTGCCGAAATTGTTGCGGCCGCACTCCGCGCCGAATCCGAATCAGGCGGATTTGTCGAAGGCGGATGCGAAATCGTCCACTGATGACCGCTGCGACCGCCTCTGGCTGGCCCTTGCCGACGCGTTCGGCATGCAGTGGGTCCACCTGCGGGGGAAAACACCGAGCGCGGCTTGGCGGGCCCTTGTAAGCGGTTTAAGCGATATCGAGCTCAAGACCGGATTCAACCGCGCCATCACCGAATTCGGCGGCAAGGACGACTACCCGCCGACGCTGGTGCAGTTCCGCGCCCTGTGCGCCGTCACCGGGGAATCTCTGGGCCTGCCGGACGAGGAAACCGCCTACCGGCAGGCATGCCGCTGCGCGCACCCGTGCTTTGACGGGGAGTGGCCCGGCCGCGAGGTCTACCACGCCGCGCGCCTGGTCGGACTCCACGAACTGTCCACCCTCCCGGAGAGCAAGAGCCGGCCCATGTGGTCCTCCGCCTGGGCGGACACCGTGCGCGCCGTGATCCGCAAGCAGCCGCTGGACGAACCGCCGCCCGCATCGCAACGCCTGGAGCATGCGCCGGTCATGGACAAGGCCGCCGCCCGCGCCGCACTGAACCGGATTTATCAGGCCCTGGGGGTGAATCATGCTCATCCGGCTTAAGTCGCGACTGATCGCGCGGGGCGTCATGGACAACCAGCTTTGGCACTTCCTGGAGCGCCATAACGCCGCCGTGATCGCGGCGCGGGATGCGTCCCGATCGGTCATCAAGCCGAACGGGGATCACATCGACCAGGTGGCGCGGATGATCCGGACGTATCGGGCCGCGCACCTGACCAGGGACACAAACACGAACACAAACACCGACACAAAAAACAAGGGGTAGTCATGGCGAAGAAGATCAAGTGCGGCTGCGGCGCGGAAGCGGAAGTGCGGACCAGCACCGGCAAGCATCAAGTCCCGTATGTCGTCTGTCCGACCTGCGGGCCGATCATGGGACGCAAGAAGGAGTACATCGAGCGGATCCGGCGCGAGGCTTACGAGGTGGCGGACGCTCCGCCGAAATCTGACGAAAAACCCGCGCCGGGGGCTGGACAGGAATCTGATTCCGCCGGGCATCCTCCGCCCCGTAAGTCTTTGTTTGGCGGATGGGGAACCGTGATATGACAACCGATAACCAGAATCAGGGCGCGGACGGCGCGCCCCAGCTGGACGACCAGCAGCGGCAGATGCTGGACAACCTGGGCGGCAGTAGCGGGCAGGGCGGCCCGCTGCCGCCCGATGGCAACCTGCTGGTGATCGACCAGAGCCAGGCGGAAGTGATCGCCCTGCTGGTGGCGGTCCTGACGCCGACCTTCGTGATCATCGCCCCGAACTGGCAGATCACCCCGGCCGAGGTGCAGCAGCTGGCGCAAGCCTACGCGCCGGTCATCCTGAAATACTTCCCGGACGGCCTGGGCGATGTCGGCCCCGAGCTGGCCGCCGCACTGGTGACGATGACTGTCCTGGGCTCGCGCATCGGCACGCCGCGCCGCCTGGTGCCGGTCAAGCAGGAGGGCGGCGATGCCGACACCGGCAAGCCCGCTTGAGCGCGGCTGGCACACGGGCGAACTGATCGTCGTTGTCGGTGCCAGCCAGTCCGGCAAGACCTACTGGACCAAGCAGCAAATTCGCAAGGCGGAGCGGCTGATCATCTGGGACCGGGAAGGGCAGTACCTGGACTGTGTGGATCGCGCGGCAACCGATATCGTCCAGCTTGAGCGGATGATCAAGGCCAACCCGCGCCGCCTGCGGGTTGCCTTCATCCCGCCCAGGGGCGAAGGGCTGGCGGCCGTGTTTACCCGCTGGTGCGACTGCGCCTTCGTGTTTGCGGACATCGCGTGCAGCCACACCGGCCGCGATTACTCGCGCATCCCGACCGTGATCGTTGCCGAGGAGCTGGCGCACGTCACCAACCCCGGCAAGGCCCCGCCGGGCTGGCTGGAGCTGATATCCACCGGCCTCAAGCGAAACGCGCACATCTACGGGATCATGCAGCGCCCCAGCGAGTGCGATAAGACCATCATGGGCAACTGCAGCCAGATCCATTGCCACGGCATGCAGCGCGCCGTGGACCGGCAGTACATGGCCGCCGAAATGGACATCCCGCTGGCCTGGCTGGCCGCCCTGGACAGATCGAAGCACCAGTACATCCACAAGGACATGCGGACCGGCCGGATCGCGCCCGGCAGCACGGTCCCGCGCCCGCCCAGGGCAACGAAAACCGCAAAGAACCTGGAGGGGAGGGGATAAAACCCCTCATTGGCGGCCGGACTGACCACCCGCGCCGCCATTTTTGTTGTTCTTCTGTAAACAGAAATCAGATTTAATCAGATTCCCGCCGTTTGCCTTGTGCCGCAAGGGTTTGCAAGCTGGATGCACATTCAACCGCAACCCCAGAGGGTACACACTATGGACGCCAAGAAAGTCCTGATGACCGCCGCCATCGCGCTCGCCGCCGTCGCCGTCGCCACCCGCGTCGAGCCGGTCAAGAAGATCGTTTTCGGCTGATCCGTCCACTGACCGCACACCAGGAGAGGACAGACCATGCCCACCATCAAGCGCCTCGCGCCTCAGTTCTACGGCCTCGCGCCCGGGGCTGAAAACGCCTATCTGGACTTGCCCCTGGGCATGACCTACATGGGCATCCAGCTGACGCTGTCCGCCACCGGCAGCGGCGCATCGTTCACCGTTGCCGACATCGCGAAGCTGCGTTTGCTGATCAACGGCAAGCCGATCATCCGCGACATTCCCGGCAGCGTGATCCAGCGTGACAACGCCTTCCGGGGCAGCGTGACAGACTCGCATGTGCTGTATCTGGACTTCGAGGAGCCCCGCAGCCGCACCATCGAGGACCAGCTGGCGACCTGCATCCACACCGCTGGCGGCGTCAACAGCTTCAAGATCGAGCTGGACATTGCCGACACGGCTGTCGGCACGCTGTCGATCCGCACCCGGCTGTACATGCGTGCGACCGGCCTGCCGCTGGGGCCGATCCCGGCGCTGATCCGCGAAAGCTACGACGCGACCAGCACCGGCAAGCTGGAGGTGAAGCCCGGCTTCAAGGTCGGTCCGCAAGGCCCCGGGCACATCCTGCGCTGCGTGCACTTCTTCCCGCACAACCGGTCTACCGGCGCGGAAGTGGCCCCGAGCACTGTCCTGGGCAATGACGGCATCGGCCTGCGCAAGTCTGGCGTTTTGGTGACGGACCGCCTGTCCGATGCCGAGAACCGCTGGTATCAGGGCCACTATGAAGACGTGCCGATCACCAACGCCTACACGCTGGATTTCGTGGAGGACAACAACAACATCAGCTTGATGCCGACCGCTGACGCTGACGACATGCTGTTCGAAATCGACCAGTCCACGGCGGCGAAGTGGGACATCTACTACCGGATGATCACCACTCTGGAAAAGCTGTAACCCGTCCGGCACGACCACGAGAAAGGGGCCTTAGTGCCCCTTTTTTGGGAGAATGAATCATGGCAGACGCCACCAATACGCAAGACGCATCGCCGAGCTTCTTCGACAAATTCATTGCCTACGGCAAGCAGATCGCGCCGATCTACCAGCAAGTAACGCTGGCGCAAAAGGGCGTTGCTACGCCGACCGTGATCTACCAGACCAACGGCAAGGGCGATCCGGTCATCCAGGCCGGGCAGCCGGCTGACGTACAGGGCACCAGCGACTTGGCCCAGGCGATCAACGGCATCACCACCAAGGCGACCGCCGCTTATACCGCGAAGCAGCTCAGCGACAGCATGCCTTACATCATGGGCATGACAGCCGCCGTTATCGCGATCTACATGCTGACGCGCAAGGGGTGATCTATGCCGGGCCCGCAGACCAGCTATAGCGACAGCAGCGCCCAGACCAGTGCCGCCAGTGTCAACGGACAGGTAGTTGGCGGATTCTGGGGCGGGCAATCGTCCAGCAGCATCCCGGACTTCGTGAAGACTCGCCTGACCGGCACCGCCCAGGCGGCGACCGATCCGATCAAGCCTTTCCTGATTGCCGCCGCCTTGGTTGGCGTGATCTTCCTTGTCCTGAAAAAGAAGGGGTAAGCCGTGGGCAAGAGTACGTCTATCGTCACCACGACGAACGAACAGGACCAGCTTAACGGGCTGGCGTCCCTGAAAACCCAGGGCAACGCCAACACCATCACCACCCAGGTACTGGACGGCGATGCGATCAAGCAGGCGTTCACCTACGGAACCGGTGTCAATGCCGGGCAGACACAGACCATCGACAGCCTGTTCAAGACCGTGGACAGCCTGGCGGGGCAGGTGATCACAGCCGCCAGCGACAACAGCAACAAGACCATCAGCGCCTTGCAATCCGGCCTGGCATCCGCGACCGGCAGCATCCAGGGCGCATACGCCCAGGCAGCCAACAGCGGTATCGACCCGCAAAAGGCCCTGTTGGGTCTTGCCGCGCTGGCGGCGCTGGCCTTCCTGTTCAAGGGGTAAGACATGCGCACAACCCGCATCAAGCTGGTGGCAGGCCAGCAAAAGAAAGTCTCCGCGACCGGCGTCTTTCTGACGCTGCTTTCCGCCGCCGAACCGATCGACATCGAGGTTGAAATGATCGGCAAAGCGGGGAACCCGGACGTCATGACCGGCATTCCCCAGGGGTACGCCGAACAATTCGTCGAGATGTTCAACGCCGTCAGCCTGACATCCGCCATCGACCAGGAAATCCAGATCGGCTATGCGATGGGGACGGTCCGCGTTGACCGTAGCACGATCATCAACCAGCAGGCGACGGTTACGGACAACCTGGACCCCGTTGCCCTGGGGACGTCGGCCGCGCTGGCGTTGGCCGCGCAATCCGACCGCCTGCGCCTGATCCTGACCGCCGACCAGGGCAACGCCGACGCCATAGCGCTCGGCGGGCCTGCGCTGACCGCCGTAAACGCCGCGCGATGGCTGCAACCGGGCGAATCCTACATCGAGACCGACGCCGCGCCAGCCGCCGTTTATGCGCTCGCGGTAGTCGCTGGCGACAAACTGCTGATCGAGGTGGCGTGATGGGCGGCTTTGTGCGGACTGGATCGGGGCGGGTGGGCGACATCCGCATCAGTAGCGGGCCGGAGCTTGATCGGGATTTGCTGTTGTGTGACGGGGCCGTGTATGACGTATCGCAATTCCCGCGACTGTATGGCCGCATCGGCGCGAAATACAACCGGCCGGGCGATTCGTTCGCCGGGCTACGATTCCGCGTGCCGCAAATAGACTTTGCGCGGCAGGCGCAACGCATCAGCAGCTACAACATCGACACGGACGGCGCGGGGAACATCCCGACAACGCCGGTTTGGGGCGACAATCTGGGCGCGTGGCAGCACTATCCCGACAGCAATGCGGACTGGCCGGATCGGTTCTATGTCGCCGTCCGTCCGCGCACGCTACCGTCGCCGCCGGGGTCTGACGTCGCTCTCCGTGTGTACATCAATTCGCGGGACAATAGCGGTAACTGGACTGACGGGGAAACCATTTTTCAGGTCCAATCCAGCCTGAATGCGTGGCATAGCATCGAAGCAACAACAGGGCTATCGTTCCCGTTCGCGAGCATATATGACCCGATCACATCCGCAAGCATGGTCATGCCGTCCGCGCTGGTGCCGCTGATCGTTGCCGTGGACGCCATCAGCGGTGACGTGTCTGTTGTGCTGTTTTCAGGTGATGCCAGCACGGCCCGCCTGGTGCATGTCGACACGAACGACACCACCAACAAAAAATTCATTGCCGGGATATTCACGACTGGCGCCAGTCTGCCGGTAGAAATCCTGCCCGAAACGTCCGTCCCTGCATCCGCGCTGCCGCTGCTGTCCGGCTATATCAACGCGCTGGCAACATCGTCTCTTGGTGTCGGAGCGCTGGGCGGCAATGCAAGCGTGACACTGACGACAAACAACATACCGCAGCACTCGCACCAGTTCAGGTCAGGGCAGGTGGACAGCACTTTCGGGTACACAAACGGGACGAACGACCGCCGACCAAGGGACTGGACAGATACCGAGTCATACGGCGCGGCGGAATACTCCACCGGCCCGGCCGGGCTGCTGGTCCCGGACCCCGTGCCAATCCTGCCGCCGTACCAGTCGGTGATTTACGGCATCAAATACAGGTGACACAAAATGAAAATCCTGGACAACGTAGAGGGCCTGCTGATCCTGGGCGCGGTTGCCGCCGGGCTGTATCTCGCCTGGTCGAGCAAGGAGGCCGTAAAGGCCGCCGCTTCCGCCGTGAACCCGCTGAACAACAACAACGCCATCAGCACCGGGGCTAACGCCGTGGTCGGCCTGGACAACAAGACCGCCAGCATCGGGACCAAGATTTTCGACTGGCTGAACCCGTCTCAGCCCGCATTCACGCCGGGGAAAGAGGCGCCACTGGTCACTGATCCGATCCGGCCGGTCCCGGTGCGCAAATGAAGACGGGGTCCATTCTGTTGTGGGCGGCCGTTGCCGCCGTCATCCTGGGAGGTGGGGCCGTGGCCTACACGCAATACCGCCAGCGCGGAATCCGCAACAACAACCCTGGCAACATCGTCGCTGCCGACAGCAACCCCTGGCAGGGCCAGACCGGAAGCGACGGCCGCTTCGCCGTCTTCAGCGACCCGAAGTACGGCATCCGCGCCCTGGCGAAGACGCTGCAAACCTACCGCGCGCGCTACGGCCTGACGACCGTGGCCGGGATCATTACCCGCTGGGCTCCGCCTGCTGAAAACAACACCAGGGCGTACATCGCATCCGTCTGCCAGGACACCGGCAAGGGAGCCAATGAGCCGCTTTCCCTGGGCGACTACCCGGCACTGATCGCGGCAATCATCAAGCATGAAAACGGAGTCCAGCCGTACCCGGCGGACCTGATCGCGCAAGCCTGCGCCATGACCTAAGGGGATCCACATGAAGAAATGGTTTGAAAGCATCGGCCCGGGCACCCGGCACGCACTGTCCGGCCTGATCGTCCTGATCCTGGGGCAGGCCCTGACGCCGTACGTCTCCCCGGAAATCGCCCACGCCGCCGCCCAGGTGATCGGGTCCGCCGTGGACCAGCAGCCGGGAGCCTGACCATGGACGCCGCCGCCGTACTCAACGCGATCACCGCCGCGCTGCTGGTCGGCGCGGGCAAGCTGCTGCTGGACGTCAAAATGGCCGTCGCCGTCCTGGAAGAAAAAACCCGCCACCACGCCGACCGCATCAAAGAGATCGAAGACCGCCCGACCTGTCCCCACCTGTAGCGCCGCGCCGTTCGCGGCGCTACAATCCCGATATCATAAGTGATAGCATCATGCCCAAGCTAAACAGCAAGCACGCCAAGACCCTGGAGGCGATCTTTGTCGAGCCGACAAAGGCCACCATCCCGTTTTCCGACATCGAGGCGCTATTTGTCGCGCTGGGGGGAAGCGTCATTGAGGGGGCAGGGTCGCGGGTTATGTTGCGCCTCGGCAACGGGCAAGGCAGGCGTCATCACCGGCCGCACCCTGGCAAGGAGGCCAAACGCTATCAGGTCGATGATATTCGCGAATTCTTGCGGGAGCAGGGGATAACACCATGAACACCATGAGCTACAAGGGCTATGTTGCCGCCGTCTGGCTTGATGACCGGGACGACATCTTTGTCGGCAAGCTGATGGGCATGAAGGCAGGCGTCATGTTCCATGCCGAGTCCGTGCCCGGCATGCGGCGAGCAATGAAGGAAGCAGTCGAGCATTACATTTCGTCGTGCAAGGAGCTGGGGGAAACGCCGGAAAAGCCGTTCTCTGGCAAGGTGGCGCTTCGCATCCCCAGCGAACTGCATCGGGACGTGGCCGAACTGGCGCAAGCCAAGC
>JAYRMT010000135.1:0-8449 GCA_041912575.1 Fluviicoccus sp. | reverse complement strand
TGGGGGGATGATGGCAAATTGGGGGGGTGGGGGCAATGAAGGGGAGGTGAAGTTGGTGTGAAGAATGGGGGGGGAGGGGTAGTTGGCTTGATGGCTCGGTGGGGGTAGCTTGTGGCGGTTGACGCTAGGTTGCGAATGGTTACGGCAAATTTGGTTTAGGCGTAGTCCCGGTGGACGTTATTATTGACTTAAAGATAACCGTCTGAAAGAATGAGAAAGATTGTTTTTTAGACGAGTTATTAGACATGGCTATATGGGAAAACTCGCTGGCTGAAATATATTATACTGACGGTTCAGCTCCAGAACTTCATAGGCGGTATAAGGTCAGAATTGATGATGGTGAAATTGTGGTTTCATATGAATCAAGTGGAAATAATCGGGGAGATTGGGTTAGCTATAAGGGGAAAGAAAATTCGCCAGGTCATTTTACGCTGACGGCAAATCACATGTCTGGCAGCCTGGCAACGCTGCATATGACTATTGATGGACAATATTTGGAAGGGTATTGGAGTCAAGCAAGCTCAACAGGTATGTGGCGAATCAGGCTTTTGAAGTGAAAAAATGGAAGAGGGGTGATTAATGGATTCGTTTGCGATTTTTCTGAAAGTGGTGGGTGGTTTTTTCTTTTTGTCGGGCATTGTTTGTGCCTGCAATCCATCTCTTTTTTGGCGTATAGGTGTTAATGTTTCAAGGTGGGGTGGTTTTTTTCTTGGTCTTGTAGTTTGGTTTCCTTTGGTAATACTTGCCAACCATATCCAGCTAAGGCAATTTGAGAATAAAATGGAAGTGGAGTATTTGGCTAGACAGGCTGATGCAATTGAGGCCTTTAAAGATAAGGTGAATAATGTAATTGATGGGAATCCTGAGTATGCGAGTTTAATTCGAGGTTACAGGGTTAATGGATTTGTATTGAGTGACAGCTCCAGGCTTTTGGCGGAGCAAGGGAAAAATGAGCCGTATGTGGGGTATGTTGATAAGCTTCAAAACAGTGGTGATCCTGAAACGAAAAGCTTTGTTTTTCTGACGCTAGATAAAGCTGGTGGTGCGGCGGTGAATCTTGCTCTTTATATCCAGCCTAGGGATACAATGGCGTCTATTTTGGTTATGTCTGCATATACAGAAGCCTTTCAGAATGAATCGTCCGGCATGCAGATTAGAGAGGTTGTATCGGGCTTGGTTAATTCGGCTGTTATTACTCCGTACCAATCATCCGAGAAAAAAGTTGGTAGGTATTCTTATAAGGTCCTCTATGAGTCTAAAGACAATAGATTCTTTTTTTCGGTTGGAAGGTAGATGAAGGTATGGTTCGGGGATCGAAGCATTTGAGAATTATTAGGGAAGGTCTGAATAAGTACCGTTTGAACCGGGAAATTACGCGTAACCCTTTGATTTCTGGTGTGTGATATAGGTGCACTATGGTCTTATTCAGTTTTTCCTTAGTGTGTCTGCCAAACTTGCGCAGAAGAGTAGCGTGCACTTTTCAAGGCGTAACATCGGAGCGCGTGGATGAGGTCAAGTTCGAGCATGGCAGGCCGAAGACTCCGAGGTCTTTAGAGGTGCCCAAAAATGGGTTGATCACCTGAGTTATTGACGTCCTTCTGAGGCTGGCATGTATGACCCGGATGGGTACGGCAAATATGTGGGGGTTTTTATGGGGTTTTTATCTTGGGGTTTCGGGGTTTTTTTTGGTGTTATTAGTTGTCTGAGTGCTGTTAATCTTTTTATTGCTTTGCTCAAGCCGAGCTTGTTTTTGAGTGAAAAAGATGTTGAGATGGGGGTAAAGGCATCGAGATCAAAATATTTTATTGTATTTTCCTTGGTTTTTATTTTTTCTGCTATCTTGTCGGTTTATCTTCTGCACTTTAAAGCGCCCCCTGAAAGTCACGCGGCTAGTGTTCACATGGTACAGTCCCAGCCTTTGCGAAAACATATTAACATTCCCTACGGTAAGTTTTTTGAGGAGTTTAATCATCTCGCGGGCTACTCTCGAAAATTTGAAAGCATTAAGAATTTTCAAATAAATACCGCTGAGTTTGAGCAGATTCCAACTGGCAAAAACCAAGAAAACGTATGGATCCTGAAAAGGGGGGATATAAATTTTTTGTTTTCGATAGGTACGGACTCTTCACCAACTCCATCAAGTAAACTAGGGGTGATTGTTGTTGAGTATCAGGGTAAGTCTGAATATGGGGAGGATGGCTTTCCTATATCTACGGTTACTACGATTGGAATGGCGATCATTAAAGCGATTCAGTTTTCAAGGGATGAATATGTAAATGCTGATAATGCAGATGTTGTTTATGACTTGATAGAAAAATCGATTAAAAACCCTGAGGTAATAAGGTCTGTAGAAATCGATGGCTTAGAAGTATCTGCACGTTATTTCAAGCCAACGGCGACAGAAAGTAGCTTGGTTTTTCAGGTTGTGTTGTGAGTCTGTAGCTCGGATGCAACTGCGAATTTTACGACGACGGCAGCCACCAATCCACCGCCTTTTCCGCATCCTCGCGAACAAACCCCGGCAACCCGTTATCCGCGCACAGTAAATCCAGCCCATCCAGCACCAACGCCCGCCGCGTAATCCGCAACGCCTCGAAGCACGCCTGTCGATACGGCGGTCGGGCGGCAAAAGCCGACAAAGCGTTCACCAACGGCTGGCGAACCCGATACGCCGCTTCGGCCTTGTCAAACGCCGCTTGGGGTAAAGCGCCCTGCAAGCGCAACATGCCCAAATCGATCAGATCGCGCGACTCCACCGACGTATCATTCCAGCGGTCCGCGTTCGCCAGCAACTTTTCGGCGCAGCTATCGGTGAAGTCCAGACAGGGCAACTGCGTCCAATCCATCCGGTCCGGCGGGTTAAAGGCAATACGCGCTTCGGCAACGATCTCGAACTTGATGATGACGTTGTCCACGCGAACGGGAAAGCGGACGCCATACTGGTCTGCCTTGATGTCCCGGGGGAAATCCAGCCCCTCCGTCACGGCGAACAGGGCGTGCAAACCGTCATCCATGATGGCCGCCCGCAATTGGCGGTAGCCGTCGCCGACCGGACAAAGAAAATCGATATCCTTGCTCCAGCGATACTCGCCATAACGCATCGCCAGCAGGGTGCCGCCGCCAAATGACGCGCCAACCGCGCGGAAAAAATCCGCGCGCAAGGCATTCAATACCCGCAGGATGCGGCGGTGATGCTCATGGACGAACATCGTTCACCAACCACGAACCGCCCGCCAGCGCCAGGCGATGAATAAAGCGCTCCTCCTCGGCGTCGATATCCGCGAGCACGCCCCGATACTGCCAGCCGCGCTCATACCGCGACAGCATCTCATCCGGACTCATCCGGTGAATATCGGCGGTTTGCCAGCAGACAGCCTCCAGAAAGGGCAGGCGGTCAGGCACGGGCGGCGCGATGAGTATCGGCATGTCAACCTCTCGGAACATCAGCGCCAGTATAGCCCAACCCACGAAAATCCAATGAAGCCGGTTGCCGTCCCAATCCCCACAACCGGCTTTCCCCTCAAATCATCGGCAACTTCAACGAATCCATCGCCATCCGGATAATCTTCACCCGACTCGCCGTATACGGCGAAAAGAACAGCTTCACCAGCATGATCGCCGACGCCCGCACCACCGCACGCTCATGCGAAAACGCCTTGAACCCGTAATGCCCGTGCGCATTCCCGATCCCCGAATTGTTCACCCCGCCAAACGGCAGATTCCCGTGCACGAACTGCATCATGCAATGGTTCACGCACGCCCCGCCCGACGTTGTCCGCTCCAGCATCCGGTCAATGTTCGCCTGCGTATGGCTCCACATGTACAACGCCAGCGGCTTCGGCTTGGCATTGATATCGCGGATCACCTCGTCCAGATCGTTGAAGGGAATGATCGGCAACACCGGCCCGAAAATCTCTTCCTCCATCACCTTGGAGTCCGCCGCCACGTTATCCAGCAAGGTCGGCGCCACCCAGCAATCCTGCACGTCCACCGCGCCGCCGGTCAGCACCCGCGCCCCCTGGTCCACCGCATCCTGCAACAGCCCCGCCACCCGCGCGGCATGCCGGTTGTTCACGATGCGCGTCAGGTCCGGATTCGCCTTCTGCTCCTCCGCCGACTTGCCATACCGCGCCTCCAGCACCTGACGGCATTCCTTCACGAAGGCGTCCTTCACCGAGGCGTGTACATACAGGTAATCCGGCGCGACACAGGTCTGGCCGCCGTTCACGAACTTGCCCCACATCAGCGTTTCCGCCGCCGTCTTCAGGTCGGCGCTGGCGTCCACAATGGTCGGCGACTTGCCGCCCAGCTCCAGCGTCACGCTGGTCAGGTGCTTGGCGGCGGCGGCCATCACCACCTTGCCCACGGCGGGAGAGCCGGTGAAGAAGATGTGGTCGAAGGGCAGGTCGAGCAGCGCGGTCGAGGTCTGCACGCTGCCCTCGAACATCGCCACTTCGTGTTCCGGGAAAATGTCGCGGATGATGTCGCCCATCACCTTCGACACCGACGGCGTCATTTCCGAGGGCTTGAGGATCACGGTGTTGCCCGCCGCCAGCGCGGCGACCATCGGCCCGAAACTCAGGTTCAGCGGGTAGTTCCACGGCGCCATGATCAGCACGCGGCCGCGCGGCTGGTACTGGATCCAGGCTTTGGTGGCGATCATCAGGCTGGTCGGCCACACCTTCTGCGGCTTCATCCAGCGCTTCAGGCGGCCGATGATGTGGCGGATCTCGTCCAGCACCGGCATGAACTCGCTGACATCCACCTCCGCCACCGGCTTGCGGTAATCCTTGGCGAACGCGGCGTAGAACTCCTCGCGGCGGGCGAGCATGGCGTCGCGCAGGCGCTTGATGCGTTCGATCCGTTCGGCGGCCGTGGACTGGCGCCAGCGGATGGCGGTGTCCAGCTGGGCGTCGAAGACGGCGCGCAGTTTGACGGGATCGCTTTCGGTAAAGACGGGGAGGCTGACGGCGTTCATTGTTCTGTTTTCCGCACGAGAGAGGGCATTGGACGATAGTGCCATAATTATCCGGGGGGAGACAGGGCGGCTTGTCGGCCCCGCTGGCGGGCGCGCGGGCGGCGTGCGATAGTCGGCGTATCTCCTCACCCGCTGCAAGGATTCCGCGCATGGGCTTATTCTCGAAGCTGTTCTCCCGCAAGCCCGCCATGCCGGATTGGGCGTCGTTTTTTTCCCTGGGCCAATACGAGCGTTTCAATGAACTGGTGCTGGCCGATTTCACCCGGCGCGGCCAGACCGCGAGCCTGCGCGACGGCTGCGCCTTCGTGGAGGGGGCGGAAAGCGGGCAGGGCCTGCAGAATCTGGCGCAAACCTGCCACATGGCCGGGGACGAGGCGCTGTGGCCGACGGTGATCCGCGACCATTTCGAACGGCTGGAACGGACCATGGCGCAACTGGACACCTTCCAGAAGAACATGGCGGATTTTGAGGCGGCGAAGCCCTTCCTGACGGTGCGGCTGTATCCGGCGGACCACGCCGAGCAGGCCGGGCCGGACAACCTGGTGCTGCGGCACGATCTGGAAGGCACGGTGACCGTGCTGGCGCTGGATCTGCCGGATGCGGTGATGACCGTCTCCCCGTCAATGGCGAAGGCTTGGGAACGCCCGGCGGAGGAGCTGTTCGCCACGGCGATGGACTGGTTGCGCGCCGATGCGACCGCCGAGACCGGGCAGACCGACCTGGGCGGGGTGAAGCTGTACATGGTGGCCAGCGACGGCTTTTACGCGGCGTCGCAAGTGTTGCGGCTGAAGGAACTGGACGGGTTTGTCGGTTCCTTCGGCGCGCTGGTGGGCGTGCCGCACCGGCACGGGCTGCTGGCCTATCCGATCGAAGGGGCGGGCGTCCTGCCCGCGTTGCAGAAACTGCTGCCGGCGGTGCGCAACATGTACCAGCAGGGGCCGGGGTCGATCTCGCCGGACCTGTTCTGGTTCCACGACGGCGCGTTCACGCGCCTGCCGGTCACGGTCGAAGGGAAAAACCTGGTGTTCGCGCCGCCGGCGGCGTTCCAGGAGTTGCTGGGACGGCTGGCGGCGGAGGGGAGGATGGAGGCGTGATACACCGCAGGAAGGACCTGGCGGGCCGTATCGGAATCGTGATGCTGCTGCTGTTGCCCGCCCTGGCGCGGCCGGAGGGCCTCTATCGCTGCCTGGACGCCTCCGGGCGGCCGGTGTATGCGGACCAGCTCTGCGGTCAGGTGCCGGACAAGCGGATTTACGCCAACGGAGCCGCGCCGGAGGCGCCGGCGGTCGGCAACGCGCCCCGCGCGGAGGCCTCGTCCGCCCTGACGCCGTATGAACAGGGGCTCGTCCTCTACAACGAGAAGCGCTACGCCGAGGCCTTTGTCTGGCTGCTGCGGGCGTCGGACGCGGGAAACAATCGCGCCCGCACCCTGCTCGGGCTGCTTTATTTCAAGGGGTGGGGAACGGACCGCGATCTCGGTCAGGCCTTCACCCTGTTCCAGCTGGCGGCCGTGGCGGGCGAGGCGGACGCGCAGGCGAACCTCGGCTACCTGTACGAGCAGGGGCTGGGCGTTCCGCAGAATATCGAGCAGGCGCGCGGCTGGTACCGGCAGGCCGCCGCCAAAGGCGTTGCGATGGCGGTTGACCGTCTGAAAGTGATCGGTTCCGGCGCTTCCGCCAGTCCCGCGGAAACGCCGTCCCTGCCCAAACCGGCGTTCACGGCGCCAGATCCCTTTCCGGAGGAGCACAGGCTGCAGGAGGCGCTCCGGGCCGCGGGCGAAGCGATGCACGCAGAGGAGGTCCGTCAGGCGGCGGCGGAGCGGCAGCGACGCCTGTGGGAGCTCATCAACCGGGTCGCGCTGGGAGTAATGCTGCTGCTCACCGTGCTGCAGGCGGCTGGCGACTCCCGGCGGAAACGGTCTCCGGCGGGCTAGCACCGGGCAAACCCGTGTCGCTTCCTCCCTGCCGATGACGCGACGGCTTACTGTCAGGTCGCGAAGGGGACGCAACGGCTTGTTACGTCCCCCCTCCGCAGGGGGATGGCGCAATCCATGGCGGCTGGTCTAGATTCGGTTCACACCCCCCGGCATCGGCTGCAAGGAGCTCATAATGCAAAAGCCAACCCACCACCTGCTTTCCCTCGCGATTCTGGCCGGCACCCTCGGCCTCACAGCCTGCAACAGCAATGACGATACCGGCCAACTGGCCCCCGGCAAGAAGACCGTGACCGTCACGCCCTCCCTGGGACGCATCAGCAACGCCCACGTCCGCCTGCTCAACGCCGCCAATCTTCAGGAGATCGGCACGCAGGCTCTGGTGAACGGTCAGGCGGTCTTCAGCGTCCCGGCCAGCGTGGCCGCCGTGGTCGCCGAAGTCGTGCCGGATGCGAACGCCAGCTATTTTGACGAGGCCACCCGGCAGGACGAGCCTTTCCCGGCAGGTACCCCGCTGCGCGCCGCGTTCACGCTGCCGAACAAGGCCAGCGCGGTCGGGATCACCGCCCTGACCGAAGCGGCCGTGCAACGCGCTCAAACGCTGGCGGGCGGCAATACCCAACCGCTGACGCCCGCGCAGATCGGCGAGGCCAACCAGTTGGTTAATCAGGCTTTCGGCATCGACAACATCCTCTTGCCGCCCGTCCTGGTGGGCAACCCGCAGGACTTCGGCAAACTGGTCAACGATACCGCCGCCACCCGTTACGCCCTGCGCCTGGCCGCCCTGGCGCAGCAGGCGGCCGCCAAGCTTGGCGCCGGTGCGCCGTCGCCCGCCGCCGCCATGGCCAAGGCGCTGGCGAATGACCTGGCGGATGGCAAGCTGGATAAGCAGGCGGGCGGCGCGGCCATCCCCAACCTGCCTTACGGCGATCCCGGTCAATTCAAGGCGGATCTGATCCTCGCGCTGAACAACCTGATCACCACCGTCACCACGGCGGCGCAGTCCGGCCTCACGCCGGACCAGATCACCAAGCTGACCCAACTGGCGACCACGCTGGCGGGCAGCATCACCATCCAGCCGACGCCGTATGTGCCGCCGACCTGCGCCTCGATGGGCCTGACCGCGGCGACCAGTACCGCGCCCGTGGCTGATTTTGTCGGCGACTTCAGCGTCACCATCAACAAGACTTCCGGTCAAAGCACCGGCACCCTGACCGTCAGCGCCAACGGCAACCTGACGCTGGGCGGCGCGACCGCCACGGCGCGCGCGATCTGTCTCGCTCCGGCGCAGGCCAACGGCACCCCGCTGCTGATCCTGACCTCCACTGCCGAGGCGGGGTCGACCCAACTGGCCATGGCGAACCTGTTCAAGGACACTGCGGGCGTGCTGTCGGTCGAAGGCATGCTGTTCTCGGGCAGCGAGGCGGGCAGCTATTACGGCACCAAGGGCGGGGGCAGCGCCGGTCCGCTGTCGTTCAGCAGCTTCACGCCCTCGACCGCCGCAGTCGGGGACACCGTGACCCTGAGCGGTAGCGGAT
>JAYRMT010000134.1:0-8461 GCA_041912575.1 Fluviicoccus sp. | reverse complement strand
CAATTGTTTCACCGATAATGCCGCACCCTCCGGAAACCCGAGAGCACCATGAGCAAATCCGTTCGCGTCCAGCTTGACGCCGCGATGATGGCCTCGCTTGATCGCCGTCGCCGGATCAAGGATCGCTTCGCCAATGTGACGATCGCCTTTGGCGGCGTGTTCGTCATTGCCGCCATTGCCCTGATTTTCTTCTATCTGCTCTTCGAGAGCTGGCCGTTGTTCCGTCAGGCCGAATTCGCCCCCGCGCGGCATTACGCCGCTGTCGCCCCGGCCCGCTGGGTGGATGTGGACGAGTACAACGAGACAGGCGTTCGGCTGACTGATGCCGGCGAGATCCAGTATTTCCGGGTCAGCGACGGTGCGGTGACCGGATCGCGGTCACTGAATCTGCCCGCGGGCGTCACGGTAGCATCCGTGCAGCATAGCGCGGTCCTGCAAGGCTTGGTGGGTGTCGGTCTTTCCAACGGCCAGCTGTTGGTCGTCAAGCCGGATTACACGGTCGATCATCAGGGCGAGCACCCTGTGGTGACGCCAGGCGTGGTCTTCCCCTTCGGTGAAACGCCTTTGCCGGTGGATGACGGCGGCAAACCGCTGACCGAATTCGCCCTGCGCGATGACGAAGACAAGCTCGAAGTGCTCGCCGTGGCCAATAACCAGCTGCTCTGGGAGGAGTTTGGTGAGGCGAAGGCCGCTGGCGCCGAGGGCGGCGGTTTCAGTACCGGTGGTCTGACCGACGAGACGGACGATTCGGCCGGCGACCAGTCCAGGATATTCGCCCGCAACAAGACCACCGCGCTGCCGGTGGATGCCGGCATGATCGAACACGTGGTGATCGGGCAGGGCGCGCGCTGGGCGTACGCGCTGACGCGTGATGACAAGGTGGCGGTCTTCAAGATGGGCGAGGACGGCCCGAAGTTGTACCAGCAAGCCGCGCTCGATCTCAAGGATGCGCACGTGACCAGCGTCGCCGCCTTGCAGGGCGAGATTTCGCTGCTGGTCGGCGACAGCGGCGGCCAGATCAGCCAGTGGTTCCTGGTGCGTGACCCGAACAGCGCCGAAGACAAGTTCAGCCTGCAACGCATCCGCAGTTTCCGGCTGGGCGATGCGCCGGTCACCGCGATCACGCCGGAGCTGAAGCGCAAGGGGTTTGCGGCAGGTGACGCCAAGGGCCGGGTCGGCTATTTCTACACGACTTCCGAGCGCACCATCGGCATCCGTCAGGCTGCCAAGGGCGCGATCAGCGTGCTGGCGATTTCGCCGCGCTCGACCGGCGTCTATGTGCAGTCCGCCGATGGCGCGGGCTTCTGGTCGCTGGACAGCGAGCATCCGGACATTTCCTTCACGTCCCTGTGGGGCAAGGTCTGGTACGAGTCCTATCCCGAGCCGACTTACACCTGGCAGTCGTCCTCCGGGAATGCCGATTTCGAATCCAAGCTGTCGCTGGTGCCGCTGACCTTCGGCACCCTGAAGGCCGCGTTCTTCGCGATGCTGCTGGCCGCGCCGCTGGCCATTTGCGGGGCGATGTACACCGCCGTGTTCATGTCGCCCGGCCTGCGCACCAAGGTCAAGCCGGCGGTGGAACTGATGCAGGCCCTGCCGACAGTAATCCTCGGCTTCCTGGCCGGACTGTGGCTGGCGCCGCTGGTCGAGGCCAACCTGCCCGGGATTTTCAGTCTGTTGCTCATCACGCCGATCATCATCCTGGTGTGCGGCTTCATCTGGGTGCAGATCCCGCTGGAGAAGCGCAACCGGATTCCGGACGGCTGGGCGCCGGTGCTGCTGGTGCTGCCGATCCTGCTCGGCGGCTGGCTGGCGATGGCGAATTCGCAGGCGATGGAGCTGTCATTCTTCGGCGGCGACATGCGCCACTGGCTGTCGGATGCGGTCGGCTTGAAGTTTGACCAGCGCAATGCGTTGATCGTCGGGCTGGTGATGGGCTTCGCGGTCATCGCGCCGATCTTCTCGATCGCGGAAGACGCCCTGTTCGCGGTGCCGCGCCACCTGACCAACGGTTCGCTGGCCTTGGGCGCGACCCAGTGGCAGACGCTGGTGCGCGTGGTGTTGCCGACGGCCTCGCCCGGCATCTTCTCGGCGCTGATGATCGGCTTCGGCCGCGCGGTCGGCGAAACGATGATCGTGCTGATGGCCACCGGCAACACCGCCGTGATGAACTGGAACATTTTCGAGGGCATGCGCACGCTGTCCGCCAACGTCGCGGTGGAAATGGCCGAGGCGGAAGTCGGTTCGACCCACTTCCGGGTGCTGTTCCTGTCGGCGCTGGTGCTGTTCGTGCTGACCTTCGTGCTCAATACCGTCGCTGAAATCGTGCGCACCCGCCTGCGCAAGAAATACGGTTCCCTGTGAGGCCGCCTGAATGAATATCCGCAATTATTTCAAGAGTGGCGAAGCTTGGGTCTGGATGAACGCCGGCGCTGTCGCCATCAGTCTGATCATGGTGGTCGGCCTGCTCGGCCTGGTCGCCGTGCGCGGTCTGGTCCAGTTCTGGCCGGCCGATGTGATGGAGGCCAAGTACACCGACGGCGGCGCGGCCCAGACCCTGATCGGCGAACTGTATGACCAGAAAGTCGATACCGCCCAGCGCTTGCGCGAGGCGGGGATCAACATTCCGGCCAGTGAAAAAACCGTCACGCGCTACCTGATCAAGCAGGGTAACCGCGATGTGTCGGGGCAGGACTTCCGCTGGGTGATGGCGGGGCAGTTGACCGATGTGCGTTATCCGGACGACATCGTCCGTCTGGAGCGCTACGAGTGGGGCAATTTCTACGGCCGCCTGAAGGCGGTGCGGGAAAACGGCACGGAAGTGGCGTCCGGTCCCGCCGCCTGGGCGGCGCTGGAGCAGCGCCTGACCCGCAGTAACGGGATACATGCTCAGGTTTCCGCGATCGAGAAGGGCGAGATCGGCCACATCAATTACGGTCTGGAAAAGCTGCGCCTGGAAGAGCGCCGGCTGGAGCTGGACCGCAAGCTGGATGACCATGCGCGCGCCGACCTGGCGAGCCGCCGCGACAGCCTCCAGAAGGATTACGACAAGCTCAACCAGAAGCTGCAGGAGTTCAACCAGCAGCTGGGTCGCGACAGTGCGGTATTTGTACTGGCCGACGGCTCCGAGAAGGAAATTCCGGTTGCCAAGATTGCCGGGGCCCTGCGTCCGAACGCCATGGGCGTGCTGGCCAAGACCGGCGTGTATTTCCATAACGTCTGGTCCTTCCTGAGCGAGGACCCGCGGGAATCCAATACCGAAGGCGGCGTGTTCCCGGCCATTTTCGGCACCGTGCTGATGGTGTTGCTGATGACCGTGCTGGTGACTCCGCTGGGCGTGGTCGCCGCCGTGTATTTGCGTGAATACGCCAGCCAGGGCTTTATCACCCAGGTCGTGCGCATTGCCGTGAACAACCTGGCCGGGGTGCCGTCGATCGTCTACGGCGTGTTCGGTCTGGGCTTCTTCGTGTATTTCCTGGGCGGCAGCATCGACCGGCTGTTCTATCCGGAAGCCGCCCCGGCACCGATGTTCGGCACGCCGGGCCTGCTCTGGGCGTCGATCACGCTGGCGCTGCTGACCTTGCCCGTGGTCATCGTGTCCACCGAGGAAGGCCTTTCCCGCATCCCGCGCGCCCTCAAGGAAGGCTCCCTGGCGCTGGGCGCGACGAAGGCGGAAACGCTGTGGCGCGTGGTGCTGCCGATGGCGACCCCGAGCATCATGACCGGCGTGATCCTGGCGATCGCCCGCGCCGCCGGCGAAGTCGCGCCGCTGATGCTGGTCGGCGTGGTCAAGCTGGCCCCGACCCTGCCGCTGGACATGAACGCGCCCTTCCTGCACATGGAGCGCAAGTTCATGCATCTGGGCTTCCACATTTACGACGTGGGCTTCCAGAGCCCGAACGTCGAGGCGGCGCGCCCGCTGGTCTACGCCACGGCGTTCCTGCTGGTGCTGGTCGTCGCCTCCCTCAACCTGTCGGCGGTCGCGTTGCGCAACCGTCTTCGCGAAAAATACAAGGCGCTCGAAACCTGAGCGGTTCGAGCTGTTGTAAACTTTCGAGGCCTTACACATGACTCACGTCGCGGAAACCCACGCCATGAACGCTTCCAGTGCCGCCACCCCGATACCGACCCCGACCATCGATCTGGAGGCGCTGGGCCGGGAAACCCGCAGCCTCAGCCTGCAGGATGAGGATATCTGCCTGGAGGCCAAGGATCTCAACCTGTTCTACGGCCAGAAGCAGGCGCTCTTCGGTGTCAACATGAAGGTTCCCCGTCGCCGCGTGACCGCCTTCATCGGCCCGTCCGGCTGCGGCAAATCGACCCTGTTGCGCACCTTCAACCGCATGAACGACCTGGTCGACGGCTGCCGCATCGACGGCCAGATCCTGCTCGACGGCAATGACATTTTCGATCGCAGCGTCGACATCACCAACCTCCGCCGCCGTGTCGGCATGGTGTTCCAGAAGCCGAATCCCTTCCCGAAGTCGATCTACGAGAACGTGGCTTACGGTCTGCGCCTGCAAGGCGTCAACAAGAAGCGGATTCTCGACGAGGTGGTCGAGCAGTCCCTGAAAGGCGCGGCCTTGTGGGATGAGGTGAAGGACCGGCTGCACGATTCCGCGCTGGGCCTGTCCGGCGGTCAGCAACAGCGTCTGGTGATCGCCCGCGCCATCGCCATCGAGCCGGAAGTGCTGCTGCTGGACGAACCGGCGTCCGCGCTGGACCCGATCTCGACCCTGAAAATCGAAGAGCTGATCCACGAACTGAAGGACCGTTTCACCATCCTGATCGTGACCCACAACATGCAGCAGGCCGCGCGCGTCTCCGACTACACGGCTTTCATGTATCTGGGCAAGCTGATCGAATACGGCGACACCGACACGCTGTTCACCAACCCGGCGAACAAGCAGACCGAAGACTACATCACCGGCCGTTACGGCTGATTTACCGGGAGCGCGCAGTCATGCCTCAGGACGATTACGGACACCACATTTCCCAGCAGTTCAACGCCGAACTGGAAGAGGTGCGCTCGCGCTTCCTCGCCATGGGCGGCCTGGTGGAGCGCCAGGTCAGCGATGCGATGCACGCCCTGCTGGACGCCGATTCGGCGCTGGCGGTCGCGGTAATGCAGAACGACCAGAAGATCAACCTGCTGGAAACGCGTATCGATGAAGAGCTGGTGCGCATCCTGGCCCGTCGCCAGCCGGCGGCCTCCGACCTGCGGATGATCATCGCCATCAGCAAGTCGATCACCGATCTGGAACGGATCGGCGACGAAGCGGCGAAAATCGCCCGCTACGCCAAGGCGCTGTGCGAAGAGGGCGAGTCGCCGCGCGGCTATGTCGAGACGCGTCATATCGGCAACCAGGTGCGCCTGATGATCCACGATACGCTGGACGCCTTCGCCCGCATGGATGCCGAGCAAGCCTTCAAGGTGATGCAGGCCGACGGCGAGATCGACATCGAGTACAAGACCGCCACCCGCGCGTTGATGACCTACATGATGGAAGACCCGCGCTACATCTCGCGCGTGCTCAACGTGCTGTGGGTGCTGCGCGGCCTGGAGCGCATCGGCGACCATGCCCGTAACATCTCCGAGCAGTTGATCTACATGGTCAAGGGCGCGGATGTCCGTCATACCAGCTATGACGTGATCGAGCAGCGGTTGCACGCTGACGGCAGGCAGGGCGCGAGCTGAGGCGCGTTGCGGTCAAGCAACACGTTGGCGATATCGGGGCCCCTGGCGGGCCCCGATGCTTTTGGGGCATGCGCTGCAGCGGGGAGTCAGACGCCGGCGGCGGCTTTCGGGAAGACGCAGGTGAAGGTCGAACCGACACCGGGCCGGGAGTCGATATTGAGCGTGGCCTGGTGTTGCAGCAGCACGTGCTTGACGATGGCCAGACCCAGCCCGGTGCCGCCGGTGGCGCTGCTGCGCGCCGTGTCGACGCGGTAGAAGCGCTCGGTCAGGCGGGGAATATGGCGCGCTTCGATACCGATGCCGGAGTCCTGCACGCTGAAATACAGGTTTTGCGCGTCCTCGCGCCAGCGGATGGTCACCTGGCCGTGCGCCGGTGTGTACTTGATGGCGTTGGTGACCAGATTCGAGAAGGCGCTGCGCAGGTCGGCCTCCACGCCCATCAGGTTGGCCTGGCTGTCCGCTTGCAGCACCACGGTCTGCTGCTTGTCGGGGTCGTAGGCGACCGCCTCCTGGCGCAATTGCTCCAGCAGGGGAGCCATCAGGACGCGCTGCGGCTGGGCGCGGTTGTTCTCGTTCTCGAGCCGGGAGAGCAGCAGGAGGTCGTTGACCAGATTGGTCATGCGCGTGGCCTGCTGCTGCATCTGGTTGAGCACCCGCTGCCAGCGGGCGGGGACGCCGTCGGGCTGGTCGGCGAGGGTTTCCAGATAGCCGCTCAGCACGGTGAGCGGCGTGCGCAATTCGTGCGAGACGTTGGCCACGAAATCCGTGCGCACCTGTTCCAGCTGCTGCAGGCGGGTGATGTCGTAGGCGATCATCAGCCGGTCGTTGTGTCCGAAGCGGGTCAGCTCGAATTGCAGGAAACGGTTGGGATGCACCCACGACGGCAGCTTGAGACCGTCTTTGGGGCCGCTCTGGTTCAGGTAGCGCGCGAACGAGGGGTCGCGGATCAGGTTCAGTACCGGCGTGCCGCGGTCCACGCCGCGGAAGCCGAGCAGGCGTTCGGCGGCCGGATTCCACCACTCCAGGTTGCCGTTGCTGTCGATCATCACCACCGCCTCCTCCAGCGCCGAGATCGAGGTGCGGGCGCGCTCGATGATGCCCATCAGGTTGACCTGGGCGGTGAATTCCTTCTGGTGCAGGCGATAGATGGTGTCGGCGATGTCTTCCCAGATGCCGGGGAGGTCATCGGGCGGCGGGTCGGCCGGGGCGTTCTTGAGCCAGAGGTGCAGGCGGTGCAGGCGTTGCATGTGGATGAACACGAACACCAGCATGCCGAGGAACAGGCCGAAGCCGGTGACGTTCAGGAACCAGGCCGGAACGCCGAACAGCAGCAGGAGCTGGATGAGGCGGAAAAGCTGCTGGCGGACAAGTTGGGTCACGGGGCTTCCACGCGGTTGGTGTCCGGCCTCACCGAAAAGCGGTAGCCGGTGCCGCGCACGGTCTGGATGAAACGGTCGAAGCCGAACGGCTCCAGTGCCTTGCGCAAGCGGCGAATATGCACATCAATTGTACGGTCTTCCACGTACACATTGCCACCCCAGACTTGGTCGAGCATCTGGGCGCGGGTGTAGGCGCGCTCCTGGTGGCTCATGAAGAAGGCCAGCAGGCGGTATTCGGTCGGACCCATTTCGACCGGTTTGCCGTCGGCGGTCACGCGGTGGCTGACCGGATCGAGCTTGAGCCCTTCGGCGTCGATCGCCTTTTCGCCGCTGAGCGCGGAGGAGCGGCGCAGCACGGCCTTGATGCGCGAGACCAGTTCCCGTGTCGAGAACGGCTTGGTGATGTAGTCGTCCGCGCCCGCGTCCAGCCCCTGGATCTTGTTGTCCTCTTCGCCGCGCGCGGTCAGCATGATGATCGGGATCTCGTTCAGGCTCTCGTCGCGCTT
Organism: Fluviicoccus sp.; assembly: GCA_041912575.1. Lineage (GTDB taxonomy): Bacteria > Pseudomonadota > Gammaproteobacteria > Pseudomonadales > Moraxellaceae > Fluviicoccus. The sequence goes on along the minus strand of JAYRMT010000134.1, from coordinate 878 downwards.
GATGCGGCGGCAGAGCTCGATGCCGGTCATGCCGGGCAGCATCCAGTCGAGCAGGATCAGGTTGGGGCGCTCGTCGACGATCTTGTGGTGCGCCTGCAAGGCATCCTCCGCCTCGATGCAGTCATAGCCCGCCAGATCCAGGGCTATGCCGATCATTTCGCGGATGGCGACTTCGTCGTCGACGATAAGGATGCGCTCGTTCTTCATGGGGCAGGCTCCGGGTCTGCGGCACTACACGTGGGACCAGCCTATTACATGACAAGAATATTGCGGAATTATTGCAGGTAAAGCGAAACCGCAAGCCCGGCAAAAAGAATCAGGCCGACCCGATGGTTATGCAGGAAGGCTTCGGTGCAATGGGCAGGCTCACGGTCACGGCTGTGGCGGTATTGCCAGACAAACATGCCGGCCACCATGCCCGCGGCAGCCCACCAGAGGATGCCGAGATGCAGCATCGCGCCCAGTCCCGCCAGCATGCCAAGGAAGAGCGCCTGCAGCAGCCCGATGATGAGCAGGTCTTGGCGTCCGAACAGGATCGCTGTCGATTTCACGCCTGCCTTGAGATCGTCCTCGCGGTCGGCCATGGCGTACTGGGTGTCGTAGGCGACCGTCCAGACCAGGTTGGCGGCGTAGAGCAGCCAGCAGACAGCGTCCGGCGCGCGATCCTGCGCCACCCAGGCCATCGGGATCGCCCATGAGAAGGCCGCGCCCAGGACCACTTGCGGCAGGTAGGTGAAACGTTTCATGAACGGGTAAAGCGCCGCCAGCGCCAGCGCGCCGAAGGACCAGAAGAAGGTCGCCAGGTTCAGGAAGGGCAGCAGCGCGGCGGCGCAGGCGATCAGGAACACGAACAGGTAGAGCGCTTCGCGCGAGGGCAG
>JAYRMT010000133.1:0-8467 GCA_041912575.1 Fluviicoccus sp. | reverse complement strand
GGCGCGGTCGCGGTCGCGGACGGGCTGGGCATGCTGGTGGAGCAGGCGGCGGAGAGTTTCTTCCTGTGGCGGCAGGTACGGCCGGAAACGGGGCCGGTGCTGGCGATGCTGCGGGAGATGGTGGCGCAAGCCTGAATCAGCCGGAAATCGCCGCCCCGCGCTCCACCAGCAACGCCCGCAACACCGACCGGTGACACCGCGCCTCCTGTTCGCAATAACACCCCAGCGACAGGTCCGTCCGGTGCGACAGCGCCGCCAGGAAATCCAGCTGGCGCGCCGCTTCCGGTTCCGCCATCTCCTTGCGGAAACGCTTCACGAAATCCGCCCAGTCCTTCTCGCTTTCCGCCGCCTTTCCGGCCTGCATCAGTTCGGGACTCGGCGACAGCAACGGCATCCAGACATCGTAGTAATCCCGGCTGGCGAACTCGTTTTTCGGCACGCCGCGCGGCGGGCGTCGCACGGTGCCCAGGCGCAGGCCTTCCCCGTCCTGGCGGGGGGAACCGAGTTGCAGGATGCGGAGGGTCATGAGGATTCTCCCGGCAGGTCGCGTTGCGTCGTGTAGTCCGCTGATGGTATGAAACACCCTGTCACTCTAACCCGGCCCGGCGCGCATCGCACAGGCCGGTCATCCGGATGATCCCGTGAACCCCAACGCCCTCTATGCCCAGGCCGGCGGCGTCACCGCCGTCCTCAACAGCCCCGCCGCCGGCCTGATCGCCGCCTGGCAATCCCTGGCCCCCGCCGGCGCGCGGCTGTACGGCGCGCGCGACGGCGTGGTCGGTTTCCTCGAAGAACGGCTGGTCGATCTGGGCGGACTGGATGCGGCCGCGCTGGAGGCCTTGCATCACAGCCCCTCGGCGGCGCTCGGCACCTGCCGTCATGTCATTGCCCCGGAAGAGCACACGCGGTTGATCGAGGTACTGTCACGGCACCGCATCGGTACCTTTTTCTACAACGGCGGCGGCGGCGCGGCCCGCGCCTGCCAGGACATCCGCGCCATCGCGACGGCGGCGGGCTATCCGCTGAATGTCGTGCATGTCCCCAAGACCATCGACAACGACATCCCCGGCACCGACGCCTGCCCCGGCTTCGGTTCGGCGGCCAAGTACCTCGCCACCTCCCTGCGCGAGGCCGGGCTGGATCTGGAAGCCATGGCGGGCAGTTCCAGCAAGGTGTTCATCCTGGAAACCATGGGCCGCTACAGCGGCTGGCTGACGGCCGCCTGCGGGCTGGCGGCGCGTCGTCCCGGCGACGATCCGCAACTGTTGTTGCTGCCGGAACGGACCTTTGATGCGGAAGATTTCCTGAAGCGGGTGCGCGAGACGGTGGAGCGCCTGGGTCATTGCGCGGTGGCGGCGTCCGAGGGGATCACCGGGCCGGACGGGCAGCTGCTGCACGCCACCGGCGAGCGCGACGCGGCGGGCGACCGCCAGCTCGGCGGCGTGGCTCCGGCGCTGGCGGCGCTGGTGCGCGAGCGGCTGGGCTACAAGGTGCATTGGGGCGTGGCGGATTACCTGCAACGCTCGGCGAGGCACCTGGCCTCGGCAACCGATGTGGCGCAGGCGCGCGCGACCGGCGCGGCGGCGGTGCGGCTGGCGCTGGCGGGGGAGCGGGATTTCAGCCCGGTGATCCGGCGGCTGGCGGATGCGCCCTATGCGTGGGACATCGTGCCTGTCGGGCTGGACGTGGTGACCGGGCCGGAGCGGCGGGTGCCGCCGGAATTCCTGACGCCGGACGGCTATGCGCTCAGCGAGGCGGGGCGGCGTTACCTCGCGCCGCTGATTGTCGGGGAGGATTACCCGCCGTTCCGCGACGGGTTGCCGGATTACCGGTATCCGTGTTTTTGAGCCGACTTCTGAGCGATTACATGCAGGTTGCACATAACGTCACTTTCTTTTGGCGGTGCGTCTGTGACCATTCTTCGAGAACTTTCAGGTCTGAGGAGCAGACCTTGTAGTATTTTCCAGTGGTGTAATTGGTCCTTGCCGGGCTGGAAATCAGCTTATGTGTTGCCTTGTGAACCATTGGATACTGTGGAAAGTAGCCTTCATGGTCGATATTCAGAACAAAGCCTTCGGGATTGTTCTGAACCCAGGCAAGATAGCCCGCTTCATCGTTGATGAATTCTGTGAACATCTGGTACCTCAAGCATCAGGGTTCGGCAAAGCGAGTTGCCCATCCACAATCGGCGGACACCAGAAATACGCTCCCGTCACCGGCCGCGTGAAGCGGAACAACGCATCCGCCACCCCGTCCTCCAGCCCGCACATCCGCTTCAGTTGCGCCGCGAAGGCCTGCGTGGAATGCCCGAAGGCCGTGAACACCAGCCCCGCCTGCTGCCCCTCCGCCCACGGCATCGACCGCCGCAGCACGAAGGCTTCCGGGCTGAAACTCTCCTGCGCCGTGCGCTTCACGTGCGCGGACTCGGGTGCATCGTCCAGCTCCTCGTTGTCGCTGCGGCGACGGCCGATCATGTCGTCCTGCTCGGCGCCGCTCATGCGGCGGAAGGCGGCCATGTCGTGCACCCACTGCTGCACCGCGACGAAACTGCCCCCGTCCAGCCCCTCGCCCTGACCGCTGACCAGCGCCGCAGCCGCCGCGTCGTCACCGACGGGATTCTCGGTGCCGTCCTCGTAGCCGCTCAGGTCGCGTCCGTCCTGGTGCTTGAAGGCGTCGATCACCTGTTCCAGCGCGAAGCCGGGCGCCAGCGCTTCCTCCAGCATCTGCGCCAGCAACAGCAATTCGCCGCGATCTTCACCGCGCAGCCAGCACCACAGGTCGGCCGGGGTGGCGGGCATGGCGATGCCCGCGCCGGTGAAGGCGGGAAAGGCCGGAACGGAAGGTTGCTCGACGCCCAGTTTCAGCAGCAGCGCCTTGCCCAGCCCGACCACAAGGCGGTCGCCGTCCGCCAGCGTGCGCAGCGCGGCGAGGGCGGTGGGCAGGTCGCCGTCGGGACGGAGCCGGAAGGTCAGGTAGCGGGCCAGCGGGGGCAGCGGGGCGAGGATGCCGGGTTGGGGCGTCGACATGGCAAGTCCTTGTACGGGTTGGCTCAGAGGGTGCGGTCGGTCTTGAAGGCTTTCAGGGATTCGCGCACCGACAGGCGGGCCTGCCGCCGCACTTCCGCGGCTTCGAAGCGCTGGCGTTCGCGCTCGGTTTCCGGGAGCAGCGCCGGGACGGTCAGCGGCTTGTCGTTGCCATCCACCGCGACAAAGGTGAAGTAGGCGGAAACGATGTGCTTGCGCGTGCCGTCGTAGCTGTTTTCGGCCTCGACGCGCACGCCGATTTCCATCGACGAGGTCCAGGCCCGGTTCACCGCCACCGAGAACACCAGCGTGTCGTTTTCCTTGGCCGGGGCGACGAAATGCCAGGAATCCACCCCGGCGGTGACGCAGACCGCACCGCTGTGCCGCTCGGCCGCCACCACCGCCACGCGGTCGGCGATGGCCATGATCATGCCGCCGAAGGCGGTCTTGCGGGCGTTCAGGTCGTTGGGGAAGATCTTGTAGACATGGTTGTCGATGCGCGAGGCGGACACCGGCTTGGCCGGGCGGGGGTCAGTCATGGTCATTCTCGGAAGCGGAGGGGAGACGGCTGGCCAGCACCTTGTCGATGCGGTTGCCGTCCATGTCGATGATTTCAAAGCGCCAGTCCTCCCACGTCACGCGGTCGGTGGTGCGGGGCAGGCGGCCGAGCAGCAACATCATCAGGCCGCTCAGCGTGTTGTACAGGCTGCGTTCTTCCTCGGGCAGCCCGCGCAAGCCCAGCCGGTCCTTGAGCTCGACCACCGGGATCATGCCGTCCAGCAGCCAGCTGCCGTCTTCGCGGGCGATCGCCCAGGCGTCGTCACTGGCGTCGGGGCTGAATTCGCCGGTAATCGCCTCGATCAGGTCGTGCACGGTCACCAGGCCCTGCACGTCGCCGTATTCGTTGATCACCAGCGTCAGGCGGGTGTCGGTGGTGCGGAAGGTGTCCAGCAGCTCCAGCGCGGTCAGGCTTTCCGGCACGAACACCGGTTTTTCCAGGAAGTCGGCCAGCCGGAAATGCGCGCGGTCGAGGGCGCGCAGCAGCACCTGCCGCGCCGTCACGACACCGACAATGTTGGCGGGGTCGCCGTTGCAGACCGGGAAGCGGGAGTAGGCGCTGTTCGCCACCTTGTCGATCAGGCGCTCCAGCGGGTCCTGCAGGTCCAGGCTGACGAAATCCGCACGCGGGACCATCACCGAGGCGATGTTGCGGTCGTCCAGCCGGAAGACGTTGCGCACCATCGCGTGTTCCTGCACCTCGATCAGGCCCGCGCTGGTGCCTTCCTCCAGCACGGCGTGGATTTCCTCGGTGGTAACTCCGGCGGGGGTATCGCTCTGACGCACGCCCAGCAGCCGCAGCGCCAGATGGGTGGAGCCGGACAGGATGCGGACGAAGGGTCCGGCGGCGCGTGCGAGCACGCTCATCGGCAAGGCCATCAGCCGGGCGATCCGTTCGGGGTGCAACTGGCCCAGGCGTTTGGGCACCAGCTCTCCGACGACAATGGCAAAATAGGTGATCAGGGCGACCACGATCGCGGTGGCGATGACGCCGCTGCTTTCGTCGGGCAGGCCGCGCGCCAGCAGCCAGTGCTCGATGGGAGCTTCCAGGGCCGATTGGCCGAGCATGCCGCTGAGAATGCCGATCGAGGTGATGCCGATCTGCACGGTGGACATGAAGCGGGTGGGGTCGTTGCCGAGACGCAGCGCGCGGGCGGCGGCGCTGTCGCCGGCGTCGGCCATTTTCTGCAAACGGGCCTTGCGGGAAGCCACGAGGGCGATTTCCGCCATGGCGAACAGGCCGTTGAGCAGGATCAGGCCGAACAGCAGCAGGATTTCCATGGTGTCCGGAGACTGACTGACGGAAACCCAGCTTAGCACAGCCGGATTCCCGTCAGCCTCCGCAAATGTTGCGGTTATTTACGGACGCCCGCCTTCATCAGCAGGTCGCCCAGCGTGCCGCCCTTCACCGGCGCGCTGCCGGTGACTTTCGGTCCGCCGCGCTGTCCGCCGTCGCGGCCCTGACCTCGCGATTCCGGCTTGCCGCCCGTGTTGCCCGGCGCCGGACGTTCGTTCAGGCGGCGCGACAGGGCGATGCGCTTGCGCGCCACATCCACCTCGACCACTTTCACCTTGACGATGTCGCCCGCCTTGACCACCGCGTGCGGATCCTTGACGAAGCTGTCCGCCAGCACCGAGATGTGCACCAGGCCGTCCGGGTGCACGCCGATGTCGACAAACGCGCCGAAGTTGGTGACGTTGGTGACCACGCCTTCCAGCACCATGCCGGGCTGCAGGTCCTTGATGTCGGTGACGCCCTCCAGGAAGGTCGGGGCGACAAAGGCCGGACGCGGGTCGCGGCCCGGCTTTTCCAGTTCGGCGAGGATGTCCTGCACTGTCGGCAGGCCGAAGCGCTCGTCGGTGAATTCACTGGCCTTCACGCCGCGCAGCTTCTCGCCGTTGCCCATCAGGCCCCGCAGATCCAGCGCCTTGGCGCGCAGGATCTTCTCCACCACCGGATAGGCTTCCGGGTGCACGCCGGAGGCGTCCAGCGGGTTGTCGCCGTTGGGGATGCGCAGGAAGCCCGCCGCCTGCTCGAAGGTCTTGGCGCCCAGGCGCGGCACGTTTTTCAGATCGTTGCGGGACTTGAACGCGCCGTGCTCGTTGCGGTAGTTCACCAGGTTCTGGGCGATGGTCTTGTTCAGGCCCGCGATGTGGGTCAGCAGCGCCACCGAGGCGGTGTTGGCATCCACGCCTACCGCGTTCACGCAGTCTTCCACCACGCCTTCCAGCGCGCGCGCCAGCTGCATCTGGTTGACATCATGCTGGTACTGGCCGACGCCGATCGCCTTCGGCTCGATCTTCACCAGTTCGGCCAGCGGGTCCTGCAAGCGGCGGGCGATTGACACCGCGCCGCGATAGGACACGTCCAGGTCCGGGAATTCCTCGGCGGCCAGCGCGGAGGCGGAATAGACCGAGGCGCCGGCCTCGCTGACCACGATCTTGGTCAGCGGCAGTTCCGGATGCTTTTTGATCAGTTCGGCCGCCAGCTTGTCGGTCTCGCGGGAGGCGGTGCCGTTGCCGATGGCGATCAGTTCGACGCCGTGCGCCTTGCACAGCTTCGCCAGCGTCGCCAGCGAGCCGTCCCAGTCCTTGCGCGGCTCGTGCGGGAAGATCGCGGTGTGCGCGACCAGCTTGCCGGTGCCGTCCACCACGGCCACCTTGACGCCGGTGCGCAGGCCCGGGTCCAGCCCCATGGTCGGGCGCAGGCCCGCCGGGGCGGCCATCAGCAGGCTCTTCAGGTTCTGCCCGAAGACCCGGATCGCCTCGTCGTCGGCCTTCTGCTTCAGCTCGGCCAGCACGCCGCTTTCCAGATGCGGTTGCAGCTTGATGCGCCAGGTCCAGCGCACCACTTCCTGCAGCCAGCGGTCGGCCGGACGGCCCTGGTCCTGGATGCCGTTGCGCCGCGCGATCATGCCCTCGCCGGGATGCGAGGTCCCCGGCTCGATGTCCGGCAGGTTCGCGCCCAGGGTCAGGATGCCTTCGTTGCGGCCGCGGAACATCGCCAGCGCGCGGTGCGAGGGCAGGTTGGCCAGCCCTTCATGGCAGTCGAAATAGTCGCGGAACTTGGCTCCGGCCTCTTCCTTGCCTTCCGCCACCTTGCTGAACAGGTGCGCCTCCTGCTGGAACCACGGCCGGACCGTGCCCAGCAGCTCGGCGTCCTCGGCGAAGCGCTCCATCAGGATGTACTTCGCGCCTTCGAGCACGGCTTTGGTGTCGGCGTAGCCTTCGCAGACGAAGGCGGCGGCCGCTTCTTCCGGCGATTTCGCCGGATCGGCGAGCAGGCTGTCGGCCAGCGGCTGGATGCCGGCGGCGATCGCCAGCTGGCCCTTGGTGGTGCGCTTCGGCTTGTACGGCAGGTACAGGTCTTCGAGTTCGGCCTTGGTGTCGGCGGCGCGGATCTTGCCGTTCAGTTCGTCACTGAGCTTGCCCTGCTCGCGGATGCTGTCGAGGATGGCGGCGCGGCGGTCTTCGAGTTCGCGCAGGTAGAGCAGGCGTTCCTGGAGGTTGCGCAGCTGGGTGTCGTCCAGTCCCTGCGTCACTTCCTTGCGGTACCGGGCGATGAAGGGCACGGTGGCGCCGCCGTCCAGCAGGTCGACGGTGGCCTGGACCTGTTCGGAGCGGACGCCGAGTTCCTGGGCGATCCGTTGGCTGATCGGAGTCATGCGGGTTTCCATGGGGTTGCGGGAAAGGGCGGCATTATAGCCGCAAGCTTCCGCCCCGGCGGTTTTGGTTTTGCCGCAAAAATGGTAGTTTTAGACAAATTCATCCCGACGGCCGGATTCCCCATGGATACCCCGCACGATAATCACGATTCCCATCCCAAAGACGGCCACAAGATCCTGGTCGTCGACGACGATGTCCGCTTGCGCACGCTGCTGCAACGCTTCCTGGAAGAACAGGGCTACGCGGTCAAGGCCGTGCCCGATGCCGGCCAGATGGACCGCCTCCTCGCCCGCGAGCTGTTCTCGCTGATCGTGCTGGACTTCATGCTGCCCGGCGAGGACGGTCTGGCGATCTGCCGCCGCCTGCGCGCCGCCAACAACCCGGTGCCCATCATCATGCTGACCGCGCGCGGCGCGGATTCCGACCGCATCAACGGCCTGGAGGCGGGGGCGGACGATTACCTGCCCAAACCCTTCAATCCGCAGGAACTGCTGGCGCGCATCCGCGCCGTGCTGCGCCGCCAGGTGCGCGAGCTGCCCGGCGCGCCGTCGCAGGTGGTGGAAATCGTGCGCTTCGGCCCGTGGGAGCTGGATCTGTCCACCCGCGAGTTCCGCAAGGCCGGGACCCCGGTGCCGCTGACCACCGGCGAATTCGCCGTGCTCAAGGCGCTGGTGCAGCATCCGCGCGAGCCGCTGACCCGCGACAAGCTGATGAACCTGGCGCGCGGCCGCGAATGGGGCGCGATGGAGCGCTCGATCGACGTGCAGGTCTCGCGTCTGCGCCGCCTGATCGAGGAAAACCCGGCCAAGGCGCGCTACATCCAGACGGTGTGGGGCGTGGGCTACGTGTTTGTGCCCGACGGCAAGGAATAAGCCATGTCCAGCGGCGGCGGTCTGACGGGATTCTGGAACCGCTTCAAGCCGAAAAGCGCGCTTTGGCGGACCACGGCGGTCATCAGCATCGTGCTGGTGGTCAGCCAGTTTCTCTCGCTGGCCTTCTTCTGGGTCAACCTGTACCTGCCGGAAATGCGCCAGCACGCGCATTACGCGGCGGTGAACCTCTCCCTGCTGCGCGACGCCGAGTCACAGGCCCTGCAAAACCCGCAGGCGCTGGAGATGCACGAGTGGGTGCAGCGCGCCACCGGCATCGAGGTGGTGCGCAACCCGGACGACTTCCCGGTCATCCGCGACAAGTTCCTGGCGGAAATCTTCACCAACGAG
>JAYRMT010000132.1:0-8544 GCA_041912575.1 Fluviicoccus sp. | reverse complement strand
GGACATGCGCGGTGGACTCCCCTTCGGGGTAATAGCGCTTGTATTCGTTCATGGCGTAGACGCCGGGGAATCCGCGATCCATGACCACCTGCGCGACATCGGGCGCGAGGCTGCGCTTGAGGTAGACAAACTCCTTACCCTCATTGCGCTTCAGCTTATCTGCCAACACCGCCGGATCCATGCCGATGGCGCGCGCCAGCTCAGGCACATCCAGCACGCGCGGCGGATGCTTGGGATCGACAGGGCGCGCCAGTTCGGCGACCTCTTTCGGATTGATCCATAGCGAGACGACGGGCGTGCTGACCGCCAACGGCACACCGTTCCGGTCCATGACCATGCCGCGGTGTGACGGAATGGCCTCCTTGCGCAACATCCGGGCATCGCCCTGGCGACGCAGGAAGTCCTTGTCGATCACGTGCAGGTAAACCGCACGCACCGCCATGCCGAGGAACATCAACGCCAGCAAGACCTGCAGAAGCCGGTGGCGCCCCTCGAAATCCAGCGCCGCCTCTCCGCGACCGCTAACGCCCTGACGGGATGAGACTGTCTTCATTGCTGCACCATCACCACGGACTGGGGAAGCGGCGGCATCATCTGCAACTCTTCGGCGGCAAGCTTGCCGATACGGCCGTAAGCCCCCCAGGCATGCTGCTCCAGCAGCAACTGCCCCCATTCAACGTCAAGCCGGGTTTTCTCGTCCTCCAGCGCTTGCAGCTCCTGCAGGTCGAGTCGCGCGCTATGCACGCTGTAGGCCACCGCCACGGCGGAACCCACCAACACCACCACGATCAGGGCGGTGAGCATGGCGTTGATGCCCGGGCGAAAGCTGCGACGGAGGATATCCAGGATCATGACGGCTGCATCTCAAGTTTCTCTGCCACCCGCAGGTGTGCGCTTCGCGCCCGGGCATTGACCCGGATCTCTTCCGCAGTGGGATCGGTCTTGCCGAGGATGCGCAGGCGGGGCTGAAGGTCCGCCGCCCTGACCGGCAGGTCGCGCGGCAGATCATCGCCGCGGGACTGCCGCTGGAAGAAACGCTTGACCAGCCGGTCCTCCAGGGAATGAAAGCTGATCACCGCCAGACGTCCGCCGGGCCGCAACACGGCCAACGCCTGAGGCAGGAATCGCTCCACATCGGCGAGTTCGGCATTCACGGCGATGCGGATCGCCTGGAAGCTGCGGGTCGCGGGATGCTTGTGCCGCTCCCAGGCGGGATGCGCCGCCGCCACGATCTCGGCCAGCTGCCGGGTGCGAAGGACAGGCTCGGGACTTTGCTTGATGGCGCGCGCGATGCGACGGCTGTAGCGCTCTTCACCATACTGGAAGAGGACATCGGCCAGCTCCGACTCTCCGGTTCGCGCCAGCCAGTCCGCCGCGCTCTCGCCGCGCGTGGTGTCCATCCGCATGTCCAGAGGGCCGTCGGCCTGGAAACTGAAGCCGCGCAGGGGATCATCCAGCTGGGGGGACGACACGCCGAGATCCGCCATGACGCCGGCGACCTGTCCGCTCAGGCCCGCCGCATCCATCACCGCGCCCAAACTCGCGAAACTGTCGTGCACGATGCGGAAGCGGGAGTCCTCGGCCTCCAGACGCCGGGCCTCCGCAACGGCCTCGGGATCCTTGTCGAAAGCAATCACGCGGCCAGACGGCGCCAGCAGGGACAGCAGACGGCGCGAGTGACCGCCCCGCCCGAAGGTGGCATCGACATAGACGCCGTCAGGGGAGCCCAGGACCGCTTGCACGGTTTCTTCGAGTAATACGGACTGGTGCGACAACGGGCTGTTCATACGGGCGCCAAAATAGCCAGTGCGGCGGCACAAAAAACGGGAAAAAGCCTGTAAAAAAAGCCCCGGGGCGCGAGGCGCCGGGACTTTTCCGATAAGCGGATGACTATAGAGACGCGAACGGTCAGCGTCAAGCCGCCAAGCCTTGCGGCACAAGGATTTTTTGCGCTGAATTTCATGGACTTAGGGCGCGAATATAAAATGCGCGAAGCGCAAATCAACACACTGTGCGCAAGTGCTCAGAAAGCACTTTAAGTCCCGGGGAATTGTTTCAGTTTTGTCACCGGGTAAATCCCCGGCGATCGACAGAAAAGAAGGTGCGAGCCGGCCTGTAAGCCGGGTTCTGTCGAGGACGGTCATTCCTCTAGGCGCACGGTCACCCGTGCGCTCAAGCAACCTACCCGCATCCGGCGCGGGCCACGCCAATGGATGCCTATTTGGTCTTGCTTCCGGTGGGGTTTACCCTGCCACGACCGGTTACCCGGCGTGCGGTGCGCTCTTACCGCACCTTTTCACCCTTACCTGCACGGTTTCCCGTACATCGGCGGTTCAGCTCTCTGTTGCACTTTCCGTCGGCTCGCGCCGCCCAGGCGTTACCTGGCACCTTGCCCTATGAAGCCCGGACTTTCCTCCCCCCGTTTTCACGGGCAGCGACCGTCCGACCGGCTCGCGCGGCAAGGATAACAGGGTTTGTCCCGCTGGCAAGCGCTTTCTTTCCCGTCACGCGCCGCCTTCGCGCGCGGCATGCAGAGCCAGCGCGCGCTCATACAGCCGGTTCTTCTTCCCTCCGGTCAGCTCCGCCGCCAACTGCGCCGCCTGCCGCACCGACAGATACCCCAACAACCGGCCAAGCAGCTCATCCGTCTTGAGATCGCCCTCCGCATCGGGCGCGACCGTCGCACCCTCCACCACCAGAACAATCTCCCCTTTCTGCTGATTGGGGTCGCCTTCCACCCACACGCGCATCTCGCCGAGGGGCAGCCGACGCACAGTTTCGAAGGTCTTGGTCAGCTCGCGCCCCAAGGCCGCCAGGCGACCCTCGCCAAGAACATGCGCCATATCCCCGAGGCACTCCGCGATCCGGTGCGGCGCCTCATAAAAAACCAGTGTGCGCGTATCGCCGGCGAGCTCGGCGAGACGCGCACGCCGCTGGCCCGATTTGGCGGGAAGGAATCCCTCGAAGACAAAGCGATCCGTGGGGAGCCCGGCAGCGGATAACGCGGCGATGGCCGCACACGGGCCCGGCACAGGCGCAACACGAATACCGGCATCGTGTGCGGCGCGCGTCAGGCGATACCCCGGATCACTGACCAACGGCGTCCCCGCATCGGAGATCAGCGCCACAGACTCGCCCGCTAGCAATCGCGCCACCAAACCGTCGACCCGCGACTGCTCATTATGGTCATGCACCGCCAGCATGGGCGTGGCGATGCCGAAGTGCTGCATCAGCCGGGCGGAGTGACGCGTATCCTCGGCGGCAATCAGCGCCACCTGTTTCAGAACGGCGGCAGCGCGCGGCGTGAAGTCATCCAGATTGCCAATCGGGGTGGCAACCACATACAGTACGCCGGTCATGGCATGGAGTCTCGGTTCATGTGGAAAAGGAGCCTGTTGCTGGGCGCGCTGTCGGCGCTGCCCCTCTACGCCGCCGGAGCGGAAATGGCGGTCATGCTGCCTTTCAGCGGCCCCAACGCGAAGGCGGCGCTCGCCGTGCGCGACGGGCTGGTCGCCGCATATTATCAGGCCTCTCCCGAGGAGAAGGCCAGCACGGCGCTGCGCTTTCACGACACGCCCGCCGACCGGCCGCTGCCCCCCCTGTTCGCCGCCGCCGTCGAACGCGATACCCGTGCGGTAATCGGCCCCTTGCTGAAAGAACAGGTCGCCAGCGTCACGGCCGCGCCGCCCGATCTTCCCGTCCTGACCCTTAACCGGGCTGGCAGCGCAGCGCATGGCGTCTGGCAACTGTCCCTGTCCCCTGACGACGAGATGCCCGCGCTGGCCAGACAGCTCCAGCAGGACGGCATCCGGCGCGTCAGCATCCTCATGGGTCCCGACGAAGCCAGCGACCGCCTGCGCCAGGCATTCATCATGGCCTGGGAGGCCGCCAACGGCGAGGTCCGGTCCATGCACGTCCTTCAGGACAGCAAGGACGGCGGCATCAGCGCCGCCTTCCGTCAATTGCTTGGGGGGGCGGGCCTCGGCACTGCACAGGCGTTGGTCGTTGTCACCCCCGGGCTGACTCCGCAAGTGCAGACCCTGCTACCCTACTACCGCCGCACCCCCTTACCCGTTTACACCGTCTCCACAGCCTTTGACGAGGAGGCGCCGATGGTCCAACGGCGCGATCTCGACGGCGTACGCCTGTGCAGCTTGCCCTGGAACCTGGGCTCGCGCTGGGCGGAAAATCTGGTCCTGCACAGTATCGCGCCTCCCGAATCCGGCGGTTACAACCGGCTGATGGCCATGGGCGGCGACGCCTGGCAACTGGCGGGCATGCTCCCGGCGACCCGCCCTGTCCAGATCGCCGCCCGGACCGGCCTGATCAACCTGGATCGGGACAACCTGATCCGTACCCCTGTCTGCATGGAAATCCAGGATGGAAAAGCCGTTGAACTCCCGGCTCGAAACGGGCAAAGCCGCTGAAGCGGCGGCGGAGCAGCACCTGATGGCGAAAGGATACCGGCTGGTCTGTCGCAATTACCGCTGCCGACGCGGCGAGATCGATCTCGTCATGGCAAAGGGCGACCAACTGGCCTTCATCGAGGTCCGATGCAGGAATCGGGGGGACTTCGGCGGCGCCCTGCAATCGGTCACGACGGGAAAGCAACGCAAAATCATTGCGACCGCACGTTACTTTCTGCTAAATCATCCCCGGTTTGCCCATTACGCCATCCGGTTTGACGTCATTGCCGCCCGATACCATCAGGAGGCATGGTCGCTGGACTGGATCCCGGCCGCCTTCCTTGCCGAGTAACTCATGCTTGACGTGATCCGCCACCGCGCCGACGCGCACCACGCCGCCATCAACCAGCTCATGGAGCTGCACGAAGAAACCATCAGCCACTTTGCCAACCGGCTGATCGACTGCCTCATGCAGGAGAACAAGGTCATCTGTTGCGGCCTGGGCATTTACGGGAATAACGCCCGCACCTTTGTGGCCAACCTGGTCAACCGATTCGAATGCGAGCGCCCGGCATTTCCGGCGCTGGCGCTGACCCCGGAAAGCGCCTTGGTGGGCCCGGTCCTGGTCGACTCGCCCGAAGGCATGTTCAGTCGCGCCATCCAGGCCTTGGCGCAACCCGGCGATATCCTGCTTACTCTGGCCGGCAGCGATCACCCTGCGCTTCAGGGAGCCATCCGCACCGCCATGGACCAGCAATGCAAGGTGCTGGTGATGTGCGACGAGCACGGCATCCCCTGCCCCGAGGATCTGGAACCGGAAAACCGGCTGACCTTACCGGTGACCGACCCCGCCCTGGTCCAGGAGCTTCAGTTATTCGTGCTGCATTGCTGCAGCGACCTGATCGACAACGCGCTTTTTGGTGTCCATGATGAAACTTCCTTCGATCTCTAAATCCGCCTGGCTCGCCGTCTGCCTGCTCGGCACAGGCTGCTCGCAATTCATTGCCGCGACCTCCGGCCCGGGCCTTGTCGGCGCATCCGAAGGCGAACGCACACTCAGTCAGCGGGTCGAAGACATCAGCATCGAGAAAACCGCCGCCATCAACTTCTACAAGCTCAACCCGGAATTCCGCGATGCGCACATCCTGATCATGAGTTTCTTCGGGAATGTCCTGCTGGCCGGACAAGTCCCGCGCGCGGAGCTGGCGCGGGTTGCGGAAAGCAGCGTGAAGGACATGCGGGAAGTTCGCAGCGTCCATAACGAACTGACCGTTGGCGATCCGAGCCCCTACCTGACGCGCGCCAAAGACGGTGTCATCAGCGCACGGATTGGAACCGCCCTGACCTTTGCCAAGGACTTCCCCAGCAGCCAGTGCAAGGTGCTGGTAGAGGACGGCGTGGTCTATTTGATGGCGAAATTGAAACGGACGGACGCCGAGCGCGCCGAGCGCATGGTGCTCGACACGCCTGACGTGAAAAAACTGGTCAAGCTGGTGGATTACCTTCCGGAATAAGGGACGGTCGAACTACTTGACCACATGCAGCGTCGGCCGCCCTTGCGCCGGGCGCGGGCGGCCGGAAGAAGACTCCTCATCCTCCTCCGGCACCACGGGCGCCGCCGGGGCGCTGGGCACGGCCGAAAGGACTGGCTCCACCGCGCCCGCCTCGCTTCCGGACGCCTCGGAAAACTCCTCGTTGGCATCAAAGAACATGCCCTGCCCGTTCTCCCGCGCATAGATCGCCAGTACTGCAGACATCGGCGCCATGATGGACATCGCGGCCCCGTTGAAACGCGCCGAGAACGTCACCTCGTCATTCCGGACCATGAAATCCTTGACAGCATGAGGGGCGATATTCAGGACAATCTTGCCATCCTTGATGTACTGCGGCGGTACACGAACGCCGGAGACGGTCGCATCGATCAGCAGGTAGGGAGTCGCCTGATTGTCCACCAGCCATTCGTAAATGGCGCGGACGAGATAGGGACGACTGGGCGTCATGGGCAGCCTCATGAATCTGATAACTGGGATGTCAGAACATTGTAGCTGAAAAGGGCTTGCATGGATTGACCCAGTCGACGAACACCCGGAAGCGCCCATCCATTGGCGTCATCGCCGCGCGATCGGCAGCGAACCGCCAGACCGGCATGCGAGCGTTACCGCCGGACTGCGTGCAGCCGCTCCGCATCCGTCAAGCTGGCCTGAAATGCGGGGCGTGAAAACAAACGATCCCTGTATCGGAACAATCCTCGGCAGGGCCTGTCTGGCAGCTCAATGCCCAGTGCCTTGAGCCGCCAAAGGATCGGCGCCATCACGCAATCCGCCTGCGTCAGCTCGTCACTCATGAAATACGGCTTTTCGAGGAAAATCGGACTGATGGTGATCAAGTGGTCACGCAATGCCTTTCGCGCGGCCGACACGATGGCGGGCTCGGGAGACTGGATGATCCTGGTAATCAGGGGCGTCCACTCGCGATCAATGCGGGCAACGTACTGCCGAACTTGCGCGCGCGCGGCAGGCCCCAGCGGCAACAGTGGAGGTTGCGGATATCTCTCCTCGAGATAATCCATGATGATTCGCGTCTCGTAGAGGCAGAGATCACGGTCGACCAGGGTCGGCAACGAGTTATAGGGATTCAGCGAGGACAGATCCTCCGGGTAAACCCCGGGCTCCACCAGCACCAACTCCACCAACACCTGCTTTTCCGCCACGACCAACCGGATGCGGTGACTTAAATGGTCATCAACGCCGGCATAGAGCACCGCTCCCGCACGCTTCGGCATCATGATCGTTGTCGCTCTCGCCCGTTGTAGGAATGAAAAAGGGCGACGTCGCTAACGTCGCCCTTTCGGGACGGGACACAGGCCCGCGTCCCATGACCGCATGCCGATGCTTACTTCACATCCTTCCAGTATTCCTTGTTCAGCAGGTAAACCGGCACAAACAGGATCAACAGGAAGAGCAGCACCCAGACACCCAACTGGCGACGTTCCATCTGGCTCGGTTCGGACATGTAGGTCATGAAGTTGACGAGATCGCCCACCGCCGCCTCATATCCTTCCGGACCCAGATCCTGCTCCAGGCTGGTCAGGACATGCGGCATCGCCACATCCTTGAACACCCGGTTGTTCACGCCCCAAGGACGCTTCGGATCCGGATAGAAGTTCAGCAGGTAGGAATACACCCAGTCCGGACTACGGAGACGGGTTTCCAGGGTCAGGTCGGGCGGCGCATTGCCGAACCACTTGGCCTGGTCCTTCTTGTTGAACTTCGGATCGATCCCGTCGCCAATCTTGTCGGTGGTGAACATCATGTACTGCTTCATCAGCTCCTTGTCGATGCCCAGATCGTCCGCCACGCGCTCATAGCGCATGGACCGGGCGGAGTGGCATCCCGTGCAGTAGCTGATGAACAGGGAAGCGCCCCGCTGCAGGGACTCCTTGTCCTTGAGGTTCACCGGAGCCTTCTCGCATTCCGGCAACTCACCGCACTGGACTTCAGAAGCTTGCGCCAAAACCGGACTGACCAGCAGGGCCAGCATCAGGAAAAGCTTTTTCATCAGTGGGCACTCCAGGTAACACGCTTCGGCGGCCGCTTACAGGTCTCGATGGACGTGTAGATCGGCATCAGAAGGAAGAACAGGAAGTACAGGACCGTCAGGATGCGCGAGATGATCGTCTTCACCGGGTCTGCCGGAACAGCACCCAGGTAACCGAGGCCGACGAAGCTGATCACGAACACGGCGAGCGCCAGCTTGCTCATCCAGCCCTTGTAACGGATCGACTTGACCGGGCTGCGATCCAGCCAGGGCAACACGAACAGGATGGCAATGGCGCCGCCCATCGCGATCACCCCGCCCAGCTTGGACGGCACGGCGCGCAGGATGGCGTAGAACGGCGTGTAGTACCACACCGGCGCGATGTGCGGCGGAGTCTTCAGGGGATTGGCCGGCTCAAAGTTCGGCTTTTCCAGGAAATAACCGCCGCCATCCGGGAAGAAGAAAATCACGGTACAGAACACGGCCAGGAAGACCACGATACCCACCAGGTCATGCACGGTGTAGTACGGATGGAACGGGATGCCGTCCAGCGGAATGCCGTTGGCGTCCTTGTTCTTCTTGATCTCGATGCCGTCCGGGT
>JAYRMT010000131.1:0-8709 GCA_041912575.1 Fluviicoccus sp. | reverse complement strand
CTGATACAGGGGCGTGGGCAGGCAGGAAGGCTGATGAAGGTCGTTCGTCCGAAAACAGGAACGCCCCAATAATGATGGGGCGTTCTGTTCAACCGCTCAACGCGACAGTGTTTTTACACAGTCTGATTCATGCGGGTTTTTTTATGGCAGGGCTATGTTTGGGAGTCACTTTTCCATGAAATACTGAAGTACGGCTTTGATGATGAAGCCGAGAAAACCGACGCCGAGCGCTACAAAGAGCGCGATCGTCCCCGTCTTGCCGGCCTTCGACTTTTTGGCCAGATCGTAAATGATGAAGAGCAGGAAGCCGATAAAGAGGGGTAGCACCAGCTTCATGCCAAGGTCAGTAAGCATTTCATCGGTCATGGTGACTCTCCGGTTATTTCAATAGGGCGCGCAGGTTGGCCAGGTGGGCCGCTCCCAGCTGTTTCTTTTCTTGCGGGCTGCGGGAATCGGCGCGGCGGCCGATCCACTCCAGTTCGTCATGCGGCAGTTCTTCGAGGAATCGGCTGGGCAAGGTGGCGCGAAAGTCGCCTCCCGCCTTGCGGCGTTCCGCCAGAGTCAGCGTCAGCGACTGTTTGGCGCGAGTGATGCCGACATACATCAGTCGACGCTCTTCTTCGACCGTATCTCCTTCAATGCTGTTGCGGTGGGGCAGCAATTCCTCCTCCATCCCGATCATGTACACATGCGGAAATTCGAGCCCCTTGGCGGCATGCAGGGTCAGCAATTGTACGCGGTCGCTATCATCTTCCTCGGCCTGCTGCTCCAGCAGATCGATCAGCACCAGCTTGCGGATCACGCTTTCGATATTGCGGTCATCCTCGCT
Source organism: Fluviicoccus sp. (assembly GCA_041912575.1). Taxonomy (GTDB): domain Bacteria; phylum Pseudomonadota; class Gammaproteobacteria; order Pseudomonadales; family Moraxellaceae; genus Fluviicoccus. The sequence continues at coordinate 7,880 of JAYRMT010000131.1, read as the reverse complement.
CTCGGCCTTATTCAGCATCCCCTGGATCGAATTGAGCAGGAAATTGACGTTTTCAATGCGGGATTCCGCGCCCTGAGGTGTCGGAGCCTGCTCACGGATGTAGTCTTCGTAGTCGATATCGCCCAACAGCTTGCGGATCTGCGGCACCGGATCGGTGGTGTCGAGGATTTCACGGGTATGGTGTTCCAGCCACTGCGCGAACTCCTGCAGTGTCACCAGCGCCTTCTTCTGGCCCAGATGCTCGGCCAGTCCCAATTCCTGACAGGCCGTGAGCAGCGACACGCCGCGCTGTTGCGCATATGCTCCCAGCTTCTCGAGCGTTGCGGGGCCGATGGCGCGCTTGGGCGTATTGATGATGCGCAGGAAGGCGCTGTCGTCGTCCGGATTGATGATGAGGCGCAAGTAGGCCATCAGGTCCTTGATTTCCGCGCGCGCATAGAACGAGGTGCCGCCGGAAAGCTTGTAGGGAATCTGCAGTTCGCGGAACTGGGTTTCGATCGCCTTCGCCTGGAAGTTGCCCCGGTACAGCACGGCGTAATCCTTGAAGGTCTTGCGGTTCATCAGCTTGTGGTGGATCAGGTCATTGGCGACGCGTTCGGCTTCATCCCGGTCGGTGGGGCAGGTGATGATGCGGATGCGATCGCCCAGTCCGTGCTGGCTCCAGAGCTTTTTCTCGAATACATGGGGATTGTTGGCGATCACTGCGTTGGCAGCATTGAGAATGCGCGCCATGGAGCGGTAGTTCTGTTCCAGCTTGATAACCTTGAGTTGGGGGTAGTCCTTGGTGAGCTGGATCATGTTTTCCGGCCGCGCGCCCCGCCAGGCGTAAATGCTCTGGTCGTCGTCGCCCACGGCGGTAAACCGGGCGCGCGTACCGACCAGCAGCTTGACCAGCAGGTATTGCGCCGTGTTGGTGTCCTGATACTCATCCACCAGCATGTAGTGCACGCGATCCTGCCACTTGTTGCGGATATCCGCATTGTCCAGCAACAGACGGGTGGGCAGGGCGATCAGGTCGTCAAAATCCACGGCGTTGTAGGCGCGCAGGTGGCGCTGGTAGGCGTCGTAAATCTGCGCGGCGATAAGATCTTCCCGAGTGTTGGCCACGCTCACAGCCTGCGGCGGCATGATCAGGTCGTTTTTCCAGTCGGAAATCTTTTTCTGGACATATTTCAGCACCTGCTTGGCGTCTTTCTCGGGATTGTTGTCCCGGTGCAGCAGGTCAGCCATCAGGCGCTGGGCGTCATCCGCATCCAGTATCGAGAAGTTCGGCTTGAGGCCGCAGGCTTCCAGCTCGTAGCGGATCATCGTCAGGCCGAGCGTATGGAAGGTGGACACGGTCAGTCCCTGGCCGGACTTGCCGCTGAGCAGTTTGCCGACCCGCTCCTTCATTTCCCGCGCGGCCTTGTTGGTGAAGGTGACCGCGTAGATCCGGTTCGCCTTGATGCCGCACTCGTCGATCAGGTAGGCGATCTTGCGGGTGATGACGGAAGTCTTGCCGGAGCCCGCGCCGGCCAGGACCAGCAACGGGCCGTCGATGTACTTCATGGCTTCGTGTTGGCGGGGATTCAGCGAGGTCATGGCGATCCGGAGGGTCAGGCGGGAAGCCGGGTATTGTACGGCGGCGGGCGGGCGGGAACAACGCAAAGTGACAGCCGCCGACCGGATCGGCACGCATGAAAAAGGGCCTTGCGGCCCCTGGTACGAACATGCGTGAGTCAGTAGGCGTTCTTGCTGACAAAGCCCTTGAACACGGTCAGGAAAACGATTTTCACGTCCAACCAGATGGACCAGTGACGGATGTAATCGATGTCATACCGGACGCGGTTCTCCATTTTCTCGAGCGTGTCGGTCTCGCCACGCCAGCCGTTGATCTGCGCCCATCCGGTGATGCCCGGCTTTACTTTGTGCCGCAACATGTAGCCCTTGATCAGGCGCCGGTATTCCTCATTGTGGGCGACCGCGTGGGGACGTGGCCCCACGATCGACATCTGTCCTTGCAGGACATTGATGAATTGCGGCAATTCATCAAGCGAGGTGCGGCGCAGGAACGCGCCCAAGGGCGTGATTCGCGCATCGCCCTTGGTGGCCTGCTTCACGACGTTGCCGTTGTCCATGACGGTCATGCTGCGGAACTTCCAGACCTCGATCGGCTTGCCATCCAGTCCGTAGCGAATCTGCTTGAAAATGGCGGGCCCTTTCGACGTCAGCCGGACTGCGGCGGCAATGACCAGCATCGGCAAGGCAATGACTGACAGGATGGCCAGGCTGCCGAAAATATCGAAACCGCGCTTCAGGACGCTGTCGGAGAAAGTGAACGGCGTATCGTAAATGCTGATGGCCGGCAGGCCGTCGATGGAGGTCTGGCGTGAATTCAGCAGGTCGAAGATGAATACGTCGGGCACGAGGAAGACGCTTGTCGTGCTGTCGGAAAGGCCGTCCACCAACATGCGAATCTGGGGTTCGGCAGAGAGCGGCAGAGTGATGTAGACGCGATCAAACCGACCCGAACGGGCATCCTGGAGCAAGCGATCCAGATCGCCGAGAACCGGAACGGCGTCGATGTGATCAACGTGCTCGTTCGGCGCGATATCGTAAAATCCCTGAACATCGATCCCCATCCAGGCATGACGGCAAAAGCGTTCAGCCAGTGATCGCCCCAGGTCGCCTGTACCGACAATCGCGGTGCTGCGACGGTTGAAACCGAGTGTCCGGAAGAAGCCGATGGATTTTCGCACGATCGCCGCCCACGCCAGAAGCAGTACGGCGTCGATCAGGAACCAAAGCGCCAGGAAGGGACGAGTGGCGAGACTGTGCATCCGGTTGCTGAGGCCGGATGCCATGACGACGAGGATGAAAGTCCCGCCCAGCGCAAGCAGCGTCTGGGTGAGTTGCTGCTGAAGCGAAATGCTGCGCTGGGAGTCCGCGATGCCGGAGTGGGAGGCGGCCAACTGGTAAAAAACTATGGAAAACAGCAACAGCAAGGAGCTGGACTGCTGCCATTCCAGTGAAAAGCACAGGTGGGTGATGACCAGCCCGAGGGAAATCAGGAGTATGTTGGCCACACGGAATACAAAGTCGGTGAGTTTGTAGGTGTGGTTGCTGATACCCGAAGAGGTGGGCATGGCGTGCTCCTCGTGAAGTGGGGCCGTCGGTTCAGACCCTGGTGCCGGACGCATGTACGCTTCGAGAAATCGTCACGGCGCAGAAAGCTAACACCATAGTCTTATCCATTCCAGGCCTGAAAGCAATGTCAATCGTCACGATATTACAGCCGTGTTTTTGCATGCGTCTTGATTAATTCTTCCTTTGGGGGGAGCTTCTTTGATAGGCGGATACGTTAGAATCCGTTGCCACGGGATGTCTTGAAATTGTCTGTCAGGAATGAACGCAGGAGTTGAAATTGAGCATTGAAGTCGTGGTTTTTCCCGTGGCGGGGCTTGGCACCCGCTTTCTCCCGGCCACCAAGGCCGTGCCCAAGGAAATGCTGCCGGTGCTGGACAAGCCCCTGATCCAGTGGGCGGTCGAAGAAGCGCATCGGGCGGGTATCCGGCATGTGGTTTTGGTTACCAGCGGCGCCAAGCGCGCCATCGAAGACCATTTTGACACGTCCTTCGAGCTTGAACATACCTTGGCCTCATCAAACAAGACGGCATTGCTGGATGCGGTGCGTACCGCGCTGCCTGACGGCATGACGGTCACCGTGGTGCGGCAACCCAAGGCGCTCGGGCTCGGACACGCCGTACTGTGCGCCGAGCCGGTGGTCGGCAAGCGCGATTTCGCCGTCATGCTGCCGGACGACATGATTGATGATCCGGACCGGGTAGGCTGCATGGGCGACATGGTTGCGCTTCATGCGGAGGGAGTCTATTCCCTGGCGGTGGAGAATGTACCGCGCGACAAGACCGACAAGTACGGCGTCGTCTCCCTGGACGGGAACGGCAGGGTCATCGCCATGGTAGAAAAACCGAAGCCGGCGGAGGCGCCCAGCACCTTGGCCGTGGTGGGGCGCTATGTCTTGCCGGGCGGGATTTTCGATGCCCTGCGCCATGTGAAGCCGGGTGCCGGGGGAGAAATCCAGTTGACGGACGGTATCGCCGCGCTGCTGTCATCCCATGTATTCCGTCCTCACCGTTTCTCCGGAGTACGGCATGATTGCGGCAGCAAATTGGGCTACCTGCAGGCCAATGTATCCCTGGCGTTGCGGGATCCGCAACTGGGCGAGGACTTCCGCACATGGCTGGATCAGCTCAGGGGGTAAGGCATGCGTAGCATTCCGCGCTCCGAACTCCCGGAGTGGTGTTACCTTCAAGGCAAGGCCAAGGCGATCGGGCACATCCACCTTCGCGAGTTGGCGCAGGATGAGGCACGCGCCGCGAGCTTGAAATTGAGTGCCGGACCGATTTGCCTCGACTTCTCGAAGCAGAAACTGGATCTCTCCGTTTTTCAGGGACTGGTCAAGCTGGCCGAGGCCGTCGGGCTTGGCAAGGCCATTATCAGCCTGATGGCGGGCGAGCCTGTCAACAATACGGAGGGGCGTGCTGCGCTGCATACCGCACTCCGTTTGCCCCCCGGCTCGGAGTTGAGGGTCGATGGACAAAACGTGGTCGTGTCCGTGCACGAAAGCCTGGCCCGGGTACGTGACATTGTCTCCCGGATTCACTCCCGGCAGTGGCGCGGTTTTTCCGGTCGTGCGATCACCGATGTCGTGAACATCGGGGTCGGCGGGTCCGACCTGGGGCCGTTCATGGCGTGTCAGGCGCTGGGGGAGTTTGTGCCCGAAGAGGCCCTCAGTCTCCGCATCCATTTCGTCAGCTCGATCGACGGCACGCAGATGGCGGATTTGCTCGGGACCTTGCGGCCGGAGACAACGCTGTTCATCATTTCGTCGAAGTCCTTCACCACGGTGGACACCTTGTCCAACGCGCATACGGCATTGCAATGGATGCTGAAGAAGGCCGGCGACAGGGATCTGGTGATTTCCCACCATTTCATCGGCGTATCCACGCAGCCGCGGCGCATGAGCGATTGGGGGATTCCTGAATGCAATCAGGTGCTGTTCTGGGAGTGGGTTGGCGGGCGCTTTTCGCTGTGGTCCGCGATCGGGCTTCCTGTTGCCCTGAAAATCGGCATGGCGAATTTCGAGGCCATGCTGGCCGGCGCGCATTTCCTTGATAATCATTTCCGGACTGAACCGCCCGCCTCCAACCTGCCGGTCATGCTGGGGCTGGTCGGGGTCTGGAACGCGACGTTCCTCGATATCCGCGCGCACACGGTCCTGCCGTATGACGGCCGCCTGAAATATTTCCCGGCGTATCTCACCCAGCTGGAAATGGAAAGCAACGGCAAGTCGGTCGATCGCGAAGGGCGGCCGATCGATTACGGTACCTGCCCGGTCCTGTGGGGGGAAGTCGGACCTAACGCCCAGCATGCGTTTTACCAGTTGCTTCATCAGGGCACGCAAGCGGTATCCTCGGATTTTATCGCGCCGGTCCGGCGTTATACGGCTTTCGCCGGCAACCCCGAGGCGCACGTGGCGCTGCAGAGGCAGCACCAGCTGGCGCTGGCCAACTGCCTGGCCCAAACCCGGGTCCTGATGCTGGGCGACGCCAGCACGGAGAATACCCAGGAGACGCCGGGCTTCAAGCGCTATCGCGGGAACCAGCCGTCCACGACCATCCTGATCGATGAGCTGACGCCGTATACCTTGGGCGCGCTGATCGCGCTGTACGAGCACAAGGTCTTCGTCATGTCGGTGATCTGGGACATCAATCCCTTCGATCAGTGGGGTGTCGAGTTGGGCAAGAAAATTGCCGACAGGATGAGTGAAGCCTTGGCAGGCAAACCCCAGGACGGCATTGACGCATCCACCCGGCAATTGCTCGCGGAAATCCGCCGGCGCGCGGGACATCAGGGAGAAAACACATGAAGGTATGTGTGCACGGGGACAGCCTGCACGCTTGGGTCGCCTCGGCGGTCTTCGCGGAAACCGGAAACCGGGTCATGCTGGATGCGCCGGCAGACAGCCCCTTTCCCGGACGTGAGCCCGGTTTGAGCGAACTGGTCGAGGAGCAACGCACCACCGGACGTCTTATCATCGTCACGAGCGAAGAACTTTACGCCGCCGATGCCAACATCCACGTCATCGCCGCCGGCCACGAGATGGACGTTATCCGCAGCACCATGGTCGGGATCATGGCGGGGGCGTCCCGCGCCGTGACACTGCTGGTGATGGCGTCCCTGCCGGTCGGATCGCTGGATGATTTGCAAGCCTTCGCCGACGCCCGTGTCGCCGGCGCCGGGGCGCAATTTCCGGTGACGGTGATCGGCATGCCTGTATTCATCCGCGCCGGTTCCGCCCTGGCCGACTTCAATCGTCCCGCGATGCTGCTGATCAGCGGTGAACAGACTTCGCGGGCCGTGCAAAGCGTGCTGGAGCTCATGCGGCCATTCGCCCGTCAGGCCGAGCATGTGATGATCGTCTCCCATCCCACCGCCGAGCTGATCAAGATGGGCATTACTTCCATGTTGGCGATGCGGATCAGCTTCATCAACGAAATGGCCGCGCTGTCCGAGAAGCTGGGTGTGGACATTGAACAGGTTCGCGAAGGACTGGCGGCGGATCCGCGGATCGGCGGAGCCTACCTTCAACCGGGCTGCGGCTTCGGCGGCCCCAGCTTTGCCAGCGATTTGCTGAGCTATTCCCGAACCTTCAAGGAGGAGCTTGAGGTCAGCGGGTTGATCGACGCGGTCATTACGATCAATCAGTCGCAACGGGAGATCCTGTTCCGCAAGTTGTGGCGCTTCTTCAAAGGCAAGCTGGGCGGTTTGCGCATCGCCATCTGGGGCGCGTCTTTCAAGCCCGGCACAGCCAGCATCGAGAATTCGGTGATACATCCCTTACTGCATGCCCTGTGGGCGCAAGGCTGCAACACGGTGGTTTATGATCCCATGGCGTCCGGCACCTTGCGGCAGCAGTATCCGGATGAGGCCCGGTTGTCCATGGCCGACACGGCAGTAGCGGCGGCGAACGGGGCGGACGCGCTGGTGATCGTGACCGAATGGGACGAGTTCTGGAATCCCGATTTCGAGGAGCTTCGCGCCGTGCTCAAGCAGCCCGCCATTTTCGACGGACGCAACATTTACGACCCTGACTTCCTCATCGAGCAGGGCTTCCGCTACTTCGGCATCGGCCGGGGTGAAAGGATCTGAAAACCAGGAAACACCATGACTCAACCTGCCAAATTACCGGCCTTCAAAGCCTATGATGTTCGCGGTCGCGTGCCGGACCAACTCAATGAAACCATGATCTTCGCCATCGGGCGGGCCTATGCGCGGATTATCCGCCCCTCGGGTCCGGTGGCGGTGGGGCGGGATATCAGGTTGACCAGCGATGCCTTCGCCCGGGCGCTGGCGGCGGGCTTGAATGCCGAAGGGTGCCGGACCGTGGACATCGGTCTCTGCGGCACGGAAATGATCTATTTCGCTGCCGGGCAACCCGGCATGGGCGGCGGGATCATGGTGACCGCCAGCCATAATCCGATGGATTACAACGGGTTAAAGATGGTGCGTGAGGGCGCCCGCCCGATCAGCGGCGATACCGGACTGGGGGATATCGAGCAGGAAGTGATCCGCCTGCTGGACAGCGGTGAGCCCGCGTCCCGCGAACCGCGGCCTGAACTGCATACGCAGCGCGACGTCTTGGAAGATTATGTCGCGCAGTTGCTGTCGATGATCGATGTGTCGAGCGTGCGCCCGCTGCATCTGGTGGTCAACGCGGGCAACGGTTGCGCCGGTCCGGTATTTGACGCGCTGGCCGCGCGCCTGCCTATCCGCGTAACGCGGCTGCGCCACGAGCCGGACGGCAGTTTCCCCAACGA
>JAYRMT010000130.1:0-9049 GCA_041912575.1 Fluviicoccus sp. | reverse complement strand
AATTTCGTGGTCTCGCTGAAAGGCTGGCCGCTGAGCGGGAGCATCGGGCTGAAGACCCTGAAGCAATCGGTCGCCTTGCCGTCCGGCTCGACATTCACCGCCGATACCGACATGACCGCCAACACACTCTCCGGTTCAATGACCATTCCGACCTTCACCACCAACCTGAAGATCGCGGGTTTGCCCGCCGACGTGAAGCTGCAGGTGATCCCGACCGCGCCGACCACCGGCACGGCGTCGCTGGACAACAGCGGCCAGCTGCACGTGCATGGCAACGCGACCGTGAACATCAAGGTGGTATCGGCCGGGGAGTCGGTGTTGCAGATCCCCTTCGGCTGCCAGACCAGCACGCCGGTCAACCTGCCGATCCACTTCGACGGCCCGGTCTCGGCGCTGGGCGGCGGCAACCTGAACTTCAACGGCACGACCACGTTCCCGCCGATGAAGGATTGCGGGGTCTTCAACAGCCTGTTCACCTCGCTGATGTCGGGCTCGGGGCAGACCTACGCCTTCACGGTGAGGCCGCCCGCGCCGACGGCCTGGTAAGTGGAACAGCGCGGCCGGATGGCCGGAGCAGCCAAAATCTTGGCCGCTCCGGCCTTTACCCGTCCGGGTCGCCGCACTAAGGTGCTCAGGAAATATCCGGCCCGACCCATCACAACAACACCCGGTCCGTTTTCGAGGTTCATCATGGACATCGATACCCCCTGCATCCCGCTGGCGCACATCCAGACCTATTTCGACCTGCGCAAGACGCTGGTGCCTGACGTCGACTGGCTCGACAAGCGCGCCCAGATCACCGCGTTGCAGCGCGACCCGCACGAGCTGCTGGAGCTGATCGTCGGCATCGACCAGCACGATTTCTACCGCAACGCCCGCATCGACTACGCGCCGGGCGATACCGGCTGTTTCATTTCCACCCGTCAGGTGCTGGCGCTGGTGGACCAGGCGGTGAAGGCGCTGGACATGCCGTACCTCGGGCTGGCGATGGGCAACCTGATGACCATTTCCCACCACGGCATGGCGGGCGTGGCCGCGGTCACCCAGCCGAACCTGCGCGGCTGCCTGGAGACGATTAGCCGTTTCTGCGCCGAGCTGTTCCCGCCGCTGGAAATGAACGGCGAGGTCGAGGGCGACACCGGCACCTTCCACATGCAGGAAAACCTGCCGCTGGCGCCGTACACCCATTTCTTCCTCGAACTGAACATGGTCAGCTTCTACAACATCATGCAGCATCTGGTCGCCGAGACCGGGCTGAACCTGCATCATGTCGCCTTCCACTATCCCGAGCCGTCGTGGGGGCACATCTACCGCCGCTATTTCCACTGTCCGGTGCTTTTTGACCAGCCGCGCACCGCGCTGGTGGGGCCGGCGGCGCTGGCGGAATGCGAACTGCCGCTGGCCAACCGCCTGATGGCGATGGCCGCCGAAAAGACGCTGTTCGAAAACATCCCCACCCGCGCGATCCGCCTGCTGCCCTTGCGACTGCGCCGCCTGCTGCTGCGTTATTACGGCGCGTTTCCGTCCCTGGAGAACGCCGCCAGCGATCTGGGCATGAGCGGCCGCACCTTGCGGCGCAAGTTGGCCGAAGAAGGGACGTCCTACCAGCAGGAACTCGACGTAGTGCGCGAGAAACTGGCCAAGCAGTATTTCCAGCGCGGCGGGACGTCGGTGACCGAAGTGGCGATGATGCTTGGTTACGCCGATTCCTCCGCCTTCGCCAAGGCCTTCCGGCGCTGGACCGGCATGGCGCCGACGGAATTCCTGGAACAGCGGGACGTCCTGCGCGTTGAGCGCCTGGAAGCGGTGGCCTGAGTCCGGCGCTCGCGGACGGATGCCGGTCGGAAGGGCGTTGACGATGACCGGTCGCGGGTGTTGATTAGGCGGACGCTTTCTACTCCACGGACCGTCCGGAGTTCCGCCATGCCCGCCTATTACGGATTCCTGCCCGCCGACCCGGTGCGGCAACAGATCGTCGACCTGCTGGCCGCGCTGGAGCGCCGCGAGCGTTCCCCCCTGTATCCCCAATCCAACAAGCTCGCCATCGCGCTGACCGAGGATGTCATCGACAACCTGCTGCTGATGCTGGTGCAGGCCATGCGTCGCGGCGGCGGGGAAGGTCACGGCTTGCTGCTGTTCCTCGGCGGTTTCATCAAGACCACCATGAACGGTTTGCTGCGTGTGATGCTGGGCAGCCCGGACAATGCCGCGGTGAACCGGCGGACCGACTTCATCCGCGGCGTGTTCCTGAATCCGCCCGGCGAAGCGCCGCGTATCGGCTTCGCCATGCCGGAGGACCTGTACCGGCGCTTCATGGCCAGCTTCGACGAGATTGACGCCGGGCGCGGCAAGGCGCAGTCGGCGGCGCTGGTGCGCGCGTTCGCGGATTTCACCGACCAGGCGCTGATCCACTTCTTCGACGCTTTCGTGGATCGGCTGGACCTGGGCTTCCTGCTGAAGAAAGGGGCGGGCGTGGCGCGCGGACAGATGAAGGCGCAGAGTGCGTCGACCTTCGGCCGGATGATTCCGGCGCTGAGCGACGCCGAACTGAAGATCCTGGCGGATTACCTGCGGGAACGGATGGTGTGGCGGTGAGGCGGGACGGTTAATCCCGTCCTTCCAGCCAGTCCTCCACCGCCGCGTTGAATTCCCCGGCGCAATCCACCATCACCCAGTGCGGGCAGTCGAAGCCCTGCACGCGGTTCCCCGGCCGCATGCGCATCCGTTCCAGCCAACCCTTGGTGTGGAACTGGAAAGGCTTCTTGCGGCCGTAGGCGTAGAACAGCGGACAGGCGGGCTCCACCGGACGCAGCGCGTCGAAACCGTCCAGCGCCTTCAGCCAGCGCATGGCGTAGGGATAGTTCATCGACGCATGGATATGCCGCGATTCCGCTTTCCCGCGCATGGCCCAGGCCACCGCCCGCGTGATGCGGCTGCCCACGAAGTCACCCGTTTTCCAGGCCAGGGCGAGGGTCAGCTGGTATCCGGCCACCATGCCCTTGGCGGGCAGCGACAGCTCGCGCTCGAATTCCGGGGAATTGGCGTCGCCGATGTCGATCGCCACGATGCGCGACACCCGCTGCGGATATTCCATGGCGAACTGATAGCCGAAGATGCAGCCCCAGTCATGGATCATCAGGATCACCGGCTTGTCGGGACTGACCGCCTCGGCGATCCGGCGGATCTTTTCCGTAACCTGCGCCAGGGTGAAGCCTTCGCCGGTTGACCCGTCGAAGCCGGGCAGGGTGAAGCGCACGCAGCGGTAGCGCGCGCTGAAATGCACCGCCTGGTCCGCCCAGATGCGGTAGGTGTCCGGCCAGCCGTGGATCATGATGATGGTTTCCGGGCCGTCGCCCGCGATGTAGAGGGGAATGCCGTCGACGTGCATTTGCGGGGTCATGGGGTGGCTCCGGAACGTGGGATGCGGGACAGGGTGACAGCCCCGACCATAGAGCATCCTCCGCTGCATCGGCAAGGTGAAATCGGGCCGCGCCGGGGGCTGTAATGACAAGGCGCTACGCGCCGGAATAGTATACGGTTGTATACATCCTGAGCCGTCCGGATTAGAATCCGAAGTATCCTCCAGAGGTTTGAAGTCATGAAACCGCGTACTCCCGTCCTCCCCCAGGAAGAAGCTGTCGGCCGTCGCAAGCTGATCGAAGCCGCCCTCCGTCTGGGCGCGGAAAAGCGCGGCATCGTCTCGCTCGGGCTGCGTGAAGTGGCGCGCGAGGCCGGTCTCAATCCGAATACGTTTTACCGTCATTTCAAGGACATGCAGGAACTGGCGCTGGTCGCCATCGAGGAAATGGGCGACGAGTTGCGCCGTTCCCTCTCCGATTTCCGCGCGCGGATGATGGAGCCCATCGAGGCGTCCAAGGCCACCGTGGACTGGAGCTTCGGTTTCGCCCTGCGCCATCCCGACGCCGCCATCGCCCTGGTCAGCGAGATGAACAGCCCGTCGCCGACCGTGCGCGGCCGCCTGCGCCACCTGATGCAGGACCTGTCCGCCGACATCGCCGCCAACGTCCGGCGCTTTACGGGCGGCAGCACGCCCTCGGCCGGCGCCGACAACGAGATGGCGCTGCAGTTGTCCCGCACGGTGACGATGCAGCTGCTCCAGGAATCCGTGAACTACCTGGAAAACCCCGAGCAGCGCGAGCACATCAAGTCCTGGTCGACCACGCTGGTCAACATCCTGTTCTCCGGCAACGCCCGTCCCCGTCCGACCCTCGCCTGAAGACGGGCGGCGCCATTACCTGACGGCGGTTACAACCGCGTTACACGGCGCATTCTTGACGCCCAAGTCTACGGCTGTATACCATGTCTACAAATGTAGACATGGTTCCGGTATGCCTGCATGGGCGTCCGGCGGCCTTTCCTCCCGTCGACCGCCCTCCCGCATCCGCTCGCACGAGTCACCGGAACCCTCCCATCCTCAAGGAGGCTCCCATGCTGGGATTCCTGCCGCCGGTGCTGCGGTTGTTCATCACGCTGACCCTGGCCATCGTCAACACCATCATCCACGGTTCCGTCACCCTGCTGCCGCTGCCCTTCAAGTGGCTGGCGCCGCGTTCGGCCCTCACCGACCGCGTGACGCGCTTCTGCCTGCGTTCCACCGAGAACTGGTGCGCGGTCAACGAATGGCTGATCCGCAAGCTGCTGCCGCCCATCGAATGGGAGATGGACTTGCCGCCGCTCGACCCGTCGCGCAATTACTTCATGGTCTGCAATCACCAGAGCTGGGTGGACATCGTCCTGCTGTTCACGATCTTCAACCGCAAGATGCCGCTGATCCGCTTCTTCACCAAGCGCGAGATCGCCTGGATCCCCTTTGTGGGCTTCGCGCTGGTGGCGCTGGATTTCCCGCTGATGCAGCGCTACTCCAAGGAGAAGCTGGCGAAGCATCCGCATCTTCGCGGGAAGGATGTCGAAACCACGCGGCGTTCCTGCCGGCAGATCGCGCGTCATCCCTTCAGCGTACTGAACTTTCTGGAAGGCACCCGTTTTACGCCGGTGAAGCATGACCGCCAGCAGTCGCCGTACCGTTACCTGCTGAAGCCGAAGGCGACCGGCATGGCCTTCGCGCTGTCCTCGCTGGGCGATTCGGTGACCGAGATGGTGGATGTGACCGTGTTTTATCCGGACGGCGCGCCGACTTTCCTGGACCTGTGGAGCGGCCGCATCCGCAAGATCGTGGTGTCGGCGCGGGTGATGCCGATTCCCGAGGGCTACACGGCGGGTGATTACGAGAACGACCCGGCGTTCCGCGCGGAATTCCAGGGTTGGGTCCAGAATTTGTGGGAAACAAAGGATGCCCAGCTGGCGGTGATGCATCGGGAGCATGTCCCGGCGGGGGAGCCGGTGCAGCCCCGGGGGCTGCTGGGGTTTCTGGGGATTGAGTGATCCTGCGTTGTCATGAAAAAGCCGCCGCAAGGGCGGCTTTTTCATGGGCCGGGTGCGGCGCGAGGGGGAGCGCCCGGCATGGACAAGCCGTCGCCGAGCCGATAGGGTGACGTCATGACCGCCGCCGACCGCACCCTCTACACCCTGCGCTTTCCCGCCCAGTATCTGGATGTGGGCGAAGCCCTGACGCGCGCCTTCGGCGGCGACGTCGCGGCCTATTACCGGCATTGCGGCGCGGCGTATCCCCCCGACCTGACCGTGTCGCTGACCGGCAGCCAGATCCGCCGCTCGAACGAGTGGATGCTGTCGCTGTGCCCGCCCGGCAAGCCGCCGCTGGTGAGTTTCATCGAACACTTCCCGGTGACCAGTCACGGTGCGCTCGGCATGCTCGCGATTACCGCGCGCACGCTAGGGGACGCGCTGGACGGCGCCCTGCGTTATTTCCCGCTGGTCATGCCCGCCTACGCGCTGCGGCGGCAGGATGTTCGCGACCGGGTGCATCTGGTGTTCGAAGCGCTCTGCGATGCCGGGCCGGTGCGTGACTTCTTCACCGAAACCGTGGTCACGGCCTTGCTGCGCATCGCCCCGTTCGTGGCCCGCGAGCCCGATCCGATGCCGGTCATCCACTTTACCCATGCCCCGCTGGGGGCCCCCGAGGCCTATGAGGCGGCTTTCGGCTGCCGCTTTGTCTTCGGCAGCCCGTTCAACGGCATCGTGCTTGACCGGGCGCTGCTCGCCATTCCCCTGCTGACGCCCAGCCCGTCGTCACACCAGATGTTGCGGGCGACGCTGGAACAGGAAAGCCGCCGCCAGACCGGGGCGACGCCGGTGACGCACGCGGTGCGCCGCCAGTTGCAGCAGGCCTTGCGGGACCAGACGGTGCTGGAAGTGCCGGAACTGGCGTCCCGGTTGGCGATGTCGCCCCGCACGCTGAGCCGCCGCTTGCGCGACGAGGGCGCGACCTTGCCGCAGCTGCGCAGTGAAGTCGGGTGTGAGTATGCGGACACCTTGTTGCTGGAAACGGACCGTCCGGTGGCCTGGATTGCCGGGAAGGCCGGATTCCGCGATGCGGCCGCCTTCACCCGCGCCTTCCGGCGCTGGCGCGGCGTGACCCCCACGGAACGGCGCGCGGGACGAAGTTCGCCTGACGCCTGAACCCGCTCAGGCGGCGCGACGCTGTTCCGCCTCGATCGCCAGCGCCGGGAAGCGCGAGAGCAGGACCTGGCCGCCGAAATAGACGATCCAGTTGGCGGCGTAGAGCAGGCGGTCCGGGGCGGCCGGGTCGCCGTCGCGCAGCCAGGAATGGAACAGGATCAGGTCGGAGAACGGAATCAGCAGGCTGCCCAGCCAGACCAGCAACCCGCCCGCCGAATAGCCGCTGTGCCGGAAAAAGCGTTGGCCCAGCCAGGGCATCAGCACGTAGATCGAACCGTTGAACAGCAGCGAGCCGATGTAGAGCACATCGTGGCCGCGCAGGCATTTTTCCACAAAGACGCCCCAGAACACCGTATTCACCACCAGGATCGCGGGCAGCGCAGTGCGCGGGTCATCCAGACGTGACGGCCCGCAGCGGCGCTGCGCTTCGCGGTCCTCGCGGCGCAGGGCGACCAGATAGAGCCCGTAGCCGATGCCGAACCACAGCAGCGCCCAGCTCAGCTTCAGGGACACCGGCTGTACCGGAACCAGGGTGCTGTTGAAGGCATCGCCGATCATCGTGGCGAAGCTGCCGCAGGCGAACAGCAGGGCCAGCGGGCTGCGCGTGCGGCGGTACAGCAGGACCTGGCTCAGGACCAGGGTGGCCATGAAGCCGAGGTGGGCGCCGTGGTAGAGGGTGTCGCCCAGCGGCAGCAGGCCGGTCAGGGTGGAGACTTCCAGCATGACGGACAGGGTGAGCAGCAGGATGGCGGTGAGGTGGGTGTGTCGGGGCAGCATGGGGATGACGGCTCGCGGGTGAGGGGGATGCTGGCATTTCAACCCATGCCGTCATGCCGCGGTCGCCACTATCGTGCCGCAGCCGCCAAGTGAACCGGATTACGCCGGCGGCCGGTAATGTCCTTGGTCATTGCATGGGTATCCCGGCGGTGCTAAGTTCGGGAGAGCCTGTTTCCATCTTCCGAAAACAAGATCCCCGAGGACCCCATGGCCAGCCCGACCCGCGTCATTCTCGATCCCAGCGAAATTCCTACCCACTGGTACAACATCGTCGCCGACCTCAAGAACCCGCCGACCCCGCCGCTCGGTCCGGACGGCCAGCCGGTCGGACCGGAAAAGATGCTGGCGATTTTCCCCGGTCCGGTGCTGGAACAGGAAATGTCGGCCGAGCGCTGGATTCCCATTCCCGAGGAAGTCCGCCGCGTCTACGCACTGTGGCGTCCCAGCCCGCTGTGCCGCGCCGAGCGTCTGGAGCAGATGCTGGGCACGCCGTGCAAGATTTTCTACAAGTACGAAGGCGTCTCGCCCGCCGGATCGCACAAGCCGAATTCCGCCGTGCCGCAGGCCTACCTGAACAAGATCGCCGGCACGCAGCGGCTGGTCACCGAGACCGGGGCCGGGCAGTGGGGGTCGTCGCTGTCCTTCGCCGGGCAGATGTTCGGCCTGCCGGTGCGCGTGTACATGGTGAAGGTCTCCTACAACCAGAAGCCTTACCGCCGTCTGATGATGCAGACCTGGGGCGGCGAGGTGATCCCCAGCCCAAGCAATCTGACCGAGACCGGCCGCCGCCTGCTGGCGGAAAACCCGGACAACCCCGGCAGCCTGGCGATTGCCATTTCCGAGGCGGTGGAGGAGGCGGTGAGCGTGCCCGGCACCAAGTACGCGCTGGGCTCGGTGCTGAACCATGTGCTGCTGCACCAGACGGTGATCGGGCTGGAAGCGAAGAAGCAGTTCGAGAAGATCGGCGAGTACCCGGACATGATTTTCGCGCCCTGCGGCGGCGGCTGCAATTTCGCGGGCGTGACTTTCCCCTTCCTGGGCGACGCGGCGGCGGGCGACAAGCGCGCGCAGAAAATCCGGCATGTGGCGGTGGAGCCGACGTCCTGCCCGACGCTGACCAAGGGCGTCTACGCCTACGATTTCGGCGATGAGTCCGGCTTCACGCCGTTGATGAAGATGTACACGCTGGGCCACGACTTCATGCCGCCGGGCATCCACGCGGGCGGGTTGCGCTATCACGGCGATTCGCCGCTGGTGTCGCAGCTGTACCACGAGAAGCTGATCGAGGCGGTGGCGGTGCCGCAGGTGGCGACCTTCGAGGCCGGGGTGATGTTCGCCCGCGCCGAGGGGATCATCCCCGCGCCGGAGTCGGCGCACGCCATCCGCGCCTGCATTGACGAAGCCCTGCGCTGCAAGGAAAGCGGCGAGGCGAAGACACTGTTCTTCAACCTGTCCGGCCACGGCCATTTCGACATGGCGGCCTACGAGAGCTATTTCGCGGGCAAGCTGGAGGATTTCTCGTATCCGGAGGAGGCGATCAAGGCGTCGATGGAAAGGTTGCCGAAGGTGGGGTGAGCGTGTCTGTGCGGGGCGCAGCGCATGCCTGCGCCCCGGACGCGTTATCGGGATAATCCCGCCGCCACATCCCGGAACGCCGCCAACGCCGCTTCCAGATGTTCAATGATTTCCTGCTGCAGCACCTCCGGCGGCGGCA
>JAYRMT010000129.1:0-9168 GCA_041912575.1 Fluviicoccus sp. | reverse complement strand
GAGCGATGATCGCCATTTCCTCGACAACGGTCATCGTGAAGACCCTGGGCGATCTGGGCCTCAAGAACCAGAAATTCGCCCAGTTCATTTTCGGCATGCTCATCGTCGAGGATATTTTGGCCATCGCCATCCTGGCCTTGCTTTCGGGCGTGGCGACCTCGGGCGGCATCAGCGCCGGGCCGGTGGCGCAGACACTGGCGCAGCTGGCGCTGTTCATGATCGTGACTCTGGTGGTCGGCATCCTGCTGGTGCCGCGCCTGCTGGCGTTCGTCGCGGGCTTCCGCAGCCGGGAAACCTTGCTGGTCGCCGTGCTCGGCCTGTGTTTCGGCTTTTGCCTCCTCGTCACGAAGCTGCATTACAGCATGGCGCTGGGCGCGTTCCTGATGGGCGCGATCATTGCCGAATCGCGTCAGGTGCGTGAAGTCGAGCGCATGATGGAGCCGTTGAAAGACATGTTCTGCGCGATCTTCTTCGTGGCCGTGGGATTGCAGATGAATCCGGCGGCCGTCAACGGCTATCTCGGACCGGTCCTCGTCATTACGCTGGCGGTGATTGCCGGGAAAGTCGCGGGCGCCAGCCTCGGCCTGCTGCTGGCCGGGCAGAATGGATCGACCGCGTTGCGCGCCGGCGTCGGGATGGCGCAGATCGGCGAATTCTCCTTCATCATCGCCTCGCTCGGGGTCAGCCTCAAGGTGACCAGCGACTTCCTGTTTCCGGTGGCGGTGGCGGTGTCGACCCTCACGGCGCTGCTGGGGCCGACCCTGTTGCGCGGCGCGGAGCCGTTCGCGGCCGGGCTGACCCGCCTGATGCCGCGGCGGATGGTGGGTTTCTGGCAGTCCTATGAGTTATGGCTGCAAAGCCTGCGGCCGCACGACGCCGACGAGGAAATGCTGGCGAAGATGATCCGGCGCATCCTGATCCACGCCTTCGTCAATCTCGCGTTGGTGATTGCCATCTTTGTGGCGGCGTCGGCATTCTTTGACAGCGTGCGCGAATTCCTGCCGCAACGGCTGAGGATGGAGGGGCTGGAAATGGCCACCGTCTGGGCGGGGGCGCTGTTCCTTTCGCTGCCGTTCCTGATCGCGGCCTACCGCAAGCTGAAGGCGCTGAGCATGTTGCTGGCGGAAATGGGCGTGAAACCGGAGGTGGCCGGGCGTTACACCGCGCCCGTGCGTAAGGTGGTGTCCGAGGTCATCCCGATCACCGCGATGCTGGTGATGGTGCTGCTGGTGGCGGCGCTCAGCGCCAGCATCCTGCCGCCTGCTCCCTTGCTGCTGGGCGTTCTGGCCGTCGTGTTGGCCATCCTGCCGTTCCTCTGGAGCCGGTTCGTGAAGCTGCATTCCCGCTTGCAGATCGCGCTGATGGAAACACTGGAAGAGAACGAGGAGGCGGGCGGCCACTGATCCGCACGGGGATGCCGGCCGCCGACCATGAGATCAGCCTTTCTTGGGCACCCAGGCCCAGATCATTTCGCAACGGATGGGTTCGTTGCCGGACTCGTCGGTCACGGTGACCGGCACCGTGACTTCGCCCTTGGGCTCATTGCGGATCCGGGCGACATCTTCCGGCCGCAGCGTCGCCACCGCCACCATGTCGCCTTGCGAGCGCTTGAGATAATCCACCTTCAGGGTCTTGATCAGCGGCAGCTTGTCGTCCGGCAGGTTGATGCCGACGACGAAGCCGGTCGCGGTTTCGGCGAGCAGCGCCATGGCGGCGGCGTGCACGTTCTTGATGTGGTTCTGCACCCGGCGGCGGTTGCGGATGCTGACAATCACGCGTTCGGGCGTCAGTTCCTCATAGACGAGGCCGGCGGTGCCGACCAGCGGCACCACCTTGCCGAACACGGTGGAGATGGCCTTGGCGCGCAGGTTGGCGGGCAGCCACTGGGTGGCGTTGACGAGTTTCTGGACCTGGTTGGTCATGATGTCATCCTGAGGGGGCTGGGAGCGGGGCAGTCTGCCTCAATCCTTGAAGTTGTTGAATTGCAGCGGAACCCCGAATTGCTGTTCGCGCAGCAAACTCATGGTCGCCTGCAGGGTGTCCTTCTTCTTGTCGCTGACGCGCACCTTGTCGCCCTGGATGCTGGCCTGCACCTTGAGGCCGGATTCCTTGATCGCCTTCGCGATTTTCTTGGCGGTGTCGCTGTCGAGGCCGTCCTTCAGCTTGATGACCTGGTGCATTTCCTTGCCGGAGGCGGTCATTTTCTGCGGGTCGAGGCACTGCACGTCGATCTTGCGCTTCAGGCAGTGGTTCTCGAGCATGGCGTAGACCTGCTCGATCTGGAAATCGGATTCCGCCGTGAGCTTGATTTCCTTGTTCTTCTCGTTCAGTTCGACCTTGACGTTACTGCCGCGGAAGTCGAAACGGGTGGCGATTTCCTTGGTGGTGTTGCCCACCGCATGGTTCACTTCAAACATTTCCAGTTCGGAAACGACGTCAAAAGAGGGCATAATCACCTCGCCGAAATTCATCAGGCGCGAAGTCTAGCACGCAGAGGAACCCCCCGAAATGGCCTTGCAATTCCGCATCATCCCGGTGACCCCGTACGAACAGAACTGCACGCTGCTGTGGTGCGACGAGACGATGGAAGGGGCGCTGGTCGACGCGGGCGGCGATCTGCCGAAGCTGAAGGCCGAGGTGGCCCGGCACGGGGTGAAACTGGTCAAGCTGCTGGCGACGCACGGCCACCTGGATCATGTCGGCGGCGTGCTGGCCCTGTCGGAAGAGTTGGGCTTGCCGATCGAGGGGCCGCAGGAAGAGGAGCGGTTCTGGCTGGACATGCTGCCGCAACAGGCGATGATGTTCCGTTTTCCGCCCGCGCGCGCGTTCACGCCGACGCGCTGGCTGCATCAGGGCGACACGGTCACGGTGGGCAATCTGGTGCTGGACGTCCGCTATTGTCCGGGCCATACGCCCGGCCATATCGTGTTCATCCATCAGCCATCAAGATTGGCGATGGTCGGCGACGTGCTGTTTGCCGGTTCGATCGGCCGGACGGACTTTCCGCGCGGCGATTACGACACCCTCATCCGCTCCATCCGTGAGCAACTGTTTACCCTGCCGGACGATTTCCGCTTCATTCCCGGTCATGGGCCCATGTCCACCTTCGGGCAGGAAAAGGCGACCAATCCCTTCGTCGGCGGCCGTTTCGGTTAAGGCGCCGGTGCCAGCCAGGACAGGCAGCCCTGCACCAGCAGGGTGTTGGCGAAATCGATGAAGAAGGCGCCCACGATCGGCACGATCAGGAAGGCGGTCGGTGCGGGGCCGAAGCGCCGTGTCAGCGCGTCCATGTTGGCCATGGCGTTGGCGGTGGTGCCCATCATGAAACCGCAGAAGCCGCCGGCGATCACCGCCGATTCATAATTCTTGCCAAGACGCGGAAAGACCATTTTTTCGCACAGCCACCACACCAGCAGCAGCTGCGCCGCCAGGATCGCCAGTAAGGGCAGGGCGGCCGAGGCCAGCCGCCACAACTCCAGCGTCATCAGGGACAGCACCAGGAAATACGCCAGCGCGATTTCACCCAGGGTTTCAATGGCGTCTTCGCGGATATCCAGCCAGCCAATCCGGTCATCCAGATTGCGCAGGACGGATGCCGCCAGCATCGCCCCGATATAGGCAGGCAGGGTCATGCCCAGCGCTTGCAGGTAATTACTGATCCCGCCGCCGATCCACATGGCGAGGCAGATCAGGCCGAAAGCGCGCAACAGGGTTTCCGGGGTGAGCGATTCCGACGCACTGACGGGCCCGGAGGCCGGAGTCGCGGACGTCAGGGCGTGAGACAGGCCGTGCCGGTGGATCAGGCGCGTGGCGATCGGAGAGCCCAGCAGGCCCCCGCACAGGATGCCGCACATGGCGGCGGCCACTGCGATCGCCTCGGCTCCGACAATGCCGGCTTTCTCGAATTGGGGTGCGAAGGCGAGACCGGTGGCCGGACCGCCTGTCAACGTCACGGAGCCGGCCAGAACCCCCAGCAGCGGCGGCTCGCCCAGGAGGTATGCGATCGCCGCTCCGACCAGGTTCTGGAGGATTGCTCCGATGATCGCAATGCCCAGAAATATGCCGACCAGTCGTCCCCCGACCTTCAGCAGCCCCAGGCTGGCCCCGAATCCGATGGTGGTGAAGAAGGCGATCATCAGCGGCGTTTTGGCGCTGGTGTCGAATACCGGCATGGCAATGTCCAGGTGGCGGCATGCGAGCAGCGCCAGCGATACCAGCAGTCCGCCGATGACGGGGCCGGGCAGGTTATAGCGATGCATCCAGCCGATACGGCGTTGCAGGGCGTTTCCGCTCCACAGGGTCAACGTGGCCAGGGCGAGGGTCGGAATCAGGGCGAGAGAGGGCACGTGGCGGCATCCGGGAAAGCGGTAAGGGATGCTAGCAGGAAACATGCCGTCCTTTCGCGACTGCAAAAGAAAACTCCCGCCGGGGCGGGAGTTGGTTTGTCGGCCTCAGGGCGCTGTCGGCGGTGCGGCCGGTTTGCTCAGCGAGTCCAGGGTGGATTGTGCGGTGGCGTCTCCCTGGTCGGCGGCCAGCTTGAGCAGGCGCATGCCTTCGGCAGTGTTCTGCGGCACGCCGCGTCCGGACAGGTACATCAATCCGAGGTTGAGTTGGGCGCTGGCCTTGCCCTGCTCGGCGGATTTCTTGTACCACTTCGCGGCTTCGGTCTGGCTGGGGCCGATCCCGTTGCCCGTGGCATACATCAGGCCGAGGTTGAACTGGCCGCTCGGGTCGCCCAGTTCGGCCGCCTTGCGGAAGTGCTTGATGGCCTCGCCGATATCCTTCTTGACGCTGATGCCCTTGAAGTAGTACCAGCCCATGACGTTCTCCGCTTGGGCGAGCGGGTTGCCGAGGGGACGCGGGGGCGCTTCGACCGGTTTGGCCTCCACGGTTGCGGCGGGCGTCGCGGCGGCCGGTTGCGGCGCCGGTTTGGCGGCCTCGGCCGGGGCTTCCGCAACTGCCGGAGCCGGTTGAGCGGCAGCCGGTGCGGCTGCGGCTTCGGTTTCGGCGGGCGCCTCGGCGGCGGCCGGAGCCTTGGTCGGTTTGGCGCGGGCGATACGCGGCTTGGGCGCCGCCATGTGCGCTTCCTTCGGTGCGCTGGCGGGCAGTTCGACTTGCGGCTGGGATTCCGGTACGGACGGCAGGTCCTCGACCGGCGGCAGCACCGGTTCGGGGGCCGGCTGGGCGGCGACCGGTTCCGGCGGCGCAGGCGGTGCGGCCGGGGCGACCGGCGTCGCGGGCTGGTGATCGCGCAAGGTCAGGTAGGCGATGGTGCCCAGGAAAAGCAGCAGCAGCAGGATCACGTATTTCTTGTCAAACTCCCAATACGTATCCTTCCCGTCTTTGGCCAGGTCCGCCGTCTCCAGCGTCGGTGCAGAGCTGATGACAGGTGACGGGACGCTGGCAACGGGCTCGGGAATGGGTTCCACGACCGGCGCGACAACAACGGGTTCCGGCTCCCGGCGTTCGAAGACGGAGTCGCCCGTGCCGGTTGTCGGCAGCGGTTCCGGCATGTCGGAGGCGTCCGGGGCCGTTGACGGGATTTCGGCATCGGGTTGTTCAAAAACATTGACCGGGGCGGGAGCGGTCTCGACGGGGGCTTGCACGGAAGCTATGTCCGACGCCGCCGAGACAGTTGCCGCGACTGCGACGACGGGAACTTCATCTGTGTCGACAACCGCCGGCGAGGATATCGCAGCCGGTGAGCCGGCGTGTTCTTCCTCATCAGCCGAACGGATCGGCTTGACGGTCATGAACTTCTCATACCAGTGAATGGCCGCCGCCAGACCGATGCCGATTCCCAGGGTCAGCAACAGCGAAACGGGAATGTCGAGATTCACCCGGTCGCCTTCGGTGTAGATCAGCCAGGCCAGCTGGCCCGAGACCAGCACCGAGATGACCGCGTACTTGTTGAACTCCACGGAACGGTCCGGCTCCAGCGAGGCCAGACGCGCCTGTTCGGCGTGCCACTCGTTGCTGTGGGCCTCCCATTCGGCCAGCTCCGCCGGGTCGGGCTCGATGAAGGAATAGAGCCAGTCACGCGGCAGCAGGAGCAGGGCCAACAAGCCCGCGCCGCCGCCGATGGCGAACATCAGCAGCAGGGACAGGGCGATATCCATGTGCAGGTGGTCGCCTTCTTGATAAATGAACGCGCCGCCCTGCAACAGGGTGATCAGGGCGATCACCACAGGGGCGGTGATTTCCAGGAATCCGGTAGGCCGGTCTTTCGGCGGGCTTGACCGGGAGGAGGACGAGGTCGGGGGCAGGCTAGCGGTCACGAGCAGGGGCTCCGAGGGTAAAACGGGTTGCGTCGCGGTCGACGGCAGGTCATCCGCGGGGGGGTGCGGTTCCAGGTATTCCTGAGGCTGAACCAGCGGGGCGGTTACCGGGTCATCCATGGACTGGTCCGGATCCAGTTGCAGGCGGTAGCTCTCGGGATCGGACGCCTTGGGGTCCATGGACAGCATGTTGTCGATGCGCTTGATGTAGACGTCGTGGGGCATGGTGCCGCCGTATTTCTGCAGCAGGCCGGGCGGAATGCCGTCGTCGAAGCCCAGCAATTCCTGAATCAGGTTGTAGATGGTCATTTCCATCTGGGACTGCATGTTGGGCGCATAGATCAGGCCTTTCTGGAAAATTTCCTCCAGGAGATGGCCCAGGGCATAGAGGTCGACGCTGTAGTCGATTTCCTGGATCAGTTCGGCGCGCTGGTTCAGATGGTCGGTTTCCAGCGTATGGCGGAGCTGGGTCGAGTGGTAGGAGGGCGGGGCCAGGGGCTGGATGGCCAGCGGGCGGTAGAGCCGCAGGGTATTGCTGACCGCGAACATGAAGTCGATCAGCGTCAGGTTGGCGTAATCCGGCAGGATGGCCTCCCCGAAGGCATAGGGGAACGGCGTATAGGGCAGGCACAGGTTGTCCGGGCGGATATTGGCGTGGACAATGTTTTCCTTGTGAATGCCCTTCAGCGCCGTCAGGGCGGCGCGCGCCAGTTGCAGGAAGGCGTTGACCGTGGCGAAGGGGTGGGGAAGCGACTCGCCGGTCTTCGCCAGGACCGGCTTCATCTGCATCCAGAAATTCAGGGAAATGCCCGCGTCGCGCGTACGGACCGTGTGATAGCCGGTTTCGCCGTTATCATCGTCCTTGCGCAGCCGCGCGACCTGCGGCAGCTTCTTCAGCAGCATGAGCAGGTTCTTTTCCCGGGCGACCCAGTACTCGTTCTGCAGCATGCCCGGTGTCACCGATTTGACGTAGGTGCAGCCGGATTCCGGGTTATCGGCGGGGAGGCGGGTTACCAGCAGGAAATGGCGGTCACTCTGGGGATCTTGCCCGAATTCAGCGCCTGTCGTGGCGAACAGGTCGGCGACTGTCTTCATCAGGTGCATCCTTGAAGCGGTTGTTGTAGTTGTGCAGCGTTCAGGGGACGCCGGTATTTTCTCCGAATCCGTAAGAATAGCTTGCGGATGGTCGGGTCGTCGATAAGTTTCGGCTGCCGGCGATTCCTCTGTCCGGGCCTGAGTTTAGCAAATAATCGGTGATGGGAAAGCGGCCGGTCCGGCCATGCGGACGGTCCGCGCGGTCAGACTCAGGGCTCGAAACCGATATCGCCCAGGAAACGGCGCATGGACTTCAGGTACGCGCCCTGCCCCCAGTGCAGCAAGTGGCCGCCGGGGAACCATTCCAGTCGCGGCCGGTCCCAGTGCTCCCAGATCAGCGCGGTGTGCTTGGCGAAGGTGATGCGGTCGTCGACCCCGCCGATCAGCATCAGGCGCTCCTTGGGCAGCACGGGTTTCCAGGTCAGCGGCGAATTCACCGCCAGCGTCTGTCGCGCCTCCTGAATGGAGATCCCCGCAGTCGCGAGCGAGGTGCGCACCAGGTGTCCCAGCACCGGCCACTCGAATACCATGTCCGGCAGGCTGGCGGGCGGCACGACCGGAATCGAGAAGGCCAGCCGGTCCTCCACTTCCGCCAGCAGCGCCGAGGCGAAGCCGCCCATGGAAATGCCGGTGACCCCGGCCGCCGGGACGCCGTGGTCGAGCAGCCAGTGCAGGAAGACCCGGAAGTCATGGATGGCATGCGCGTGCACCTCGTTCATGTGCAGCGGCCCGTGCGAGAAATAGCCGTGCCCGGAAAACGGCGACCAGTCGCCCTGACGGTAACCGTGGAAGGGCAGGGTATAGAGCAGCACGTCGTAGCCCTGTTTCCAGAACCATTCCAGCGCGAAGAACTTGCTGTTGACCCAGTAGGAGTCCATCAGGAAGCCGTGGATCACGCAGATGGTCGGGCGCGGCTTGTCGTCATGCTTCCAGTACTGCGCCCAGGCGATCTGGTTCTTGTCATGTTCCCGGTATCGTTCGCGCATGGCGGGACAGACCGCCTCGAACGGGCTCTTGAAGCTGAGCAGGAAGGACTGGCCGTCCTGGGGGTGATGCGCCAGCGGACCGGAGTGACGCACGCGAACGCGGATGCCTTTTTTCGGCTGCTGGAAAAAGGCCTGCGCATCGCCGCGTTCGGCGAGCTCGTGGTAGAAGCCGCGCTCCTTCCGGTCCCGAAGCAGGATGTCCGGGCGCAGGCTCCACGGGAAGGACAGCGTGCTGGTCGCGGCAATGATCACCCCGCGCGCTACCAGGTCCGTGACCGTGGAGGCGCCCATGCGCCAGCGCGTGAAGCGGTCCAGGGGCGTGCGCACGGTATAGCGCGGGAATTCGGTGTCCAGATGCACCCACCACGGCGCCGCCAGCTTCAGGTGCGCGGGTTCGTGACGGGGCGTTTCGAAGATCGGGGCGACGGCGGCATTCATGGACAGCGTGGACATCTGGCGTAAACAGTCAAAAGTAAGCAAGCACTCGCTAGGTCGTCATTGGCGCAAGTGACCCGTTCGCGGTGCGCGTCAGCCAACCCGGCGTCACGCCCGCCCGTTGAGTTGCAGCAGCACGGGGATATCCCCAAGGGCATCCGCCGCTGCGGCGGGGCAATAGAAAAGCTCCTCCAGCCCCTTGAGCAATCGTTCCAGCTCGCGTGCGCGGAGGGGTTTGCGCAGGATGGCGCAGACATCGCCCAGATGCTCGCCCAGTTCCGTGTAGGCCACCAGGCGGCTGCGCGGGAAATGACGCCGGATGTCGCCCAGTCGCGCACCGCTATGATCCCATTCGATCAGCACCACATCGGCAT
>JAYRMT010000128.1:0-9197 GCA_041912575.1 Fluviicoccus sp. | reverse complement strand
CGCACGAAGATCGCGCCATCGGTGCCGCCAATGAAGTCCAGGCTGTCCGGCAACGCATTGGTGTCCATGAAGGTGGACCAGGTCTGGCCCACTGTCCATTTCCCGTAATTCAGGTAGGCGTGACGGATCTCCGGGCTGTAGCCGTTGGTCACGCGCTGGTCGCCGATGGTGGTGGACATCATGTCGAACTCGAAGCGGCCGTTGACCTTCTGTCCGTTGTCCAGCGCGGTCTCGGTGGTGAACCAGAAGCGCGACTGGCGGGCGTGCATGTCGAAGGCGACGGCATTGCTGCTCCCGCCGACCGGGATCAGGCTCGGCACATAGAAGTCGCGGCCGATGCCGGTGGCGATCACGCCGTCGGTGGACTGGGTCAGCATCGCATCCAGCTTGAGGTAGCCGCCGAAGCCGATCTGGGTATCCCCCATCGGGAACGCGGCGTGGGCAGCGCCGGTCAGCGACGCGGCGGCCAGGAAAGCGAGGGACAGCGGACGAAGGGACAGCATTGTTGTTCTGGCCATGACGAGGCTCCGGTTGTTGTTCTGGGGCGTTTTACCGTGATCACAGGGTCTCCCCGGCGGGAAAAACGGACAATTCGCCTTTGGTCGAATACCGGGCCTGCCGCCGGATCGACCAAGGTCTAATTGGCCCGGCGACCCGGCGGGCGTAGAAATTCGGCCCAGAACAACGCCTTTCGGCCCTCTCGGGAGAAAACAAGATGACGCATCCCACGCTCTATCCGGTCACCCCGGACGCCCTGCAACGTACCTGGCTCGATAACGACGCCTACCTCGCCCTGTACCGGAAATCCGTGGACGATCCCGACGGTTTCTGGCGCGAACACGGGCAGCGGCTCCAGTGGATGCGCCCTTACACCAAGATCCGCGACACCTCCTTCACGCTCGGCGACGTGCATGTGCGCTGGTTCGAGGACGGCGTGCTCAACGCCAGCGTCAATTGCCTGGACCGTCACTTGCCGGAGCGCGGCAATCAGGTGGCCTTCTTCTGGGAAGGCGACGGGCTGGACGTGCAGCACACCGTGACGTTCCGCCAGTTGCACGAAGAGGTGTGCAGGCTCGCCAACGCCATGCGGAAACTGGGCGTCGGCAAGGGCGACCGCGTGACGATTTACCTGCCGATGATTCCCGAGGCGGCCGTGGCGATGCTGGCCTGCGCCCGCATCGGCGCGGTGCATTCGGTGGTGTTCGCGGGTTTCTCGCCGGACGCGCTGGGCAGCCGCATCGAAGATTGCGGCTCGAAGCTGGTGATCACCGCCGACCAGGGCCTGCGCGGCGCGCGCATCACCCCGTTGAAGGACAATACCGATCTGGCGCTGGGTCACCTCGGCAAGGCCAACCCGGTGGAACATGTGATCGTGGTGAAGCATGTGGGCCAGAACATCGATGAGCATCCCGGCCGCGACCTGTGGTACCACGAACTGATCGCGGAGCAGTCCGCCGTGTGCGAACCCGAGCCGATGAACGCCGAGGACCCGCTGTTCATCCTCTACACCTCCGGCTCCACCGGCAAGCCGAAGGGCGTGCTGCACACCACCGGCGGCTATATGGTCTGGGCGGCGATGACGCATCAGTACGTCTTTGATTACCGGCCCGGCGATGTCTACTGGTGCTCCGCCGACGTGGGCTGGGTGACCGGCCACAGCTACATCGTCTACGGCCCGCTGGCCAATGCCGCCACCAGCGTGATGTTCGAGGGCATCCCGACCTACCCGACGGTGCGCCGCATCGCGCAGATCATCGACAAGTACCGGGTGAACATCCTCTACACCGCCCCCACCGCGATCCGCGCCCTGATGGCGCACGGCACGGCGGCGGTCGAAGGCGCGGACCTGTCCTCGCTGAAGGTGCTGGGCAGCGTCGGCGAACCGATCAACCCGGAAGCCTGGCACTGGTACCACGAACAGGTCGGCAAGGGCCGCTGCCCGATCGTCGATACCTGGTGGCAGACCGAAACCGGCGGGGTGCTGATCATCCCGTTGCCCGGCGCCACCGCGCTCAAGCCCGGTTCGGCCACGCGGCCCTTCTTCAGCGTGCAGCCGGCGATCGTCGACAACACCGGCAAGGTACTGGACGGGGCCTGCGAAGGCAACCTGGTGCTGCTGGGC
Organism: Fluviicoccus sp.; assembly: GCA_041912575.1. Taxonomy (GTDB): domain Bacteria; phylum Pseudomonadota; class Gammaproteobacteria; order Pseudomonadales; family Moraxellaceae; genus Fluviicoccus. The sequence goes on along the minus strand of JAYRMT010000128.1, from coordinate 7,075 downwards.
AGCTGGCCGGGCCAGATGCGCACCCTGTACGGCGACCACGAGCGCTTCGAGCAGACCTACTTCTCGACGTATCCGGGCACCTATTTCACCGGCGACGGCGCGCGCCGCGACGAGGACGGCTATTACTGGCTGACCGGGCGCGTGGACGATGTGCTGAATGTCTCCGGCCACCGGCTGGGCACGGCGGAAATCGAAAGCTGCCTGGTGGCGCACGAAGCCATCGCCGAGGCCGCCGTGGTGGGCTATCCGCACGACCTGAAGGGTCAGGGGATCTACGTGTTTGTCGCGCCGCGCGTCGGTGTGGAACCCAGCGACGAGCTGACCAAGGCGGTGCGTGACTGGGTGCGCCGCGACATCTCCGCCATCGCCACCCCGGACCTGATCCAGTGGACGCCGGGACTGCCGAAGACCCGCTCGGGCAAGATCATGCGCCGCATCCTGCGCAAGATCGCCGCCAACGAGTTCGATTCGCTGGGCGATATCTCGACGCTGGCCGATCCGGGCGTGGTGGCGCATCTGATTGAACACCGGTTGAACGGGTGAACCCGATTAGCGCGGCTCCGTAGGGGCGAACTGCGTGCGCCCCACCGTCCGGCCATTGAATCCGCGCGAGCATACGGCTATGTTGATCCTCGATAACAACATGCCGGGAACGCCACCCATGGCCACGCTGATCGTCGCCGACGACCATCCCCTCTTCCGCGCCGCGCTGATCCACGCCATCAGCCAGACCTTCACCGCGACAAAGACCCTGGAAGCGGACAGTTTCGACTCCACCTGCGCGGTGCTGGCGTCGCATCCCGAGGCGGAGTTGCTGCTGCTGGACCTGCACATGCCGGGCAATTGCGGCTTTCTGGGGCTGATCCAGCTGAAGAAGGACCACCCCACCCTGCCGATCGTGGTGATCTCGGCGAGCGAGGATCCGGACGTGGTGCGGCGAGTACTGAGTTTCGGGGCGTCGGCCTACGTGCCGAAGTCGGCGCAACCGGCGGAGATCGGGCAGGCCTTGCAGGCGGTGCTGGACGGCGACACCTGGCTGCCGGGCAACCTGCGGCATTTGCTGGCGGAACCGGCGAACGCGGGGGACAGCGATCTGGCGGCGAAGGTGGCGCAACTGACGCCGCAGCAGTACAAGGTGCTGTACTACCTGACCGAGGGCTGGCTGAACAAGCAGATCGCCTACGACCTGAACATTTCCGAAGCGACGGTGAAGGCGCACATGACAGCGATCTTCCGCAAGCTGGGGGTGGCGACACGGACGCAGGTGGTGATCGCGGCGCAGCGACTGCAGTTGGAAGCGCCGGTGGACCGGGCGATGAAGGGGGGGGGAGTAAACGCAGCCCCTCAGCCCCCGCGCTGCGCAAACAAAATGATCCCCATGCCGAGCAGCGCCACCCCGGAGCCCACCCAATCCCACACGCCGGGCCGGATGCCCTCCACCGCCCACAGCCACAGGATCGCCACACCGATATACACGCCGCCGTAGGCTGCATATACCCGCCCCGCCGCCGCCGGATGCAGCGTCAGCAGCCACGCGAAGGCCGCCAGGCTTGCCGCCGCCGGGACCAGCAGCCAGACGCTTTTCCCCTCCCGCAGCCAGAGGTACGGCAGGTAACAGCCGGTGATTTCCGCCAGCGCGGTCAGCACGAACAGGGCCAGGGTCTTGAGTTCGAACATGGTCAGCTTCCTCGTGAGGAGGTGCGATCAGGGCGCGGCCTGACCGCAATACCGGTCGAAGGCCTCCGGACTGCGCTCAAGGCTCTTCTGTTCCGCCAGCTCCCACGAACGCACGCAGGCCTGCTCGCGGGCGCACCACTGGTAACCGGCCGATCCGATGCAGCCGTGCGCGTCGCGATCGCCGCCGACCACGGGCGGCGAAGGCGTGACTGCGGGGTCGGACACAGGGTCCATGCACCCGCTCAGGGCGAACAGCAGGGAGGTCAGGCAGATCAGCCGGGGCATGGGATTCTCCGTTTGGCGCTTGTCCGGGGAATGGCTTAGCATGCGGGGAGTCCGCCCCCGGCCGCAAGTGCCGGCGGGCCTGAAACGCTGCGGAGGGGGCAACATCAGGTGTTCGTATTGTATTGGTTAAACTTTGCCGTTGCTGACTCGGACAGGTAGTATTCCCGTGGCCCAATACGATTGCTCCCCACCGTTAATGTGATCCGAGAATGAAATGAGCACAGGCCGAAACGCACCCTGCCCCTGCGGGAGCGGAAAAAAATACAAACAGTGCTGTATGGGAAAGTCGCCGCTCATCCGCACAACAGCCCCCGGCGTTGCTCATGCACTCATGCAACAAGCCTTGGGGCATCTCAAAGAGGGACGTCTGCCCCAAGCATACGAGATCGCCGCCGGTCTGACACGCATGACCCCGGAAAATGCCGAAGCCTGGCATCTGATGGGGTTGGCCGCAAGCGGCCAAGGCAATCACATCGAGGCCGTCTCGATGTTCTCCAAAGCGATTTCACTGGCACCCACAATCTACATGTATTGCCATCTGGCGGCAGAACTCGCCTCGCTGCGCAAGATCGACGAGGCTGCTGAAGCCTATCGTCAGGCATTGGCTCTCCAGCCGGGTTTTTTGCAAGCCGCGATCCTGCTGGGACAACTGCAAGAGTCTGCCGGACGCCTTGGCGATGCCCTGGAAACCTATCGGCTTGCCCGGCAGCACCATCCCGGCAATGCCTCCTTGCTCGCACGGCAAGGTTTCGTTACGGAAAAGCTTGATCGCCCGGCCGCTGCCGCTGCCTGCTATCGCAGCGCCATAGCGCTGGCTCCAGAGCGGGCGGATCTACTGAACAATCTCGGGCTCGTCGAGCAGATGCTTGGCAATACCGATTCCGCCCTGGACTGCTTCCGGGAGGCCTTGCGCCTGCAACCTGTCAATGCGGTCATCCGCTCCAATTTTCTACTCAACCTCCAATACCCGGCGGATATCAGCCCTGAAGAGCTGTTCCAGGAACATCTGGTTTACGGCAAGCAAGTCGGCGACCCGCTCCGGTCCAGCTGGCCCGACCATGCCGAGCGGGTCACCCCGGCTGCTGGCCGGCTGCGCCTGGGTTACGTGTCTGCTGATTTGCACAATCATTCGATTGCCTATTTCATTGAACCAGTTCTCGCCAGACATGACAGGAACAATTTCGAGATCTTCTGCTACCATAATTTTCCTGTGGAAGACAGCGTGACCCGGCGCATCAAATCCTATGCCGACAGCTGGATTCCCTGTCATGGAATGACTGATGCCCAACTTGCAGATCAAATTGCACGGGACCGCATCGATATTCTGATCGACCTCTCCGGCCATACCGCAGGGAACCGTTTACCGGTGTTTGCACGCAAACCCGCGCCGGTACAGGTCACCTGGCTTGGCTATCCGGGGACGACCGGCCTTTCCGCCATGAATTACCGGTTGACGGATGAATGCCTGGATCCGCCCGGCATGACTGAGGCCCAGCATACCGAAACCCTCTGGCGGTTACCGCTATGCGCCACTTTCGAACCTCTCGCGGAAAGCCCGCCGCTCAGTCCGCTGCCCGCACTGAGTGGCTGCCCGCTGACGCTCGCGTGTCTGAACGCGAACTTCAAGATCACCCCCTTTACAATCCGCCTGTGGGCCCGAATTCTTGACGCGCTGCCTGAAGCCAGGCTGATGGTAGGCAATGCGACCGAGGAAGAAGCCAGAGATATGCTGCTCGCCCGATTCAAGGAAAACGGAATCGCCCCAGAGCGCCTGCTGTTGCAACCGAGATTGCCGATCCTTGACTTTCTGGCACTTCATCATCAAATTGACTTGGCCCTTGACCCCTTTCCCTACGGGGGGGGAACAACCACCAACCATTCGCTGTGGATGGGGGTGCCTGTGATCACTCTGGCCGGACGCAGTCCTGCCGCGCGTCACGGGGTCCATAACCTCACTTCCGCCGGGCTGCCGGAATTCATCGCAGATACGCCCGAGCAGTACATTACACTGGTGCTTGAGTTAGCCCGGGACCTTCCCCGCCTGGCAGGAATCCGCGCCAACCTGCGTGAGCGCGTACTGGCTCAGCCACAACGATCGGCGGCGCAACTGACCCGAAATCTGGAAGACGCACTCCGGCAGATGTGGCGCTTGCGAAGGGCATCATGAGCAAAGACATATTCGTTACCCAGCCTTTATTGCCTCCATTGGAGGAGTTCATTCCATATCTGGAAAAGATCTGGGAGAATCGCATCCTCACCAATGGCGGGGAGTTTCACCAACTTCTTGAAGCCGCGCTCTGCGAATACCTTGGCGTTCGCCATATCGCGCTTTTCGCCAACGGCACGCTGGCTTTGGTTACCGCCCTGCAAGCACTGCGCATCACAGGCGAGGTCATCACGACTCCCTACTCCTTTGTGGCTACCGCGCACTCCCTGCTTTGGAACGGCGTAAAACCGGTATTTGTGGATATAGATCCGCTGACCCTGAACATGGACCCGTCCCGGATCGAAGCGGCAATCACGCCGCAAACAACCGGCATACTGCCCGTGCATTGCTATGGCCGCCCCTGCGACATCCAGGCCATCCAGAAAATTGCGGATATCTACAATCTGAAAGTCATTTACGATGCAGCCCATGCGTTCGGCGTTCGTCAGGACGGAAGCAGCATACTGACGCACGGCGACCTATCCATCATGAGTTTTCACGCCACCAAGGTTTTCAATACCTTCGAAGGAGGCGCCATTGTCTGCCCAGACGCACGTACCAAACAGCGGGTCAACCACCTCAAGAATTTCGGATTCGTGGATGAAGTGACTGTCGTCGCGCCTGGCATCAACGGCAAGATGAGCGAGATCAATGCGGCATTCGGGCTGCTGCAACTACATCACATTGATGAGGCACTAAGCCGACGGAGCAAACTGGACAGCCTTTATCGGAAAGGACTTGATGGCATCCCCGGCATCCGCGTCCTCCCTCAAGCGGAAAACACCACGGCCAACCACAGTTATTTCCCTGTCCTGATCGAACCGGACTACCGGTTGAGCCGTGACGAACTCTACCAGTTCATGAAGGGCTTCGGCATCCACCCCCGCCGGTACTTCTACCCGTTGATTTCAGATTTCCCCATGTACCGGGGACTCCCCTCAGCAAGTCCCGCCAATTTACCGGTCGCCGGCGAAATCTCCCGCAAGATACTCTGCCTGCCGATCTATCCTACGTTGTCAGACGAAGATGCGCTTCGTGTCATTGACCTGGTCCGCCGGGCAGGCGGGTTAGAGTGAGGGGCAAGGATCAAAAACCTTTCCAATAATCGACAAACCCTTGCTTGTAGTAGAAGTAATTCGTCTGGACCTCGTCATTGATTGATGCAATTGTCGACTCCAGACGCTCAAGGCCGGGATACCCTTGCCGGAATAAGAACCAGCTTTTCGCCTGCGGTGCGTAGACGGAGGCGGCATAGCCCCATTGCTCCATAAGCCGGGCCATGCTCCGGTTGGTATGGAAGGCCGTATGGACGACAGGTTCCAAATAGAACCATTCAGGGTCAGGGGGCACGCGCTCGCAGATGACGGTATGCAGCATCAGGACACCGTCTCTCGCCACCAGTCGATCCACTTCATCAAGCGACTCCCGGTCAAGAACGTGTTCAAACATGGCGCTGTTGATCACCAGCCGGTAGCGACGCAATGAGCTTTCTTCGATATAACGCAATCCCGCTTCCTGGGAACGCACATAACGATCGTAAATCTCAATGTCAACATTGAAGTATTTGCTCAGGAAACGCGAGAGCGTACCGAAGCCCGCCGCATAATCCAGCGCGTCATGCATATCCAGCAGACCGTTACGCGACAGCATATGCATAGCAAGCGCCTGATCAGCGTAGGGCGGCTGGTTGGCTATCCGGTCTGAGCGACCGGATTCGAAATGCATGTGCCAGCTGTGATTCAGGCGGGACCACTGCTCGACTGACATCTCCCGGTGCGTCTGCGAAAAAACAAATCCGCAAGCGGGGCAGCGACGGTACCTTACGATTAGGTCATCTGCAAACGGACTGCCAGGATATGTCGGATAGGCCTTGGAAAAATAAGGGGAGGTGTCCGAATTGCATATCAGACAGCGGTGTGGATATGTGTCCCTGTTGGGGTTATGGCTGGTCATTCCGAACTCCCGCAGGGAATATGTTTTCTGGATTCTATCGGCAAGAAATTGATGCGTACAGCAAGACATCCGGATTGCGCAGGGTCGTAGTAAAGCCGCAAAAAATCCCGCATCATGACCCGGTTTACCCTCGGAGCGCCGCCAGATCATGACTCGCAAGACCAGAATCGCCATCTTCGGCGCGGGAGGCTTTGGCAGGGAAACCGCTTGGCTCCTCTCTGATCAGGCAGGATCGACAGTCGAGATCGTCTGCCATATCGAGGACAACGCATTGGAAGGCGGTCAGTCCAATGGGATTTCCGTCATGAGCTGGGAGATGTTCGACCGGAATGCCGACCGCGATATCCAAGTCGCCCTAGCGGTCGGCGATCCCAAAGCCAGGCGCATGCTTGCCGGGCGGATTGCGCAAGCAGGCTTCTGCTTTGCGACCGCCGTGCACTCTTCAGTGCTGAAATCGGACTCAGTCAAACTAGGCGAAGGGGCCATTGTCTGCGCAGGCAGCATTCTCACTGTCAATATAGAAATAGGGCAGCACGTACATATCAACCTGGGTTGCACGATCGGACATGATGTGAACATCGGCGCATTCAGCACCTTATCACCGGGTGTACATGTTTCAGGGCGCGTCCATATCGGACAGAATGTCTTTATCGGAACCGGCGCAACAATCATTGACGGCGCTTTCGCCAAGCCGCTTGTCATCGGCGACGGGGCGGTGATTGCGGCTGGCGCTTGTGTGACAGGCGATGTCGAGCCGGGGTGCATGTACGCCGGTGTTCCCGCACGGTTAAAAAAACGCTATTCCGAACGTTTTGAAGACTCGACAATATCTTCATCTTCAACTCCTCCGGATCATACCAGACGGCGGACTTGATGCAGGTGCCCGGGCCTGCCGTGACCAAACGGAAGTCGTCATTCGTCCTGAAACGCTGCGGAGGGAATCCCGATGCCTGC
>JAYRMT010000127.1:0-9343 GCA_041912575.1 Fluviicoccus sp. | reverse complement strand
CGAGCCGAGCGCGCCGTCGCCGCGCGCCTGGAGCGACAGGCGTCCGCGCAGCTTCAGGGTGGCGGTCAGCAGGACGGCGGCGACCAACATCTGCCCGAGGAGCAGCCGGACCGGCTCGGGATAATCGTGGCGATCAAAGACCTCGGTCAGGGCGGCGTCCAGGCGGACGCACTCGCCCCGGACGGGGCCGTTCTCGAAGTAAAAGCGTTGGCGGAGGTCGGACATGGCGGGCTCATCCGGTGGCTGGACGTCCATTCTATCAATTCGGTGAACAGAACGCCCGGCCCCGCGACGCCCCACAAATTCAAGTCGTGTCGGACAGCTTTACTTGACCGTGAGGCAGTTAAATGGTTACCTTTGCGGCAGATTAGGGACTCGTTCAGCCCATTAGATACAGCATATTTTTGCTTTGCGACATCGCCCGGCGCACGGAGCGGCCTTTTCAGGCTGATCACCGCGTCCGAGGCGCATGTCATCCGAACCCAGGAGGAACTTGATGAAACTCAATCGGATTGCCATGGCCGCCCTGTTGGCCGCGCCCCTCGCCATTCCCGCCCATGCCTTGGTCACCGTCACCCCCCTGCTGGGTTTCTACAAGGCGGACGAGCCGCAAGGCGTCACCATTGACGACGGCCTGTTCGCCGGTCTTTCGGCGGGCCTGCAGTTCTTTCCCTCCTGGTCGTTCGAGGCCGAGTACGGCAAGTCCGGCGACACGAAGCTGCTGAGCGGCAACGTGCTGGTTTATCCCTCCAGCTGGTCGTTCGGCCGGGTCAGTCCCTACATCCTCGCCGGTGTCAGCCAGTCCAAGCTGGATTACAAGGCAGGCGGCTTCAAGGGTGACTCCACGGATACCGACCTCGGTCTCGGCTACGGCCTGCTGTACTCGCTGAGCAACAACCTGGCCGTGCGCGGCGAACTGCGCGTCCTGCACAACAATGATCACAGCCTGACCAATTATCTCGCCTTGGCCGGCCTGCAGTACAACTTCGGTCTGCCGCAAGTCGAGGCGCCGGTTGTCCAGTCCGAGCCCGCGAAGCCGCAAGTGGTTGTCCCGCCGGTCGATACCGACGGCGACGGCGTGGTCGATGCCAACGACCGTTGCCCGAACACGCCGGCGGGCTGGGAAGTCGGCACGGACGGTTGTCCGCTCGACAGCGACAAGGACAAGGTGCCGAACAGCATCGACGCCTGCCCGAACACCCCGCTCGGTCAGCCGGTCGGCGCCAACGGCTGCCCGATGGATGACGACAAGGACGGCGTGCCGAACAATGTCGACAAGTGCCCGAACACCAAGCAGAACGTCGTGGTGGACGAGAAGGGCTGCGACAAGGTCGTGACCCAGAAGGTCGAACAGCAGATCAATATCGTGTTCGATTCCGGCAAGGCCGTGATCAAGCCCGAGTTCAAGGCCGAAGTGGCCAAGATCGCGGATCTCGCCAAGCAGTATCCGGCCGCGTTCATCAGCATTGAAGGCCATACCGACGCCAGCGGCAAGCCGGCCAGCAACACCGTGCTGTCGCAACAGCGCGCCGATGCCGTCCGCATGATGCTGATCAAGGACTTCGGTGTCGCGGCCGACCGCTTGACCGCCAAGGGCTTCGGTTCCAGCCAGCCGGTGGCTGACAACAACACCGCCGAAGGCAAGGCCAAGAACCGCCGCGTGATCGCCGTGCTGACCGGCGAGCGTCAGGTGGTGGTGACCAAGCCCGCCGAAGCCAAGAAAGCCGTCAAGGCCAAGAAAGGCAAGAAGGGCGGCAAGGTGAAGGCCAAAGCCAAGAAGTAACTCCTCGCGTCAACAGCCGACGGCCGCCCCAGGGCGGCCGTCGTGCTTTTTGTCCCCCGGTCATCCTTATTTCATCCGGGTTGCGCTATACTGCGCGCCTTTTCATCAACCCGCGTCGCCAAGGCTGTCATGTCCTCGATTCAGAATCTCCGCAACATCGCCATTATCGCCCACGTTGACCATGGCAAGACCACCTTGGTGGACAAGCTTCTCCAGCAGTCCGGAACCCTGGGCGACCGTTCGGGCGAGATCGAGCGCGTCATGGACTCCAACGCCCTGGAAAAGGAGCGCGGCATTACCATTCTGGCCAAGAACACGGCCATCAAGTGGAATGATTACCGCATCAACATCGTCGACACCCCGGGTCACGCCGACTTCGGCGGCGAGGTGGAGCGCGTGCTGAGCATGGTCGATTCCGTGCTGCTGCTGGTCGACGCCGTGGACGGCCCGATGCCGCAAACCCGTTTCGTGACCATGAAGGCTTTTGCCCAGGGCTTGAAGCCGATTGTGGTCATCAACAAGGTCGACCGCCCCGGCGCGCGTCCGGACTGGGTGATCGACCAGGTGTTCGACCTGTTCGACAAGCTCGGCGCGACCGATGAACAACTGGACTTCCCGGTGGTGTACGCCTCCGCGCTGAACGGCATCGCCGGCCTGTCTCAGGATGCCATGGCGGACGACATGACCCCGCTGTTCCAGACCATCGTTGACCGCGTGCAGCCGCCCAGCGTCGACATGGACGGTCCGTTCCAGATGCAGATTTCCTCCCTGGATTACTCCAGCTATGTCGGCGTGATCGGCATCGGCCGCATCCAGCGCGGCAAGGTCAAGACCAACACATCCGTCGTGATTGTCGACAAGGACGGCAAGCGCCGTAACGGCCGCATCCTGCAGATCATGGGGCATCACGGCCTGCAACGCGTCGAAGTGCCGGAAGCGGCCGCCGGCGACATCGTGTGCGTGACCGGCATGGAAGGCTTGAACATTTCCGATACGCTCTGCGACCCGCAGAATGTCGAGGCCCTGCCGCCCCTGAGCGTCGACGAGCCGACCGTCTCGATGACCTTCCAGGTCAACACCTCGCCGTTCGCGGGGAAAGAAGGCAAGTACGTGACCTCGCGCGTCATCCGTGACCGCCTGGACCGCGAGCTGATCCACAACGTCGCCCTGCGCGTGGAAAACACCGACAGCGCCGACCGCTTCAAGGTGTCCGGCCGCGGCGAGCTGCACCTGAGCGTGCTGATCGAAAACATGCGTCGCGAGGGCTTCGAGCTGGCCGTGTCCCGTCCGGAAGTCATCATGAAGGAAGTCGACGGCGAGATGCAGGAGCCGTACGAAAGCGTCATTTTCGACGTGGAAGAGCAGCACCAGGGCGTGGTGATGGAGCAGATGGGCCTCCGCAAGGGCGAGCTGACCGACATGGTGGTGGACGGCAAGGGCCGCATCCGCATCACCGCGACCGTGCCGTCGCGCGGCCTGATCGGTTTCCGCTCGGAGTTCCTGACCCTGACGTCGGGCACCGGCATCATGACGTCGAGCTTCTCGCATTACGGTCCCGCCAAGGCGGGGCAACTGGCCGGCCGCAACAACGGCGTGCTCGTTTCGATGGTGCAGGGCACCGTGCTCGGTTACGCCCTGTTCACCTTGCAGGAACGCGGCCGCCTCTTCGCCTATCCGGGCCTGGAAGTCTACGAAGGCATGGTGGTCGGGATCAATTCGCGCGGTGACGACATGGTGGTCAACCCCACCAAGGCCAAGCAGCTGACCAACATCCGCGCCGCCGGTACCGATGAAAACATCATCCTGACCCCGCCGATCCGCTTTACGCTGGAGCAGGCGCTGGAGTTCATCGAGGATGACGAGCTGGTGGAAGTCACGCCGAAGTCGATCCGCATCCGCAAGAAGTACCTGACGGAAAACGAGCGCAAGCGCGCCAGTCGCGCGGGCTGACCGGCGCCGGTCGGGAATTTGCCGCCGTTCGGCAGGTCGGGCTGGAGTCCGACCTGCCGATTTGCAAATTCAGGCGAACAACACTACTTTTATGACATTTGCCGGGGCCATTGGCGGTAGATTGCCGCGCCTGTCCCCGAACAGACTCTTGAAGGATGCCGCCATGCCCACGCACATTTTCTCCGTTGCCATGATTACCGAGGAGCACGACAAGGCCCTCGTGAAGTCCCTGCTGACCTCGTTCGGCGACCGGGGCGACAATCAGTGGCGGTATATCGAGAATCCGGCGGAGGCGGAAGTCGTGATTGTCGATTTCGATCTGTACGCCCAGCGCTTGCCGCTCAAGGAGGCGAAATTCGGCAGCGTGGTGGTGACCTACTCCACTGAAAAGCCGTCCAGCCCGCCCACCCCGTTCATGCTGAGCAAACCGGTGCGCGGCCGCGAGTTCGTGAAGCTGATGGAGCGTCTGGAAGATGTGTTCAAGGCGGATGACGAAGACGAGTTCGCGCAGACGCAGCGCCGCATCGTCCTATGACGGCCACGCCGCTCATCGCCCCGGGAGCGTGATGCCCGTGAACAGCGGGCTGTTGATCCAGAGGTGGCAAAGGATGCTCAATCCGTAACCCAGGGCGATTGCCCAGCTCCACCGAAGATGCGAGAGGAATGTGTAATGTTCCCTCGCCTGTCCCATCAGGGCCACCCCGGCCGCGGAACCGATCGAAAGCAGGCTGCCGCCTACGCCGGCGGTCAGGGTGACCAACAGCCATTGACCGGTATCCATTGCCGGATCCATCTGGATCACGGCGACCATGATCGGGATGTTGTCCACGATGGCGGACAACATCCCGATGGCCGTGTTCGCCGCAGTCGCGCCCCACGTGCCGTAAAGCTCATGCGACAGCATGTCCAGCCAGCCGACCTGGCTGAGGCCTCCGACGCACAGAATCACGCCAAAAAAGAACAGCAACGTGTCCCACTCGGCACGGGCTACAAACTCAAAGCTGTCGAAGCTTTCCACTTCGCCCAGCTCCGGAGGATTGTCGTCGCCGGAGAGCGGCCGTGCGGAGGAGCGATTCAGGTAATACCCGTAGGTCTTCAGCAGGGCGAGGCCGCTCATCATGCCGAGGAACGGAGGCAGGTGCAGCATGTTGTGGAAAAGCACCGCAGTCGCAATGGTGATGGCGAAGAGCAGAATGACTACCAGCGCTCCCCGGCGAAGGGCGGGTCCGCCCGGGGAAGGGGCGGGTTTGCCGCATGGAACGGCAAAGTGCATGCACGCGGCGGGAACGACGAAATTGATGACGGCGGGCGCGAAGAGGTGAAAAAAGTCCTGGAAAGGAACCTTGCCGCTCTGCCAGACCATGAGGGTCGTGATATCGCCGAAGGGGCTGAAGGCGCCGCCGGCATTTGCCGCCACCACGATATTGATGCAGCCGAGCGTGATCAGCGGCGGACAGTCCCGGGCCGCCGAGAGCAGTACTGCCGCGAGGACCAGCGCGGTGGTGAGATTGTCCAGGACCGGTGACAGGAAAAAAGCCATGATCCCGGTCATCCAGAACAGCCCGCGATAGCTGAATCCCCGTGCGCCCAACCAGCGCCGGATCGCCTCGAAGACTCCGCGCTCGGTGAGCGCGTTCACATAGGTCATTGCCGCCAACAGGAAAAGGAACAGTTCGGCGTATTCCAGGACGAAGCGCCGGACGGCGTCTTCCGTGTCGGCGCCGGGCCTCGCAAAGGCGATCACGCTCCAGATCAGGCTGGCCGCCAGCATGACCGGAATGGATTTGCGCAGGTGAAGCCGTTCTTCAAGGATGACCAGCAGGTAACCGGCAAGGAATATCGCGATCACGGCCGCTCCGACGCCGTTCCCGGCAGCGGGGAGGCCGGCGGCGTGGGCCATGCCCGCAAACCCCACGCATCCTGTCATAACGATCCGCCAGCGTCCCATGCTCTTGCCCTGCATCATGATGTCGGGCGCAGTGTAGCAGGGGGGGCGGCGATCAGAAAACCGGAAAGAGGCCGGGCATGCCCGCCCGGCGGGATGTCATTTCCGGTTGATGGCCTCGTAAGATCTGTGCACACGGTGGGCGGACAGAGCGAACCGATTGGGGTGCGCTTTGGTGAACAGGGACTGTCCGGCTTCCCGGTTTTTGGCCGGTCAACCCGTCAGGGAGCAGCGGGAGCGAGTGCGGCTCCCTCGCTCGAGACTCCAGTTGTATCCGGTGATGACGGTGCGGTAGCGTCTGCGGGGGCTTTCTTCTTGAACATCCCGCCGATGCCCTTGACCAGTCCTCCCGCCATCTTGCCGGCGACCGCGCCGCCGGGAACGCCGCTCTTGGCCATGGCGTCGGCTGCCGCATCCGAGGCGACGCCGGCGGCGGCCTGGGTGGCAATGTTTCCCGCGCTGTTCGGGTCAGCGGCTCCGGCCTCTGCCGGCGGGGTTTGCGGTTTGCTAACGGTGTTGGTGACGGCGGTCTCTGCGCCTTTCTTGAGGAGTTGCCCTCCGATATCTCCGAGACCCCAGGCGGATGCCTGAGACGAGGCCAGTACGGAGGCCAGACCGATCCACAGGATTTTCTTCATGATAGTGCCCCTCGGCAAACGTGTCCGGTCCTGACAGCAGTCCGGATACTGGAAGTCGGTTTACGAAGTCTGCGCGAATTATGCACAGCCTGAGGCATCCTCGCCCGATGGCAGGACGACGACAACCCGACCGAGGGGGGGTATGGGCCGGGGGGCGGCCCAGGGTTGTCAGTGCTTTTTCTTCTTGGTTTTGGCTTTGGCCTTGGCTTTCTTGGCGGGCGTTGTCGGAGCCGTCGCCGTGGGCGCGGGCGCGGCTGCCGGAGCGGCGGAGTCCGTGGCGGGGGCGCCATGCAGCTTCTGGTCGATGGCGCCGGCCGCGCCCTTCACCAGGTCGCTGGCCATCTGACCGGCCAGACCGCTGTTCGCGCCCTTCACCGCCTCGGCAGCCTTGGCGCCGGCGGCCTGGGCGGCCATGCCGGTCGCCAGCGCGCCGACCGGATTACTGTCGGCCGTGGGTGCGGTCTTGGCCATGTCGGCCGCCGTCTGGGCGGCTTGCTGCTTGGCGGTGTCCTGGAGGTTCTGCTGGGTGTCCTTGGCGATCTGCTTGCCGCCCGCGCCGCTGGCGGCGCCGGTGACCGCGCTTTCGATGCCCTTGTTGAGCAGTTGCTGGCCGGCGGTCTTGAGGTCGGCGGCGTTGGCGGCGGATGCGCCGACCGCGAGCGCGAGCAGGGCAAGGGCGATACGGGTCTGGATCATGGGGATCTCCGGGAAAGGATAGGTGACGACGGACAGATCATGGCAGCAGTGCCGCCAGGACTTCATTCAGGAAATTGTAGCCGGTGGGCGTGCAGACCCAGCGGTCCGCGCGATTTTCCAGCAATCCGCGTTGCCGGAGCGTTTGCACCCGCGTCGCCAATTCCGCATCCGCGAGACCGGTGCGGGCGTGGAATAGTCCGGCTTCCACGCCTTCCCGCAAGCGCAAGGCGTTCATCAGGAATTCGAAAGGCAATTCATCTGCCGGCACCGGCTCGGGGCCGAGGCGCGCCTCGCCCCGGGGGGCGGCGAGCAGATAATCCCGTGGCAGCCGGGTCTTGCGGTAGCGCAGGACGCCTTCCGCCGTCGTGATCTTGCCGTGCGCGCCCGCGCCGATGCCGAGGTAATCCCCGAAGCGCCAGTAATTGAGGTTGTGTCGCGAGGGGCGTCCCGCGCTGTAGGCGGAGACTTCGTATTGCCGCAGGCCCGCCTCCGCGAGCAGGGCCTGTCCGGCTTCCTGGATGGCCCATAGGGTATCGTCCTCGGGGAGCACGGGCGGCTGGCGGTAGAAGGCGGTGTTGGGTTCGATGGTCAGCTGGTACCAGGACAGGTGCGGCGGCGCGAAGGCCAGCGCCCGGCGCAGGTCGTCCAGCGCCGCGTCGACGGTCTGGCCGGGCAGGCCGTGCATCAGGTCGAGGTTGAAGTTGTCGAAGCCGGCGGCCTTCACGGCCGCGATGGCGCGCTCCGCCTGGTCGCGGTCGTGAATGCGGCCCAGGGTCTGCAATTGCGCCGGGTCGAAGCTCTGGATGCCCAGCGAGATGCGGTTGAATCCGGCCTCGCGGTAGCCTTCGAAGCGGCCATGCTCGACAGTGCCGGGATTGGCTTCGAGAGTGATTTCCGCATCCGGGGCGAAGGCCAGCCGTTCATGCAGCCCCGCCATCAGTTGCCGGTAGCTTTCCGGGGAGAGCAGCGATGGCGTCCCGCCGCCGACGAACATCGACTGCACCGGCCGGTCCGCCACCCAGCCGAGGTCGCCGTCGAGGTCGGCGAGCAGTGCCGCAACGTATTCCGCTTCGGGTAAACTCGCCGGACTGGCGTGCGAGTTGAAGTCGCAATACGGGCACTTGCGCACGCACCAGGGCACGTGGACATACAGACTGAGCGGCGGCAACGGGAGAGGCATAGATGGCGTACTGGTTGATGAAGTCGGAACCGTCGGTGTTCGGCATTGATCATCTGGCTGAACGGGGTGTGGCGCTATGGGACGGCGTGCGCAATTATCAGGCACGGAACTTCCTGCGGCAAATGCAGGTGGGCGACACGGCGTTTTTTTATCATTCGAATTGCGATGTCCCCGGCATTGTCGGGCTGATGACCATTGCGCGCGAAGGTTATCCTGATCCCACGCAGTTCGATCCCGAGCACAAGTATTTCGATCCCAAGTCCCGGCCGGACAACCCGCGCTGGACCGGGGTGGATGTCAAGTTTGTCGAGAAATTCGCCGAAACGCTGCCGTTGTCCGAGCTGAAAGAGATGCCCGAGCTGGCGGACCTGGCGCTGGTGCGCAAGGGCAACCGGCTCTCGCTGATGCCGGTGGACGAGGCGCAGTGGGGGGCGATGCTGGCGAGGTGTCGCCGGGGCTGAGACGGCCACCGCGCGGGATGGGCGGATTCCGGCTAGACTGCGGTCAACGCCTGCGAGGAAGTTGTCATGAGCGAATCCGTTCCCGCCGCCCAGCGGCTTGAAGCCACCGCAGTGCTGCTCGGCGAAGGCATGCCCATCGCCCGCCTGCTGCCGGTGCGCCAGCGCCGCCTGGTCGGCGCGTGGTGCTTCCTCGACCACTTCGGCCCCACCGATCTGAACGGCGGGCGCGGCATGCGCGTCGGCCCCCATCCCCACATCGGCCTGCAGACAGTGACCTGGTTGCTGGCCGGCGAAGTCCTGCACCGCGACAGCCTCGGCTCTCTGCAGGTCATCCGCCCCGGCCAGCTGAACCTGATGACCGCCGGACGCGGCATTTCCCATTCCGAGGAGTCGCCGCAGCCGGTCGCGCCTCGCCTGCATGGCGCGCAACTGTGGATTGCCTTGCCGGAGTCCGCGCGGCACCTCGCTCCCGATTTCGCCCATCATGAACACCTGCCGGCCGCCGACTGCGACGGCTGGCGTATCACCGTGCTGATCGGCGAGGCCTTGGGCGCGCGTTCCCCGGCGCGGGTGTACATGCCGCTGGTGGGTCTGGACGCCGCGACCGACGCTCCCGGACAGTGCCGACTGCCGCTACAGCCCGCGTTTGAATACGCCTTCGCGGTGCTCTCCGGCGAAGCCCGCGTCAAT
>JAYRMT010000126.1:0-9397 GCA_041912575.1 Fluviicoccus sp. | reverse complement strand
CCCTGCAGGACTGCGTGATGGTCGGCGCGCAGCGGCGGCTGCGGCCGGTGCTGATGACCGCCTCGATCACCGCCTTCGGCCTGATCCCGTTGCTGTTCGCCAGCGGCCCCGGCTCCGAGATCCAGCGTCCGCTGGCCATCGTCGTCATTGGCGGCCTGATCACCGCCACCGCCCTCACCCTCATCCTGCTGCCCATCCTTTACCGGCGTTTTGCCTTTGCGACGGAGAACCGCGCATGACTCTTTGCTGCCTGACCTTGCTCTGCCCGCCGGAGCTGGAAGAAAAAATCCTCGACCTGTTGCTGGTAGAAGCCTCCGTGCGCTTGTTCACCAGCGCCCCGTCCTTCACCCACGGCCTGCATCCGCAGTCCCTCGACCGCCTGGAAAAGGTGCTGGGGCGCGGCCATTCGGTCAGCATCCAGCTGTTGCTCAATGGCGAAGCCGCCGCCGCCCTGCTGGACAGCCTGCGGGCGACCCTGACCGGGACCGGCGTCACCTTCTGGATGACTCACGTCCTTGATACAGGAGAGCTGTGATGTCCCGAGCTTTCCCGACCACCCTGACCCTGCTGGCGGCGCTGGCCGCTCCAGCCTTCGCGCTGCCGACGGCCGACACCGTGCGCGCCGCGCTGGCGCAGGACACCGAACTGGCCGCCGCCCAGGCGCGGCGGCAGGCGGCTGACAGCGCTGCCGCCGTGCTGACGGCGTCGCCCTACGAATGGACCGCCAACCTCAGCGCCCAGCAGCGCCGCACCCAGGGCGCGGCCGGCTCGCAGGAATGGAATGCCGCGCTGGAACATGGCCTGCGCCTGCCGGGTAAGGCCCGGCTCGACCGGCAACAGGCGGAACTGACCCGGCAGGCGGCCGCCCTGGAGGTGGCCAAAACCCGGCAGGAGTCGGCCCGCGAGCTGCTGGAACGCTGGCTGGCCTGGGCGCAGGCCAAGGATCGCCGGGCCCTGCTGGAGCAGCAGCGGACCTTGAGCGAGGCCAACCTCGCCGGGGTGCGCCAGCGCATCCGCAGCGGTGACGGCGCGGTGCAGGAGGAGACGCTGGCTGTCGCGGAACTGGCCGGACTGGCCGGTCAGCAGTCCGCCGCGCAACTGGCGGAACAGCAGGCCGAGGCCGGTCTGCGCAGTCGCTTTCCCGGTCTGGCGTTGACCGAGGCGGCGCTACCGCCACCGTCCGCCCCGGCGGGTGATGCTGATATCTGGCGGCAGCGCCTGCTGAGCGACAACCCGCGTCTGGCGCTGGCCCGCTTGCAGGCGCAGCAGGCGCGGGTGCTGGCCGAACGGCAGACACAGGAACGCACCCCCGACCCGACCGTGGGCGTGTTCACCGCTTCGGAAGCGCATAACACCGACCGCATCATCGGCCTCAGCGTCAGTGTGCCGCTGTCCGGCCAGCGCCGGCGGCAACAGGCCGCACAAGCAGAGGCCGAAGCCCGCGCGGCTGAGCTGGCGGCCCAAGGGGAACTGCGGCGGCAGGAGTCCGACGCCGCGCTGGCCTGGCTGACCGCCGACAACCAGTTCCGGATCTGGCAACTGACGGCCGACAGCGCCAAAGCACAAGCGCTGGCGGCCGAGCGCGGCCAGAAGGGATTCTGGCTGGGGGAAACCGGGGTGGCGGAGCTGCTGCAATTACGGCGGCAGGCACTGGCGGCGGCGGACGCCGAACTGACGGCGCGGGCCGCCGCCTGGCAGGCGGTGCTGGGGCTAGAAATTGCCGGGATGCGCGGCTGGGCGGCGGGTGAGCCGCCGCAGGACACCCCTCAGCCGAGGTGATGGTTGCGCGGCGACACCGCCTGCGGCTCGCGGTGTGACAGCTCCTGCAGGATGCCGCAGTCCTCGACGGTGTGTTGCACCTGACAGGACTGCCGCAGGGCCTGGAGTTGCTGCCGCAGTTGCAGCAGTTCTTCAATGCGGGCCTCAACGTGCCGGATGTGTTCCTCCACCAGCTCGTTGACGGCTCCGCAGTTGTCGGCCGGGTGATCCAGCCAGCCTAGCAGTTGCCGGATTTCATCCTGCGCCATGTCGAGCGCCCGGCAGTTGCGGATGAAACGCAGACGCTCGATGTGGCCGGGGCCGTAATCACGGTAGTTACTGCCGGTGCGTAGCGGCGCGGGCAGTAATCCGCCTTTCTCGTAATAGCGGATGGTTTCGACGCTGCATTGGGCGGCCAACGCCAGTTCACCGATTTTCATGGCGCTCCTCATCGGGCTTGACCCTGAAGTTACTTCAGGGTGTTTACTGCATCATAGACCGATTGGCGGAGATTTTCATGTCAGACCCTCACCACCCCGATACCCCCTGCTGCGCACACGGCTGTGCATCCAGCGCCCCGCCGTCTCCGCTGCTGACTCTGCCGCTGCCTTCGGCGGCGAATGGTGTAAAGACCGACTTCCTGATCCGCCAGATGGACTGCCCGACCGAAGAAGCCCTGATCCGGGGCAAGCTGGGCGGCATGCCCGGCGTGCATGGCTTGAGCTTCAACCTGATGCAGCGGATGCTGACGGTCAGTCATGACGCCTCGGTGCTGACGGTGATTCAGGCGGCTATCCGCAGTTTGGGCTTTGAGCCGGAAATCCAGACCGCCGATCAACCCGCCTCCCCGGTCGTGGATGCCCCGGCGTCCTATGTGCCGCTGGTCGTCGCCGGCCTGGCGGCCGTGGCGGCGGAAGCCGCCGACTGGTTGCACCTGCTGACGCCCTGGCTTCCGGCCGCGTTGGCGCTGGTTGCCGTGTTCTCCGGCGGCCTGACCACCTACCGCAAGGGCTGGACGGCGCTGGCCAACCGCCAGCTCAACATCAACGCCCTGATGAGTATTGCTGTCACCGGTGCTTTCCTGATCGGGCAGTGGCCGGAGGCGGCGATGGTGATGTTCCTGTTTGCCGTCGCCGAACGCATTGAAGCGGCCTCGCTGGACCGCGCTCGTCATGCCATTCGTGGTCTGATGGCGATGACGCCGGACCGGGCAACCGTGTTACAGCCAGATGGCGGCTGGCTGGCCGTGGAGGCGGCCGCCGTGCCGGTGGCCGCGCGGGTACGGATCAAGCCGGGCGAGCGTGTCCCGCTCGATGGGCAGATACTCCGCGGGCAGTCCGCGATGGACCAGTCACCGATTACCGGTGAAAGCGTGCCGGTGGACAAGGGACCGGGTGATGCGGTTTTCGCGGGCAGCATCAACCAGGGCGGCGAACTGGAATACGCCGTAACAGCCGTTGCCACCGACTCGACGCTGGCGCGGATCATCCGGGCGGTGGAGTCCGCGCAGGGCGCCCGTGCGCCGACGCAGCGTTTCGTGGACCGCTTCGCCCAGGTCTATACCCCGGCGGTCTTCGCGCTGGCGTTACTGGTGGCGGTGATTCCGCCGCTGGCCTTCGGCGGCGTCTGGTTTGACTGGATCTACAAGGCGCTGGTGCTGCTGGTCATCGCCTGTCCTTGCGCGCTGGTGATCTCGACACCGGTCAGCATTGTCAGCGGGCTGGCCGCCGCCGCCCGCCACGGCATCCTGGTCAAGGGCGGTGTTTATCTGGAACAGGGTCAGGCCCTGCGCTGGCTGGCCTTCGACAAAACCGGCACCCTCACCCACGGTAAACCGGCATTAACCGATACCCAGCTGCTGACCGGAAACGAGGCCGAGGTGCTGGGCATGGCCTCCGCGCTGGCGCAGCGTTCCGACCATCCGGTGTCTCATGCCGTGGCGGTGGGCCTGGCCGATTCAAACGGCACTCTCCCGACCGTGACCGCCTTCCGCGCGCTGCCCGGCCGGGGCGTGACCGGCCGCATCAATGATCAAACCTATCATCTGGGCAACCATCGCCTGATTGAAGACCTGAAACTGTGTTCCCCGGCGATTGAGGCGCGCCTTCAGGCGCTGGAAGCACAAGGCAAGACGACCGTGCTGCTGGCGGATGAAAACGGCGTGCTGGCCCTGTTCGGGGTCGCCGATACGGTCAAGGACACCAGCCGCGAAGCGATTGCCGACCTCCACCGGCTGGGAATCAAAACGCTGATGCTGTCGGGCGACAACCCCACCACCGCCCGCTTCATCGCCGATGCCGTCGGGGTGGACGAGGCGCGGGGCAACCAGTTGCCGGAGGACAAGGCGGCAGCGATTGCGGCCCTGACCGGTGACGGCGGCCGGGTCGGCATGGTCGGTGACGGCATCAATGATGCGCCGGCGCTGGCGCGGGCTGATATCGGCTTTGCGATGGGGGCGGCAGGCTCCGATACCGCCATCGAGACCGCCGATGTGGCGCTGATGGATGATGACCTGCGCAAGATCCCGGTATTTGTCCGGATATCGCGGGCGACGGCGGCCGTGCTGAAGCAGAATATCGCCCTGGCGCTGGGCATCAAGGCGGTATTCCTGGCGCTGACGCTGGCCGGGCATGGCACCATGTGGATGGCGGTGTTTGCCGACATGGGGGCCAGCCTGATCGTGGTGTTCAATGGGCTGCGGTTGTTGCGGCAATAAGCCCCTGCCCCGCCCCCTCCAATGACAACCTTGCGAGATTCACCGATGAACTGGAAAGACGGATTGCGGCAACCGGGCGTCCCGGCGGCGCTGGGCGCGGCCCTGCTGTTTGGCGCGAGCACGCCGCTGGCCAAAGCCTTGCTGGCCTCCATCAGCCCCTGGCTGCTGGCCGGGTTGCTCTACCTGGGCTCCGGTCTCGGGTTGATGGTCTACCGTCGTCTGAGCCACGCCCCGGCGGTCCGGCTGGCTCCCGGCGAAGGCCGCTGGTTCGCCGGAGCGGTGGTGGCCGGTGGCATGGTCGCGCCGGTGTTGCTGATGCTGGGCCTGACCGGCATGCCTGCGTCCGGTGCGTCCCTGTTGCTGAACGCCGAAGGCGTGTTCACCGCCTTGCTGGCGTGGTTCGCGTTCAAGGAAAACGTGGACCGCCGGATTGCGCTGGGCATGCTGGCGATTGTGGCGGGCGCGCTGATCCTGAGCTGGCCGGGCAGTATCCGCTTTGCCGGAGTCTGGCCCGCGCTGGCGGTGTTGGGGGCCTGCCTGGCCTGGGGTATCGACAACAACCTGACGCGCAAGGTGTCGCTGAACGATGCCACCTGGATTGCCGCCGTCAAGGGCGGCGTGGCCGGGTCGGTCAATTTGGGGCTGGCGCTACTGCTGGGGGCCGCGTGGCCGCCGGTGGCCAGTATCGCGGGGGCGTTGGTGGTCGGCCTGCTGGCCTACGGGGTCAGCCTGACCCTGTTCGTGGTGGCGCTGCGCTCGCTCGGAACGGCCCGGACCGGGGCGTATTTCTCCGTGGCCCCATTCATCGGGGCGCTGCTGGCGCTGGTGATGGGGGAACCGCTGACGTTACCGCTGCTGGCCGCCGGGAGCCTGATGGCGGTGGGCATCTGGCTGCACCTGACCGAGCACCACGAGCATGATCACGACCATCCCGCGCTGGAGCATAGCCACGAGCACATCCATGACGACCATCACCAGCATGACCATGATGCGCCGGTGGCTCCGGGCACACGGCATAGCCACGGGCACCGCCATGAACCGCTGACGCACAGCCACCGGCATTTTCCCGACGCCCACCACCAGCATCCCCACTGACGGGCAGATTTTGGAGGTTGTTTCAGGGGGCGTCTCAGGAAACGGACTGCAAAGTACGTTAAGCCGGTTTCAGCGGCCGTAACGGCCTGAACCGGCCCGCCCCGATCTTGGCGCGGCTGCGCCACAGGTAATCCCCGGTCAGGTTGATGTGTTCCCACCCCAGCGGCGACAAGTACGGCAACAGCGCCTCATCAACCGGCTGGCCGTGATCGTCCAGGGCCTTCACCGCCCGTTCCAGATACACCGTATTCCACAACACGACGGCCGCCGTCACCAGGGTGAGGCCGCTGGCCCGGTAGCGCTGCTGCTCGAAGCTGCGGTCACGGATTTCGCCCAGCCGGTTGAAGAACACGGCGCGCGCCAAGGCGTTGCGCGCCTCGCCCTTGTTCAGCCCGGCATGGACGCGGCGGCGCAGTTCCACGCTCTGCAGCCAGTCCAGCATGAACAGTGTGCGCTCGATGCGCCCCAACTCCCGCAGCGCCACGGCCAGGCCGTTCTGGCGCGGATAGCTGCCGAGCTTGCGCAGCATCAGCGAGGCAGTCACTGTCCCTTGCTTGATCGAGGTGGCCAGCCGCAGGATTTCATCCCAATGCGCCCGGATGTGCTTGATGTTGAGCGTGCCGCCGATCATCGGTTTGAGCCCCTCATAGGCGGCATTTCCCTTCGGAATGTAGAGCTTGGTATCGCCCAGGTCGCGGATGCGCGGCGCAAAACGGAAGCCCAGCAGGTGCATCAAGGCGAAGACATGATCGGTGAAGCCCGCCGTATCCGTGTAGTGTTCCTCTATGCGCAGGTCGGATTCGTGATACAGCAGGCCGTCGAGCACATAGGTCGAGTCGCGCAAGCCGACATTGACCACCTTGGCGTGGAACGGTGCATACTGATCGGAAATGTGGGTGTAGAACGTCCGTCCCGGACTGCTGCCGTATTTCGGGTTGATGTGGCCCGTGCTCTCGGCCTTGCTGCCGGTGCGGAAGTTCTGGCCGTCCGATGAGGACGTGGCTCCGTCGCCCCAGTGCGCGGCGAAGGGATGGCGAAGCTGGGCATTGACCAGGTCGGCCAGCGCCGCCCCGTAGGTTTCATCGCGGATATGCCAGGCTTGTAGCCAGGCCAGCTTGGCATAAGTCGTGCCGGGGCAGGACTCCGCCATCTTGGTCAGGCCCAGATTGATGGCGTCGGCCAGGATGGCTGTCAGCAGCAGGTTCCGGTCCTGTGACGGTTCACCGGACTTCAGGTGCGTGAAGTGCCGGGTGAAGCTGGTCCACTCGTCCACCTCCAATAGCAGTTCGGTGATCTTGACGTGTGGCAGGAGCAGCGCCGTCCGGTCGATCAGCGCTTGGGCGGTGTCCGGCACGGCCGCGTCGAGTGGCGTGATCTTCAAGCCCGATTCCGTGATGATGGCGTCCGGCAGGTCGTTGGCCAAGGCCAGGCGGTTGACGTTGGCGAGCTGCTCCTCCAACAGCGTCAGCCGGTCGTGCAGGTATTGGTCGCAACCGGTGGGTACGGCCAATGGCAATTCACCGGTCTGCTTGAGGCGGCCGAACGTGTCGGGCGGCGTCAGGTAGTCCTCGAAGTCCTTGAACTGGCGGGAACCCTGCACCCAGATGTCGCCAGAACGCAGCGCATTCTTCAATTCCGACAGCGCGCACAGTTCGTAGTAGCGCCGATCCATGCCGGTATCGGTCATCACCAGTTTCTGCCAGCGCGGCTTGATAAAGTCTGTCGGCGCATCCACCGGCACCTTGCGGGCGTTGTCGGCGTTCAGGCCGCGTAACACCATGATGGCATCGAACAACGGCTTGGCGGCGGGCGCGGCCCGCAGCGTGAGCACGTCAAGGAGTTCCGGCGCGTAGCGGCGCAACGTGGCATAGCTCTCGCCAATACGGGGCAGGAAATCAAAATCCTCGGGCTGCGCCAGTTTCTGCGCGGCGCTGACACTCTCGGCAAAAGCGTCCCAGGGCATGACCGCCTCAATCGCGGTGAACGGGTCATCGCCACTCTGCCGGGCATCGATCAGGACTTGGCCGATGCGGCCGAACAGGCGCACCTTGGCGTTGATCGCCTTGCCGGAGGCCTGGAACTGCTGCTGGTGCTTCCTCTTGGCGTCATTGAACAGCTTGCCGAGGATGCGGTCATGCAGGTCGATAATTTCATCGGTGACGGTGGCCATGCCCTCGATGGCGAGCGCCGCCAGGGTCGCGTAGCGGCGCTGCGGCTCGAATCTGGCCAGGTCGGCGGGGGTCATCTGGCCGCCCTCGCGGGCGATCTTGAGCAGACGGTTCTGGTGGATCAACCGCTCCATGCCGGAAGGCAGACCCAGCGCCAGCCAGGCGTTGAGGCGTTCGATATGTTCCAGCATGTGCCGTGAGTTCGGCTTGGCGGGGGACTGGCGCAACCAGGCCAACCAAGTCATATTCCCGTTGTCACGCCGCGTGAGCAAGTCATCGAGCCGCTGACGGTGGGCATCCGATAACGGATCGGCCAATACGGCGTAGAGGCGCCGGTTGGCGCGGGTGATCGCTTCGGCGCAGATACGCTCGATAACACCCGGAGTTGGCAGAAGCACTCCTTTCCGGCGCAAGCTGTCAACCAGAGCCATGGCCAGCACGATCCCCTTGTCGGTTTGCCAAGCCAGCTCATCAAGGCTGTACACGCTGGGGCGATAGTGCGGCGTGGTAAACGGCTGGAAGCCAAAGACGGTTTGCAATTCCAGAAGGTGCTCACGGCGTGTCTCGGCCCGCCGGCCGTAATCCGCCCAGACATCGGGAGGCACTTTCAATTGTGATGCCGCCTGGCGCAGCAACGGCGGAAATGGCTCTTCGTCTGCCGGGAGCATCACCCCTGGATAACGCATGTAGCAGAGCTGCACGGCGAAACCCAAGCGGTTAGCCGGACCTCGCCGCTGTCGGATAAGGGACAAGTCTGTTTCGCTGAACGTATAGTGACGAATCAGGTCATCCTGGTTTTCGGGCAGGGCGAACAGGCTCTGACGCTCGGATTCGGACAGGATTGAACGGCGGGGCATAAGGCTCCCTCTGGGTTCTCGCAAACGGTGGTTAGGGAGAGCCAGCCCAAGACCATCAGCAGGCTACTGTGCCGCAAGGCTTTGCGATTCTCGCAAACCACTCTCGGAACGATGTTATCATTTTCGCCGTGATTAACGGGTTATGAGAAGAGAAACGCCCATGCTGATCGGTTATGCCCGCGTCTCGACGCAAGACCAGAACCTGGAGCTGCAACGCGAGGCGCTGCTTCGGGCCGGGTGCGAGAAAATCTTCGAGGACAAGGCGGGCGGCGCGCAATCCGACCGCCCCGGTCTGGCCAAGGCGATGGAGATGCTGCGCGACGGCGACACTTTCGTGGTCTGGAAGCTGGACCGGTTGGGTCGTAGCGTAAAGCAGTTGATCGGCTGGGTGAGCGACCTGCAGGCGCAAGGGGTGCAGTTCCGCAGCCTGACGGATGTGATTGATACCGGTACCACGTCGGGCCGGTTCTTCTTCAACATCATGGCCAGCCTGGCGGAGATGGAGCGGGAGTTGACGGTCGAGCGCACCCGCGCCGGGCTGGAAACCGCTAGGCGATTAGGGCGTAAAGGGGGGCGGCGCCCCAAGATGACTGACAGCAAACTGGCCTCAGCGCGGACGCTGCTGGCCACGGGTGCGCCGCCCAGGGACGTCGCCAAGGATCTCGGGGTGTCGGTGGCCACGCTCTATCGCTGGCTGCCGGCGGCCGAGCGGGCTTCGCGTACGATTTTGTCCGTTTCGTGAGCCACCGGGCCGCTGAAATCAGCTTAACGTACTTTGCAGTCCGTTTCCTGAGACGACCCCA
>JAYRMT010000125.1:0-9427 GCA_041912575.1 Fluviicoccus sp. | reverse complement strand
TGACCTGGTTGCTGGACGGCGAAGTCCTGCACCGCGACAGCCTCGGATCGCTGCAGGTCATCCGTCCCGGCCAGCTGAACCTGATGACCGCCGGGCGCGGAATTTCCCATTCCGAAGAGTCGCCGCAGCCGGTCGCGCCGCGCCTGCATGGCGCGCAGCTGTGGATTGCCCTGCCGGATTCCGCGCGGCAGGTCGCCCCCGATTTCGCCCATCATGAAGACCTCCCGACCGCCGACTGCGACGGCTGGCGCATCACCGTGCTGATCGGCGAGGCCCTGGGCGTGCGTTCCCCGGCGCGGGTGTACACGCCGCTGGTGGGCCTGGACGCCGCGACCGACGCTCCCGGACAGTGCCGCCTGCCGCTGGAGCCGGGTTTCGAGTACGCCTTCGCGGTGCTGTCCGGCGAAGCCCGGATCAACGGCGAGCCGCTGCAACCGCACGCCTGGATCTACCTGCCGCCCGGCCGGTCGTCGGTCCTGCTGGAAAGCGACGGCCCGTTGCGCCTGCTGGTGCTGGGCGGCGAGCCGTTCCCCGAACCGGTGCTGATGTGGTGGAACTTTGTCGGGCGCGAGAAAGCGGAACTGGTGAAGGCCTGCCGCGACTGGAATGCCGGGGCCGATTATTTCGGCGCGGTGACCGGCTATGACGGCGAGCGGCTGAGCGCGCCGATGCCGCCCTGGCGCGAGGAGTCCGCCTGATGCAACGTCAACCGGTCATCAGCCTGATTACCGCGCCGCCGCCGCTCCTGTTCGCCCTCGTCTGGAACGGATTTATTACCGTGCATGCCTTCGTGATGCTCGGTGCGGTGTGGAAGACGAAGCCGGTCATGCTGCTGCCGTTGCTGGCGTTCTACAGCATTTTCTTCGGGGTCGGCTTCTGGATGGCGCGGATCACCGTGCGCGGCTATCGCCTGAAGCAGCGTTACGGGAGTCCGGTCATCACCGCCGCCCCGACCGCCATATCGCCGGGCGCCACCGCGACGGTCTCGTTGCGTTTCGATCGTGCGTGGTCCCTGCCGCATGATGTGGAAGCGACCGCGCACTGGGCGACGTTCAGCCTGAAGCGCGGCAACGGCAGCGCGACGCCGCCGGACGCGCGGCCCGCCAGCGCGCAGGTCAGCGTGGGCGCGCGGGGGACGGACGTGTCCGTCATGGTTCTGGCGCCCGTGCTGCCGGGCGGCATGGACCCCGCCACGGCCATGCTGGAGGTCCGCCTGGCCAGTCCGGCCGGTTCGACCAGCGGCTGGCGGCTGCAATTGCCGTCGGCGGCGGTCGGGACAGGCAGCAGCCCGGTGACCGGGCCGGACACCATCGATCTGGCGAAAATCCCTCCGGGGGATCGCGCCAAGGTCGTCAAGGGCATGGGCAAGGTTGCGACGGGCCTGATGTTCGCCGCCGTCATCGTCGTTTTCCTGATGGCCCGTGACGGACGCCTCGCCTTCACCGATCTGATCTTTCCGTTCTTCCTGGGGGCGGGCGGCTGGTATCTGCGCAAGCTGACGGATTTCCTGCAACGCACGGAAGTCTGGTCCGCGACCGATCCGCAAGCGGTCCGGGACGCCTTCCGCCATCGCGTCGGCGGGTCGCTGGCGATCTTTCCGGTGGTGATGGTCGGGGCCTTTGCGGCGGATATCCTGCTGCCGCACGATGTGATCGGCACCGCGCGCCAGCTGATGGGCATGGCCAGTCCGACTATCCGTGAAGAGCCCCCCAGTCAGACGCTGAACCTGACGCCGACGTCGGAGCAGCATCCGGCGGCCTCGGTCGAACCGGCTCCCGTCACCGCTTCCGGGCCGACCTTGCCCGCCAACGCCGACACGACGCTGTGGAACTTGCTGGTCGCCGGAAGGATTTCCGAGGCGCGGGAGTTGTTGCATGGCCATCCCGAGCGACTGGACGAGGAAGCCAAGCGCATGGGCGAAAGTCCTGTGCACATGGCCGCCTATACCGGCAACACGGCCGCGCTGACGATGCTGCTGGACGAGGGTGTGGATGTGAACGCGGTCAACCATAGCCGTAACGGCCGGGGTGAGACGCTGTTGATGTCGGCGGCGCGTAGTCCGCGCAACAGCGTAGACCTGATCCGGCTGTTGCTGTGGCGCGGCGCGCGCCTGAATGACAGGGACGACTACGGCAAGAACGCCACCGACTGGGCGGAATTCTTCGGGGTGCCGGACGCCAGCGACGAACTGTGCGCCAAGGGGCTGGAACCGACGCCGCTGGACCGGTCTCCGCCCAACAACGAACAGCGCAAGCGCGCCAGCTGCCGGGAGCCGTCCGCCGCCCGGCGCTGACGGTCGATCAGTCCTCTTCGAAGGGTTTGCCCAGCGCGGCGTTCAGCGCCCGCATCTGTGCGCCCAGATCCTTGCCGGTCAGTTCGCTGACCTTCTGCGTGGTCGGGGTGGCTTTCAGACCGGCTTTCTGAAGGCGCTGCACGACTTCATCCGGCGTGGTGTTCGCCACCTGGGCGAGGGTGACGATCGGCGCGTCCGCCAGCGCCTGCACGGGGGCGGTGAACGGCTCGGCTTCCTCTTCCTCCATCGAGATGAAGCTCAGCCCCAGGACGACGGCAAACGCGCCGACGATGGCCTGTCCGCGACGGCCCGCCAGGTGTTTCTTGAAGGCGGCGACGTTGCTGGTGACGTGCAGGACGACGCCCGCCAGCAAGGCCCAGCTCAGCCATTCGTGGGCGTCCTTGTTGAAGCCGCTGTCGGCGTGGAAGAACATCAGCACGCCGGTGGTGGCGACGAGGAGGAAGGCGCCCGCGGTCAGCGGGGTGGCCCAGTCACGGGTGATTTTCATGGTCAGGCTCCGTTAGTCATCAAAAGGTGATTCTCCCCATGGTGTCAGAGGGTCAGCGGTCCGTGTGCGATTTTTTGTCGTCCGGATCGTTCCGTGTCTCCAGCCGCAGGGTAGCCAACGAGATTTCCCGCAGGAAGTACGCCAGTGCGGTGATCAGCGAGAGCATGCCCGCGACGAAGAGGGCGGCGACCAGCGCGGAGAAGTCGTGTCCGAGTTCGACGCCGAGGAACATGACGCAGATGACGATGCAGATCAGCAGGGCGCAGATGGTGCAGTAGCGGATAGCGCGGTGGATATGGCGGGCGCGGCGTTGCAGGGTGTCGATTTCCACGCGGTTGGCGTTGGCTTCGGCGGCGGGACGGGCCTGGAGGAGGCGGTAGCGGTCGACGATGCGGCCGAGGCGGTTGGCGAGGACGCCGAGCAGGGAGCCGACGCCGGTCAGCAGGAAGACGGGGGCGACGGAGAGCTGGATGGCGTGGGAGACGGTGGGGATGTCCATGGTGTGCTTAAGGGTTGTAAGGTGGCGATTGGCTGCCCGCCATCCCGACGGGATTATTTCTGGAGGCCGTGAGTGCGGGTATCCCCGGAAGGCATGACGTGTTCAATCACCCCGTCTCGCGAGATCACGATGGCCGTTCCGGTACGGGCTGCCAGTTCATGCGCCCGTTGCGCGGCCCGCTCCATGGCGCGTGTCGAAAGTCGAAGATCGGTGTCCGTCGCCGATTCGATAGGCCGGGAATTCATCATTTTTCACTCCAATCAAGCAAAACCGGTGTAACACCCGCATTGTCGTAGATTGCCCAGGCATCCACCAGCGGTGCGTACAAGCATTCAAAATTCGTCAGGCCGGAGGTGAATCGGCGGCGGATGGTGGCCTCCGGTATATGGTGCCCGCCTTGCTGTACACGCAATGCAACCCGCGCGATCGCTTCTTCCGGACTATCGAGCCGCAGGAAAATCAGCTTGACCCGGTATCCCGCAGCTTGCCAAGCACGAATATGCGTCGCATAGCCGCGACCGGACAGCGTAGTTTCGAAAGCAAAACTCTGTCCGGCGGCAAAGTGTCGCGCCAACTCCTGCAACATCAGTCGCCCGGCCTGCACCGCAGCGGATTCAGGCGCAAACGGCGATAGCCCGGCGGCAATCAGGTCAGCGTTCACGAACACCGGGCAATCCGCTTCGTTTGGCAGAAACTCTCTGGCAAAAGTCGTCTTCCCGGCGCCATTGGGGCCTGCAATGATGATGACTTTTCTGGGGTTCATGTCGGAGAAATCCGCAGGCACGATGCCTTATTCTGGCGAGAATTATCTCGGAATGCCAATGCTGTGGCCCGCGATGGTTCGTAAAAATCGGAAGTGACAGCACATTTGTAAAGTTGCCATCACCCCTCCCGCAACACCTCCACCGGCGCCACCCGCCACACCCCCCGCAAATTCACCAGCCCGATCCCCGCCACCACCGCCGCGCTTGCGAACGGCACCGCCACCCACAACCACGGATGCACCCCCGGCGATTTCTCCAGCAACATCACCGTCAGCCCCGCCATCAGCGCCTCGTCCAGCACCACGGCCACCAGTCCCGCCAGCGCCCCCAGCAGCGCCAGCTCCAGCCCGGCCCGCCGCCGCAACTCCCCGGACAAGGCCCCCAGCGCCCGCAACAGCGCTGCCTCCCGCCGCCGCGTGTCCAGCGACGCCGCGATGCCCGCCAGCAATACCAGCACCCCCGCCAGCACCACGAAACCCAGCACCGATTGCACCGCCAGCGTCAGCTGCGCCATCAGCGACTGCAGCTGGTCCATCAGCAGCCCCACATCGAAAAAGATGATGGTCGGAAAACCGCGCACCAGCGCGCTCATCCGCGACTTCTCCGCCGGCGGCACATAGAAACTCGTCAGGTAACTTGCCGGATACGACTGCAACTGCGCGCGCGGGAAGATCAGGTAGAAATTCGGCTGGAAGCTGTCCCAATCCACCTTGCGCAGGCTGGTGATGCGGGCCGTCACCGCGCCCTCCGCCATCTGCAGGGTCAGGGTGTCGTTCAGTTTCAGGTGCAGGCGCTTCGCCAGGTCCGCCTCCACCGACACTTCCGCCTGGTCCGGTTTCAGCCAGCGCCCTTCGGTGATCTTGTTCTCCGGCGGCAGGGTGTCGCGCCAGGTCAGGTTGAGTTCGCGGTCCAGCGCGTTGTCGCGGTTGTCGTCCTGCGCCTTGTCGTTGTCCTTGGGTTTTTCGACCGGTTTGCCATTGATCTGCACCAGCCGCCCGCGCACCACCGGGTAGAAGTCGCTCGCGGTCCAGCCGTTGCGTTGCAGGGCCTGTTGAAGGGGAGACAGCTGTTCGGCCGGAATCGTCACCGCAAACTGGTTCGGGGCGCGGGCGGGCAGTTCGGCGCGCCAGCGGTCCAGCAGTTCGCCGCGCAGGCCGCCCACCATTAGCATCGCGGTCAGGCCGAGCGCCAGCGCCAGTACTTGCCCGACGGTCTGCGCCGGCTGGCGACACAGTGACGCGACCGCCTGCGCCAGCGCGCCGCGCGCGGACAGATGCTGCCGCCAGCGTGTCAGGCCCCGATACAGCAGGCCGCCCAGCAGCAGCGCCCCGGCCAGTCCGCCGCCCAGCACCATCGCCGTCAGTTTGAGTTTGCCGGTCTCGGCGGCCATCAGCACGAACAGGGCGGCCAGCGCGCAGCCGGTCAGCGCCAGCGTGGACAGGCGGGGCGGGTCGAGGTCGCGGCGCAGGGCGCGCAGCGGGGCGACGCGGTACAGCTCCAGCAGGCCGGGCAGGGCGAAGCCGAGCAGGCACAGCGTGGCGGTGGCGACGCCGGTCAGCAGCGCCGGGGTGAAGACGAATTCGAGCCGGGTCACCGGCAACAGGCTTTGCAGGATGCCGAACAGACCGTGTGCGGCGAGCCAGCCGGTCAGGCCGCCCGCCAGCATGGCGGCGATCCAGACCAGCCCCAGCTGCAGGCCGAAGACGCGCCCCAGTTCGCGGCGGGTCGCGCCCAGACAGCGCAGGATCGCCACGCTGTCGCGCCGTCGTTCGCTGTAGCGCCGCGACGCCAGCGACACCGCCACGCCGGACAGCAGCACCGCCGCCATCGCCGCCAGACTCAGGTAAGCGTTGGCGTTGGTGATCGGCGAGCTGACTTGCCGGTTGGCCGATTGCACGTCGCGCAGGCGCTCCCAGGCCTGCACGCGCGGTTCGCCCCACGCGCGGTAGGCCTGGATGGCTTCCGGCTTGCCCGCCAGCAACAGCCGCCAGGCGTAACGGCTGCCGGGTTGCAGCACGCCGGTCGCGGGTACGTCCGCCAGGTTCATCAGGATGCGCGGCGACATGATCGAGAAACCGCCGCCCCGGTCGGCATCCTGGTCCAGCACCCCGGCGATGGTGAATGTCGCCTCGCCGAGCACCAGCGCCTGCCCCGGGGTCGTGTGCAGCAACTCCAGCAACCGGCTCTCCACCCACACCGTGCCGGGCTCGGGAATCCCCCTCTCCCCCTGTGGGAGAGGGCCGGGGAGAGGGGTGCCGCCACTGGCAACGCCCTCGACCCGCCGCACCTTCACCACCCCCCGCAACGGATATCCCGCCTCCACCGCCTTGACGCTGCTCAGCTGGAAGGCGTCCCCCTGCTGCGCCATGCTGACGAACTCCAGCACCCGCGTCTGTTGCAGGCCGCGCGCGGCGGCCTCCTTTGACCAGACGGGGTCGAGGGCCCGCGTGCTGCCCAGCACCAGATCCGCGCCCACCAGCTGCGCAGCCTGCTGGCGGATGGCCTCCTCCAGACTGCTGGCGAGGAAGCGAAGGGTGGTGGTGGCCGCGACGGCGAGGATCAGCGCCGCCAGCAGCAGGGTCAGTTCCCCGGCGGCGAGGTCGCGCCGGAACAGCCGCCAGCCCGGACGCATCAGCGCACCTCCGTCAGGCGGCCGCTGTCCAGCCGCCAGCAGCGGTGGCAACGCGAGGCCAGCGCCTCGTCATGGGTCACCAGCACCAGTGTCGTGCCTTGTTCTTCGTTCATCGCGAACAGCAGGTCGATGATCTGGCGGCCGGTCTGGGCGTCAAGGTTGCCGGTGGGTTCGTCGGCGAACAGCAGCTCCGGTTTGCCCGCGAAGGCGCGCGCCAGCGCGACGCGTTGCTGCTCGCCGCCGGACAGTTGCCGGGGCGTGTGCTGCAGGCGCGCGCCCAGACCCACGCGGTCCAGGCATTGCCGCGCCCAGGCCGGATCGTCGCGGCCCGCCAGCGACAGCGGCAGCAGCACATTCTCCAGCGCGGTCAGGTGCGGCAGCAGCTGGAAGGACTGGAAGACAAAGCCGACATGCCGGCGGCGCAGGCGGGCGCGGGCATCTTCGTCCAGGGATTCGAGCGCCGCGCCGAACAGCGCGATGTGCCCGCCAGTCGGGGTGTCGAGGCCCGCCATCAGCCCGAGCAGCGTCGATTTGCCGGAGCCGGACGCGCCGACGATCGCCAGCGTGTCCCCGGCGTCGATGCGGCCGCCGATCTGTTGCAGAATGGTCAGCGGACCGTCTCCGGAGGGGACGATTTTGCTAAGGTCGCGCAGGACAAGGGCCGGGGTGGGGGAGGTGGTCATGGCGGGTTTCAGGGCTGGCTGGCTGGCGGTGTGGCTGGCGCTCGCGCCTATGGCGCAGGCGGCCGACGTGGTGGTTTTCGGCGATAGTATCAGCGCCGCCTACGGGCTGGACGTGGACAAGGGCTGGGTTGCAAAACTGCAACAGAAGCTGGCGAATGCCAAGCCAAAAGCGCGCGCAGTGGTGAACGCCAGCGTCAGCGGCGAGACCACGCAGGGCGGCCTGTCGCGCCTGCCCGCCGTGCTGGCGCAGCACAAGCCGTCGGTGCTGGTGCTGGAGCTGGGCGGCAACGACGGCCTTCGCGGCCAGCCCGTGCCGCTGATGGAACAGAACCTGCGCGCGATGATCGCGCTGGCGCGCAAGTCCGGTGCGAAGGTGCTGCTGGTCGGCATCCGCATTCCGCCCAACTACGGCAAGGGGTATACCGACGCCTTCGCCGCCGTTTACCCGCGCATCGCCAGGGACGAACATGTGCCGCTGGTCCCTTTCCTGCTCGACGGCGTGGCGGGCAATCCCGCGCTGATGCAGCAGGATGGCATCCATCCCGCCGCCAACGGGCAGGACCGCCTGATGGATAACGTCTGGGGCAAGCTCAAGCCGCTGCTGTAAATCGCCTCGCCGGCTGGAAACTCCCGGGTCACATTCCCGGCTTGGGACCGAGCGGTTTCCGCGCTAACTTGTCCGTACCTAAACAGAACTGACGAGGTTGCGCATGTCCTTCGCGACGATGATGGCGGCGGCCCGGGATTCGTCCCGGATCACGGTGGATGCGGGCTGGGGACAGGGACGGGCGAGTTTTGGCGGGCTGGTGGCGGCCCTGCTGCTGGCGCGGCTGGGGGCGCAGATGCCCGCCGACCGTCGCTTGCGGTCCATGACCATTTCCTTTGTCGGGCCGGTCGCGCCCGGCGAGGCGGAGATCGAGACCACGATCTTCCGCAGCGGCAAGTCGGTGACGCAGGCGGAAGCGCGCCTGGTCCAGAACGGCGAGGTGCAGGCCGCGCTGCTCGCCAGTTTCGGCGCGCACCGGACCTCTTCGGTCCATGTGCCCGCCCCTGTGCAGACCGGCATGCCTGATCCGGCATCCGGGCAGCGCGCGCCCCATCTGCCCGGCCTGACCCCGGAATTCCTCCAGCATTACGAGATCGTCTGGACCGCCGGCCAGCCGCCGTTCAGCGGCTGCGACGCGCCGGATTTCAGCGGCTACGCTCGCTATGCCGACCACGCGGAAAC
The DNA here is from genome assembly GCA_041912575.1 of Fluviicoccus sp. Taxonomy (GTDB): domain Bacteria; phylum Pseudomonadota; class Gammaproteobacteria; order Pseudomonadales; family Moraxellaceae; genus Fluviicoccus. The sequence continues at coordinate 820 of JAYRMT010000125.1, read as the reverse complement.
CTTCACCCTCGAGCATCTGGTGGCCTTGGTGGACGCCTGGCCGCCGTCGGTGCTGCCGATGCTCAAGCAGATCTCGCCCGCCAGTTCGTTGTGCTGGACGATGGAGCTGCTGACCGAGGACGTCGATCCCGATCCCGCCGCCTGGTGGTACTACGACGTGAAGACCGACCAGGCGACCGAAGGCTATGAACACAGCCAGGCCACCGTGCGCGACCAGGCCGGACGGTTGGTCGCGGTGAGCCGCCAGACGGTCACCGTGTTCGGCTGAACCGTCCGCCGTTGTCCGGGTGCAAATCGCCGCCGGATCGGTTAGGGTCGGAACCATTTCCCCCCGACCATACGGAGAACACCATGAAACGCACGGCCTGTATCCTGGGACTCACCCTGCTGTCCGGCACCGCCATGGCGGCCCTGCACGGCAAGAACGTCAGCTACGACGGCGGCGGCGTGAAAATGAAGGGCTATGTCGTCTATGACGACCAGTTCAAGGGCAAGCGCCCGGCGGTGCTGGTGGTGCACGAATGGTGGGGGCTGAACGATTACGCCCGTTCCCGCGCCGATCAGCTGGCGAAGCTGGGCTATGTCGCGATGGCGGTGGACATGTACGGCGACGGCAAGCACGCCGACCATCCGGACAACGCCATGGCCTTCATGCAGGAAGCCACCAAGGACACGGAAAAGACCAGCGCCCGTTTCCGCGCCGCGGAATCCCTGCTCAAGGCCAACAAGCGCACCGACGCCTCGAAGCTGGCGGCCATCGGCTACTGCTTCGGCGGGGCGGTGGTGCTGAACATGGCGCGGCAGGGCGAGCCGCTGAAGG
>JAYRMT010000124.1:0-9450 GCA_041912575.1 Fluviicoccus sp. | reverse complement strand
TTCCGCGCCGCGGAATCCCTGCTCAAGGCCAACAAGCGCACCGACGCCTCGAAGCTGGCGGCCATCGGCTACTGCTTCGGCGGGGCGGTGGTGCTGAACATGGCGCGGCAGGGCGAGCCGCTGAAGGGCGTGGCCAGTTTCCATGGCGCGCTGGGCGCGTGGAAGCCCGCCGAGCCGGGCAAGGTGACGCCGAAGGTGCTGGTGATGACCGGCGCGGACGATGCGATGGTCCCGGCGGATGCGGTCGCCAAGTTTGACGCCGAGATGAAGGCGGCAAACGCGGACTACCGCATCATCAGCTATCCGGGTGCGAAGCACAGTTTCACCAACCCCGGCGCGGACGAGCTCGGGAAAAAGTTCAACATGCCGATCGCCTACAACGCCGAGGCGGACAAGGCCTCGTGGGGCGAATTGCAAACGTTCTTGCAGACGGTGTTCAAGTAAGGCGTCGGGCGGACAGCCGCGCGGCGAGTTCGTCGGCGGCTTCGGCCCATTCGGCATCCTGATGGATCGCTTCACGGAGCAGGGCGGCTTGCGCGGGCGTCCAGAACGGGGCGTCGGCCAGCGTCAGGGAGTCCGGCAGGCGGTGGCCGGCGATGAAATCGTCGATGGCGGCCGCCGTGTCGGGCAGCCCCAGCTGGGCGAACAGGGTGGCGAGGGTATGCGGGCTGGTGTCCATGGCGGCTTTCCTCGGGAGGGTGTCAGCAGTATAGACCGCCCCCACGCGATTGCCGCGTCAGTTCAGCCCCCCAGCCACTCCCCGATTTCCTCCTCGAAACACCGCGTGAACACGTGCGCATCCGGCACCATCGCCGCATCCGCCGAGATCCCCATCGTCAGCGAGTCCCGGTAGCTGAACACGCTCAACCCCACGCCCATCTTCCCGGATTGCGGTCCGAAGAACACCATGTTGCGGATCGGCTCGCCCGCGAAATACAGCGTCTCGCGCGGCCCCGGCACATTGGTCATCGTCGAGGAGGCGTTGTTGTTGAAATTGTCCATCAACGCGTTCTGCACGCCCTTGGGCAGCGTGCCCATGAATGACAGCGAGAAATAGGCCAGCACCGCTTCCTTCCCGCTCTTGATCGCGTCCATCGCCGCTTTCACCGCCTTCAGCCGCGCCACCGGATCGGCCACCCCGACCGGCAGGGGGAGATAGATGAATCCGACCTGATTGCCCAAGCGGATCGGGCCGTCCAGCGGCCGCACGTTCACCGGCACCAGCACGCGGAAGGTGATGCCGTCCACCTTTTGCCCGGTCCGCAGGAAATAGCGGCGCACCGCGCCGGCGGTGGCGGCCAGCACGACGTCGTTGATCTTGCCGCCGTGATCGTGCGCCAGCTGCTTGATGCGCGCCAGCGGCAGCGGGGCGGACCAGGCGGTGCGCCGCATCCCGCTCAGTGGATTCTTGAAGCTGCTGGTGCTGTCGGGCAGCATCAGCATGCGCGGGAAGGCAACGATCAATTCCCACAGCAGTTTCAGCGCGTTCGGCTTGGCTTTCGGCGTCTTCGGCGGTTCGGCCCCGGTGCGGACGGAAGCGCCGTCCTTGTCGGTCAGCGACAGCAGCACGCGCACCAGCGCAATGCCGTCGGCGATGCAGTGGTGGAGCCGCACGATCAGCGCCGCGCCTTGCGGATGGTTTTCCACCACATGCAGTTCCCACAGCGGCCGGTCGAAGTCCAGCGGTTGCGCGGCCAGCGTATCGACGCGCGCCTGGAAGGCGGCCTCACTGGTCTCGGGCAGGGTTTCCCAGTGCAGGTGGTCTTCCAGGCGGAACCGGGGATCGTCCATCCAGACGCGATGGCCGTCCTGCAGGCGCGGCACCTTGCGGAAGCGGTCGAAGGCGAGCAGCCGCTGGCGGATCAGCGTCTCCAGGGCGTCACGGGTCGGGCACTGGTCGAAAAACAGGATGCCGACCACGATCATGCGGTTGGTCTCGCGCTCCATGTGGTACCAGCAGGTGTCGCCGGCGGTCATGGTGTCCGGGGTGTTCCGGGGGCGGAACGTCAGCCAGCTGCTGACCAGCAGCGGCACGAGCAGCGCGCCCAGTCCCCAGCCGATGACCGACCGCTTCAGGATCGCCGCCAGCGCCACGGTAGCCGCGACGGCGACCAGATGACAGCTCAGGAAACCCGGCAGTGAGCCGGAGGAGACGAACAGGCTGATGACGGCCAGCAGGTTGACGGTGCGGATGACCAGTTTGAACAGCAGGGCGGGACCGTTTTTTGTCATTGTGGCGGCCTGGCGTTAGGCGGAAGGAAAAAGTTCAGGGAGAGTATAAGCGCTCGGCGCTCAATCGCCACCGCCTCCACCGCCGCCGTCGCAACTTCCGCCGCTGTCGCTGCTGGCGGAATCGCTGCTGCCGGAATCGCAACGGTCATCGGGTCCGCTGTCGTCGCGGGCGTCATTCGCGGCGTACGCGTCGGATGACCCGGTGAAACTGAAGCCGCTGCCGACGTCGGATCGGTCGGACGCCCCCGAACCCTTCACGCCGCCGCTCCGGCGCCACAGGACGATGAACACGAGCAACAGGCCGCCCGCCAGCCAGAAAATGCCCATTCAAACCTCGGGGATCATGAGGGCCAGTTGTGCAGCCACGGCCTCCCCGATCGCCGCGTAGCCTGCGGCGGAAGGATGGTAGCCGTCCTCGGCCAGATAGCGGGGATGCATGTCGGCGACGTAATCGATCACCGCGCAGTCCGGCAGCCCGCGCAGGCTGTCGCGCAGCGTGCGGTCGAGCAGTCCGGCGCGATGGCCGATGACCCCGCGCAAGGGCTGCGGCAGGGCGGTGAAGTGGTGCATCGGCGGCAGGGCGAGGAAACGCACCGGCGCGGCGGTCTGGCGACGGATGTCCGCCACCAGGTGCCGGACCTGCTCCCGCCAGTGACGGCGGCTGCTCAAGCCCGTGGTGTCGTTGACGCCGATACCGATCAGCACCAGATCGGCCCGGTGGAGGTCGTCCGGCACCAGATCGCGGCGGACATCGGCAATCCGTGCGCCGTTGCGGCCGTGCGCGCGCCAGGCGACGGCACGGCCGGTGCGTTGCGCCAGCGCCCGGGCGACACTGGCCGCGAGCCCGGCGTCCTGCTGGCGCACCCCGACCCCCGCGACTGTCGACTCTCCGATCACCACCAGCCGCCAGGGCTCGCCGGTCCCGGGGAATTCGCCCGATTGCGGACCGCTCGCTTCGGGCAGCCGCAAGGCCGTGCGCCGGGTGTGCAGGGCTTGCGGCCCGGCGACCGGAAGCAGGGCACCGAAATGCAGCCAGAATCGCAGCGAACGCCACATGGCCCGTTCTCCTTGAAGGCTCAGCCCAGCTTGCGCGCGTCCTCGCTCAGCACCAGTTCGCCGGGGCGCACATTCATGGTGATCACGGCGCTGAATACCTTGACGCCGTTCGTATCGAAGACCTCGACCGGCACCGGGATGTCGCCGCCCGCCGCCCAGTCCAGCCCTTCGCCGTTCGAGACGGCGCGCAGGTCGGTCTTGGCTTTCGCCAGGTACTGCACGCTCATCGCCTTGGGAATCCAGCGGCAACCGGCGGGAATCGAGGCGTCGGTCATCGTGCCCGCGACCAGTTCGGCCATGTTGCACATCGCGATGGCGTGTACCGTGCCGAGATGGTTGGTGACCTCGCGGCGGAAAGGCATGACGATTTCGGCGTAATTCGGACGCAAGATCGTGAAACGCGCATCGATCGTGCTGAAAAACGGCGCGATCTGGCCGATCATGGCGCTGAACGCGTCGTTGCCGACACTGTTGTACATGGCGAGCATCTGGCTCATGACACACCTCGCGGGACAGGAAAAGAAAAGAGGCCGGGGTTGCCCCCGACCTCCGTGTATACGGCAAACGCCGCTTGTTTTCCGCGCGCCGGTGTGACCGGCCGGTTCACTTCTTTTCCGGCGTCCAGCCCTTCGGCCGCTCGTAGTCGGCGTTGTTGAGGAACTTGTCGCGCTGTTCGGCGAGGAAATTCTGCGCCTCCGGCTGCATCACGTTCAGATGGTTCTCGTTGATCAGCATGGTCTGGTGCTTCAGCCATTCCTGCCAGGCCTGCTTCGACACGGTGTCGAACAGCTCCTGCCCCTTGGGGCCGGGGAAGGGCGGAAAGGCCAGACCTTCCAGCTCCTGCTGGTATTTTCGGCACATCACGGTACGGGTCATGCGGAGTCCTCCTTTCAGATGCGGGCGCGGGCACGCGCCACAGCCTTCAATACCTGTTCCGGCGCGGTGCCGCCAATATGGTTGCGCGCGTTCACCGAGCCTTCCAGCGACAGCACGCCGAACACGTCGGCCTCGATGGTGTCGCTGAACTGGCGCAACTCCTCCAGGCTCATCGCGCCCAGATCCTTGCCGGTCTGCACGCCGTAGGCCACGGCCTTGCCGACAATCTCGTGGGCGTCGCGGAAAGCCACGCCGCGCTTCACCAGGTAGTCCGCCAGGTCGGTCGCGGTGGCGAAGCCGCGCAGGGCCGCCTCGCGCATCACCTCGCGGTTCGGCTTCAGGGCGGGCACCATGTCGGCGAAGGCGCGCAGGCAGCCCTTGACCGTATCGACGGCGTCGAACAGCGGTTCCTTGTCTTCCTGGTTGTCCTTGTTGTAGGCCAGCGGCTGGCCCTTCATCAGCGTCAGCAGGCTGATCAGCTGGCCGTTGACGCGGCCGCTCTTGCCGCGCACCAGCTCCGGTACGTCCGGGTTTTTCTTCTGCGGCATGATGCTGGAGCCGGTGCAGAAACGGTCCGGGATGTCCACGAACTTGAACTGCTGGGAATTCCACAGGATCAGCTCTTCGCTCATGCGCGACAGGTGGGTCACGGTCAGCGCGGCGGCGGCGCAGAACTCGATGGCGAAATCGCGGTCGGACACGGCATCCAGCGAGTTCTCGCAGACGGCCTCGAAGCCGAGCAGCTCCGCCGTGCAGGCGCGGTCGATGGGGTAGGTGGTCCCGGCCAGCGCGGCGGAGCCCAGCGGCATGCGGTTGACGCGCTTGCGGCAGTCGGCGAAGCGCTCGGCGTCGCGCACCAGCATCTCGAACCAGGCCAGCAGGTGGTGCCCGAAGGTCACCGGCTGCGCGGTCTGCAGGTGGGTGAAACCCGGCATGATCGTATGCGCCTCGCGCTCGGCGAGGTCGACCAGGCCGCCTTGCAGGCGCTTGATCTCGCCCAGGATGAAGTCGATCTCGTCACGCAGGTACAGGCGGATGTCGGTGGCCACCTGGTCGTTGCGGCTGCGGCCGGTGTGCAGCTTCTTGCCGGCAATGCCGATGCGGTCGGTCAGCCGCGACTCGATGTTCATGTGCACGTCTTCCAGGTCGACGCGCCACTCGAAACGGCCGGCCTCGATCTCGGCCAGGATCTCCGTCAGTCCCGCGACAATGGCGTCGCGCTCGGCATCCGTCAGCACGCCCACTTTCGCCAGCATGGTCGCGTGCGCGATCGAACCGCGGATGTCCTGACGGTACATGCGCTTGTCAAAATTGACAGACGCGGTGAATTCGGCCACAAAGGCGTCAGTCGCTTCGCTGAAGCGGCCGCCCCACATTGAGGAAGATGCAGTTGTCATAGGAAAATGGCAGGGGATCAGGAAAAAATAACGCCGAGTATATCAGGAAACATGGCCGCCACTCCCCAGACCCGTCCGGACGCCGAACCCGTCGATGATTTCTTCCTGCCGGACTTCTGCAACCTGCAGGCGGTCCTGCGCCTGCTGCTCGTCAGCCAGTTGCTGGCCTTGTTCCTGACCATGTCGGACCTCAAGCAGCTGTCGCCGTTTCCCTGGTCGGATTTCGGGCTCAAATCCTTCCTGCTCGCGTGGGTGGCGATGAGTTCGGCCGGCCTGTTCTGCACCCTGCGTCCGCAATTGCGGCAGTTGCCGCGTGCGTCGGCCGCCTTCGTGATCTTCTTCCTGTTCCTCGCGCTGGTCGCCTTTTTCACGTTCCTTGCAGAGGGGGTGCTGATTTTCCTGAACATCCACCTGCCCGGGCAGGTCGACCTGATGCTGACCCTGACCCGGAACCTGGTGATGGGCGGGGTGATCGCCGGGCTGGTGCTGCGCTATTTCTTCCTCCAGGAGCAGCTGCTGCGGCGTCAGCGCACCGAACTGACCGCCCGGCTCCAGGCCTTGCAGGCGCGCATCCGGCCGCACTTCCTGTTCAACTCGATGAACATCATCGCCAGCCTGATCACCGTCGACCCCTATCTGGCCGAGGAGGTGGTGGAAGACCTGTCGGCGCTGTTCCGCGCCAGCCTGCGCGCCGAGGGCGAGGTGCCGCTCTCGGAGGAAATCGCCCTCTGCGAGAAGTACCTGAATATCGAGAAACTGCGGCTGGGCGGCCGTCTGGACCTCGACTGGCGGGTGGAAAAGCTCCCGGCCGGACTGAGAATTCCCGCGCTGACCTTGCAACCGCTGCTGGAAAATGCGATTTATCACGGGGTAGAGCCCGCGTCGGAACCCGCGCGGGTGACCATCCTCGTAACGTGGACCGGCGGGGAGGTGACCATCGTGATCACCAACCCCTACCATCCGGAGCGGCGCAGCCACCACAAGGGCAACCAGATGGCCATGGGCAACATCCGCGAACGCCTCCGGGCACATTACGGAGAAAAGGCTAAACTACAGACACAGGCGACGGATCAGCTCTTCACCACCTTTCTGAGCTATCCTTTCGATCTGGTCAAGAATGACGACAAACCTCTCGCAGAATAGTGATAACAACGGAGGCGTTATGAAAGTCTTGGTATGTGACGATGAGGCGTTGGCGCGCGACCGCCTGGTGCGGATGCTGCGCGACGGCGCCCAGTGCGAAGTGGTCGGCGAGGCCGAGAACGGCCAGGACGCTTTGCAGAAGGTCGCCTCGCTGTCCCCGGACGTCGTGCTGCTGGATATCCGCATGCCGGTCATGGACGGCATCGCCTGCGCCGAAGAGCTGGCGCGGCTGCCCAATCCGCCGGCCGTCATCTTCATCACCGCTTTTGACGAGCACGCGCTGGCGGCGTTCCAGGTCGAGGCGATCGGCTATCTCCTGAAACCGGTCCGTCGCGACCAGCTCAGCGAGGCGCTGTCGCGCGCCACCCGGGTCAACCGCGCGCAGCTGCAGCACCTGCGCGAGCAGGCCAACGACGACAGCCGGCCCGTCACCCGCCAGCACATCACCGCGCGCACCCATCGCGGCCTGGAGCTGGTGCCCATCGACGATGTGTATTACTTCCTGGCGGACCAGAAATACGTGACGGTCAGGCACGGTCGCGGCCAGGTGCTGATCGACGAGACACTGAAGGATCTGGAAACGGAATTCGGCGACCGCTTCATCCGCATTCATCGCAATTCGTTGCTGTCCGTGCAGCATCTGGAAGGGCTGGAGCTCCTGCCTTCCGGCCAGTATCAGGTGCGGATGCGCGGAATCCCCGACAAGCTGGTGGTAAGCCGTCGTCATTTACCAGATATACGCGAAAAGATGCATAATTTGTGATAAAAGGAGTGGTTGTCGCCCTTCCCCGGGCGGCAAGAAGAATAACGCCACCACAAGAAGAAAGACCGCACCCGGGCGGTCGGGGTTGTTTATGGCCAAGCGGACGCTCCTGACGCGTTTAATTCACGCCCTTTGCCTGCTTTTCCTGTTTGCCTTGGCCGGTTGCGGCAGCATGCCGCTGGTCAAGTCCGAGGAGCCCGAGAAGTATGTCCTGGCTCCGCATGCCAACGAAGCGCGCTATTTTTACACCCGCAGCGGGCTCCGCCTGTTCGGCCAGTGGTGGATGCCTTCCGGCGCGCCCAAGGCCGTGGTGCTGCTCGCGCACGGCACCGCCGTGCATTCCGGCTTCTATGATCCCTGGGCCAGCGAGCTGACCGCTCGCGGCTACGCCGTCCTCGGCGTTGACCTGCGCGGCTGGGGACAGTCGCAGGGCTTCGGCCGGCGCGGATCGGTCGGCAAGTTCGACGAATACGTCGAGGATGTCTACCTGGCCCGCCGCGAAGTCGCCAAGCGCTTCCCCGGCAAGCCGGTCTACCTGCAGGGCGAATCCCTGGGCGGCGCCGTGGTGCTGATGGCCCACATCACCGGTCGCGTTCCCAGCGACGGCCTGCTGCTGAATGCGCCCGCCGTCAAGTTGAGCCCCGCGCACATGCTGCCCGGCGCCCTGTCCGATTTCGGCCTCTGGTTTGCTGCTCAGGGCGCCAACCTGTTGCCGAACGCACCTTGGCTGCCCGTGCCGAAGAGCCTGACCGGTTTTGTGGTCAGCGATCCTGCCGTCAAGCAGCGCTACTGGGAAGACCCGCTGACCGCGCACCATGCCTTGCCCGGCACCTTCCTGATCGCCATGCAGGACGCGACCAAGCGCCTTACACTGAACGTCAACAATGTCCGTGCGCCGTTCATCGTGGCGCAGGGCACCCGCGACGTCATGGTGCCCACGGCGGCCAGCGAGTACCTGTTCAACCAGGCGCAAAGCACGGACAAGACCCTGAAAGTCTATCCCGGCATGCGCCACGCCACCTTGCATGACACGGACAAGGACAAGGTGTGGTCGGATATGGTGGCTTGGCTGGATGCCCACGCCGCGCAGGCGACCGCCTACCGGGCGGCCCACCCCGAGGAATCGATCGAGGTTTCCGAGATGGAGCATGACAGCGAGGACGACGGCAAGACCGCCTTCCGGACAAAGTACCAACAACTCACCATGACCACGAGGAATTGAGCATGAAGAAACTCCTGGCCCCGCTGTTCCTGGCGGCCACCCTGGCCGGCTGCGCCGCCGGCATGAGTCCGGTGACCGGCACGATGTACACCAACCTGTCGGGTCCGCTGGCCGCAACCGACAACCCCGAGAAGCCGACCAAGATCGGCCGCTCCAGCGTGCGCTCCATCCTGGGCGTGTACGCGGTGGGTAACGCCAGCATCGAGGCGGCGGCCAAGAACGCCGGCATCACCCGCATCCATCATGTCGACTACGAAACCCAGTCGATTTTCGGTGTGCTGACCGATTTCACGGTCGTCGTCTACGGCAACTGATCCTGTCGGGGCGTCCGTCCGGACGCCCTCGCGCTCCCTTTTTTGCTTCAACCTTGTCGCGCCGCTTGCGATAATGGCGACCTCGTTCCCAGGTGCACGCCATGACTTCCCTTCTCCGCATCGCTACCCGTAAAAGCCCGCTGGCCCTCTGGCAGGCCGAACACGTCCGCTCCCGCCTTCAGGCCCTGCACCCCGGGCTGGAAGTCGAACTGGTCACGTTTACCACCCAGGGCGACAAGATCCTCGACACCCCGCTGGCCAAGATCGGCGGCAAGGGCCTGTTCGTGAAAGAGCTGGAAGTCGCGATGCTGGAAGGGCGCGCCGATATCGCCGTGCACTCGATGAAGGACGTGCCGATGGTCTGCCCGGACGGGCTGGACATCGTCACCATCTGCGAACGCGAGAATCCGCTGGACGCCTTCGTGTCCAACCGGTTCGACGGCCTGG
>JAYRMT010000123.1:0-9501 GCA_041912575.1 Fluviicoccus sp. | reverse complement strand
AAGATCCTCGACAACGCCGACAGCTTCGTCAACCTGAACGGCGGCGCGATCGCCCTGGGTCACCCGCTGGGTTGCTCCGGCTCGCGGATCACCACCACGCTGCTCAACGTGATGGAATGGAAGGACGCCGAGTTCGGCCTGGCCACGATGTGTATCGGCCTCGGCCAGGGCATCGCGACCATCATCCAGCGCGTGTAAGAAAAACAGCCTTTTACCAAAGGCTGGCGGCCCCGTTGCTCACAAGGCGACGGGGCTTTTTTTTGCGCGCCGCCGGCAGGGCCGTTGTCCTGTCCGTCGGCGCGAGGAAGCGTCTGGACAGGGTATGCCCGATGGCGCAGTATCGGTTCAGGTTTGCAAGACGGATGTGAGGGACCATCAGGTATGGAGACGCAGGGACGAGCCGAGGCGGTAGCGCGTACTGACGCGCCGTCCGGACGACGGAGCCGGGCATGATGGCGCGTGGGTGGTGGGCGCTTTGCCTTTTCCTGCTGTCCGGCTGGGCGCTGGCCCGTGACGCCATGTTTTCGCCGGCCCTGTCGGCTGCCCCTTCATCCTATCTCGACATGGTCTGCGACCCGGCGGAAAGTGATGCCGCGTGGTCTCCTGCGCTGAGGACAAGGACAGACTTCCGGCCGCTGACCGCCCGCACGGTGACGCTGGGGTACCGGGAGGGCCCCTGCTGGTTCCGCTTCCGGCTGCTCAACGCCGCGCCGATGCCGAAGCAGGCCGTGCTGGCGATTCCCTTTGCCCTGCTGGACGAAATCGATGTTTACCTGGCGGACGGGACGGGCGGCGTGCAGCATTTTCATGCCGGAGACGGCGTGCCTTTCCGGGAGCGCCCGCTTGCCAACGCCTATCCGGTCTTTCCCTTGCCGGTTGCCGGGAATGGTGCGACCGAGGTTTACGTGCGGGTACGGACGACCAGCCCCTTCGCCGTTCCGTTCCGCCTGACCAGCCTGCAGGGGTTCCTGCACGACCATACCCGGCACACCATGATCATCAGCGCCTTTTACGGCGTCACCGGCGGCCTGCTGCTCTACAACCTGGCCTTGTGGCTGTTCACCCGCGAGCGGCGGCAGGGCGTCTACGTGTTTTACCTGCTGGTCATGCTGACCTACTTCCTCTGGGTGCAGGGCTTGTTGTACCCGCTATGGCCGGAGGCGGTCTGGTGGAACAACCAGGGCTTTTACCTCTGCCTGCTGCTCATGGTCTTCATGGGCTTGCTGTTTACCCATGAGTATCTGCAACTGCGCGAGCAGCCGGGTTTCGGACGGGTTTACCGGATATTGATCGGCGTGACGCTGGTCATCACGCCCTTGATGCTGGTGATCCCCTTGAGTCTGGCGGCGCGGACGGCCCCGGCGCTGATTTCAGTGCTGATCGTATTCACCTTTTATACCGGCATCCGGCAATGGCGGAACGGCCAGTCCAGTGCGCCGCTGTTTGTCTTCGCGTGGGGCGGGGCGATGGCGGCGGGTCTGTACACCATTGTCAGCAATACCATCGGCGTAGGCGACATCACGACCTCCATTTATGCCATGCAGGCCGGGAGCGCCTTGCAGCAGATCCTGCTCTCGATCGGACTGGCCCGGCAGATCAACGAGTTGAAGCAGGCCAAGGCGGCCCATGAACAGGAAAGCCGGATCGCGCGGGCCGAGAGCACCGCGAAAAGCGAATTCCTGGCGCGGATGAGCCACGAAATCCGTACGCCGATGAACGCCGTCCTGGGGGTGACGCAGTTGCTCCGGCTGTCGGAGCTGAACGCCGAGCAGCGGCATCAGGTGGAGCTGATCGACGCCTCGGGCAAACAGTTACTGGGCGTGATCAACGATATTCTGGATTTTTCCCGGATTTCGGCCGGACGACTGGTCCTTGAGCAACAGGGTTTCGACTTGCATGAGCTGTTGGCGGAGTGTGTCCGGGTATTCGGGCCGGGTGCTGACGAAAAAGGCCTGCAACTCCGCTGCGAGACGGATACGCAACTGCCCCGATGGGTGAGCGGCGACGCCCTGAGGCTGCGACAGATCCTGTTTAATCTGCTCGGCAATGCCCTGAAATTTACCGAGGCGGGCAGTATCCGACTGGTCGCGGCGCCGCTTGAAACCGCCGCGACGGGTTTCCTGCTGAGCATTTCGGTCACCGATACCGGCATCGGCATGTCGGACGTCCAGCAGCGCGCCTTGTTCCAGGCCTTTGCGCAGGCGGACACCAGCATTACCCGCCAGTACGGCGGCAGCGGCCTGGGGCTGGCCATCAGCCGCCAACTGGCGGAGCTGATGGGAGGCTCCCTGGCAGTGGAGAGTCGTCCCGGCGCAGGTTCGACGTTTACCCTGAAGATCCCCTTGCTGATCGCCGAGCCGGGAATTGCGTCTGAGCCTGAACCGGCCGCCGGCGAGGTCCCCGATCTGCATGGTTGTCGCATCCTGGTGGTCGAGGACAATCCCTTCAATCAGCAGGTGATCACAGCCTTCCTGCAACGCGCCAATGTGCAACCGGTGGTGCTGGACAACGGGCAGGCGGCGCTGGAGTTGCTGACAACGCGCGAGGATTTCGATCTGGTGCTGATGGACTGCGAAATGCCGGGCATGGACGGAATGACCGTGGTGCGGCGCTATCGCGATTGGGAAAGGTCCGTCGGCCGCCGCCGCATTCCGGTGGTCGCCCTGACGGCGCACGCCTTGCCGCACTACCGGGAGGCATGCCTGGCGTCCGGCATGGACGACTTCCTGACCAAGCCGATCCAGATGCGCTTGCTCACGACCAAGCTGGCGGCCCTTTGGCGGGATCGTCCGCCGCATGGTGAAGCGTAGACGGCGATTCGGCGCGGCGAACCTGATTGCATGAGCGCTTGCCACGGGATGCCCGCGCGAGCGATGCTTTCACGAAGTGGATGCCGTGCGCGGCGTGCGTGGTGTGATGCGATCCGTCCGGGGTTGCCGATTGGGGAGTGCGTGATGCGGATCATGCTGGTGGAAGATGACCTGTTGCTGGGCGAGGGCTTGCAGGAGGCGCTGGAAGTACAGGGCTATGTGGTGGACTGGTTCAAGGACGGCGAGTCGGCGGTGGCCGCCATGCGACGCGGCGGCTATGAGCTGGTGGTGCTGGACCTCGGTCTGCCCGGCCGCGACGGCTTGTCCCTGCTGGCGGAATGGCGGGGTCATGATCTGGCGTTGCCGGTGCTGATCCTGACCGCGCGGGACACCCTGACGGACCGGGTGGGCGGTCTGGACGCCGGCGCTGATGACTATCTTCTCAAGCCCTTTGATCTGGCGGAATTGCTGGCGCGCATCCGCGCCCTGTTGCGCCGCGCGGCGGGTCGTCCCGGTTCCAGCCTTGTCCATGGCCGCGTCACGCTCGACCCGGTCAGCCATGATGTCACGCTGGACGGTGGTCCGGTGACCTTGTCGCGCCGGGAGTTCCTGTTGCTCAAGGAGTTCCTGATGCATCCCGGCAAGGTGCTGTCGAAATCGCAACTGGAGGAAAGCCTGTACGGCTGGTCGGACGAAGTGGAAAGCAATACGCTGGAGGTCCATATCCATCACTTGCGCAAGAAGCTTTATCCGGAACTGATCCGCACGGTGCGCGGCGCCGGTTACATCCTTGACGCGCCGGCAACGACTTCATGAAGTCCATCCAGGGCGAACTGCGTCGCTCCTTCATCCAGATCATCCTGATCGCCCTGGCGCTCAGCTCCCTGCTGGGGTTTTACACCTCGCTGCACGAGGTCAACGAATTGTTCAACGCCCAGCTGGTCGAGGATGCGCGCGTGATTCGCGGCTTGCTCAGCCAGCCCCCCGACAGGATTGACTGGCCTGTCATCGGCAAGGCGATCCAGGAGGATTTTCCCGAGCTGGAGGAGCCGGAAAGCTATAACCCGTCCTACGAGAAGAAAGTCGCCCTGCAGGTCTGGTCGCGCGAGGGCAAGCTGCTTTACCGCAGCGGCAGCGCGCCGGAAACCCCCTTGGCCTCCATGACGCCCGGGTTTTACATGGAAAAGCGTTCGGGCCATACCTGGCATGTCTTTACCACGCTGGTCCAGGCCTACGGTTATGTGCTGCAGGTGGGTGAGCGGGCGGAAATCCGCCGTGAGCTGTCGATGAACATCGCGGCGTCGCTTCTCGGGAGTTTCCTGGTCAGCCTGGCCATCGCGTTTACCTGGTTGAACCGGCGTCTGCGCACCGGCCTGTATCCCTTGGCCGAATTGCGCGAGGCCATCTCGGAACGCAAGCTGGATCATCTGGAAACCATTCATCTCCGGGAGCAGCGGGTGGAGATCGAGCCGGTCACCGAAGCCCTGAATCACCTGTTCGTGCGCGTCAGCGACGGGGTGGAGCGCGAGCGCCGCTTCATTGCCGACGCCGCGCACGAACTGCGCACACCGCTCAGCATCATCAAGCTGCACGCGCAGAACGCGCTGGGTCACGAGGATGTCGAGCGCAAGAACCTGAGCTTGCAGAAAGTCCTGCTCGGCGTGGACCGCAATATCCGCGTGGTGGAGCAGTTGCTGCTGCTTGCGCGGTTGGACGCCGACGCGGATCTGGGCGGGCCGCGTCAGGATGTGCGCATCGGCGGGGTGCTCCAGACCGTGGTGCAGGAAATGAAGCCCTTGGCGGAAGCCGGCGGCCGCCATCTGGCGGTGCTGATCGCCGATGACGAGATCGTGATTCCCGGCATGCCTGAACTGGTCGCGATCCTGTTCCGCAATCTGGTGGGCAATGCGCTGAAGTACGCGCCCGAGGGCGCCGTGATCGAAGCAGACTGCCGGATCGAGGGCAACCGTCTGGTGGCCGAGGTGCGTGATGACGGCCCCGGCGTGCCCGACGCGCTCCTGGACCGGCTGGCCAACCGTTTCGTGCGCGGGGAAAGCCGCGACATGCGCGGCAGCGGACTGGGACTGGAGATCGCGACCCGCATCGTGCGCCTGCACGGCGGATCGCTGCACTTCGCCAACCGGCAACCGCACGGCTTCCGCGTGCGGGCGGAGTGGCCGCTGCCCTGAGCGGGCGCGGGCGGCTTAGAGCACGCGCGAGAAGCGCTGGCGGCTGTGTTGCAGGTAAATATCGAACACCATGCAGACGTTGCGGATCATCAGGCGGCCGCGCGGCTGCACGGTGATCATGTCATCGGTCATGACCAGCAGGCCGTCGTCGGCCATCTGCCGCAGCGGTTCCAGCTCGGCGGCGAAGTACCGGTCGAAATCGACGCCCCACGCATGCCGGATCGCTGCCTTGTCGATGCGGAAATGGCAGATCAGGTCGGTGATGACCGCGCGCCGCAGCTTGTCATCTTCCGTCAGCGCCACGCCGCGATAGACCGGCAAGCGCCCTTCGCTGACGCAGGCGTGGTATTCCTCCAGCGTTTTCACGTTCTGGCTGTAGGTATCGTCCACCATGCCGATCGAGGTGATGCCCAGACCGATCAGGTCGCAGCCCGCGTGCGTGCTGTAGCCCTGGAAGTTGCGGTAGAGGGTGCCGTGCTCCTGCGCCAGCGCCAGCTCGTCGTCGGGCTTGGCGAAATGGTCCATGCCGATATAGACGTAGCCCGCCGCCGTCAGCCGTTCGATCACGTATTGCAGGATCGCCAGCTTCACCGCCGGAGTCGGCAGCGTGGCGGCGTCCATCTGGCGTTGCACCTTGAACATCTCAGGAAGGTGCGCGTAATTGAACACCGACAGCCGGTCCGGTGACAGTTCCAGCACCTTGTCCAGCGTGCGTGCAAAGCTTTCGACAGTCTGGAAGGGCAGGCCGTAGATCAGGTCGATATTGATCGACTTGAAGCCGCAGTCGCGCGCCGCTTCCACCGCCGAGAACGTCTCCTCGACCGACTGGATCCGGTTGACCGCTTTCTGCACTTGCGGTTCGAAATCCTGCACGCCGAAACTCATGCGGTTGAAGCCGAGGTCGCGCAGGTGACGGATCTTCGCGGGCGTGACCTCCCGCGGGTCGATCTCGATGGAGTAGTCGCCCTCATCGTTGCCGAGCAGCGTGAAGCATTCGCGCAGCTTGCCCATCAGCGCACTCATCTCGTCGTCGCTGATGAAGGTCGGCGTGCCGCCGCCCCAGTGCAGCTGGCGGACTTCACGGCCGGGGGTGAACCGGGCCGCCTGCAGTTCGATTTCACGGTGCAGGTCGTCCAGGTACGGCGCCGCGCGCTTGCGGTTGGCGGTAATGATCTTGTTGCAGGCGCAGTAGTAGCAGACCACGCCGCAGAAGGGCAGGTGGATGTACAGCGACAGCGGCCGGTCGGCACGGTTGGAGGCGTCGATGGCGGCGAGGTATTCGGTTTCGGCGAAACCGTCGTGGAACTGCACGGCGGTAGGGTAGGAGGTGTAGCGGGGACCGGACAGGTCGTAACGGTTGATCAGGTCGGGGTCGAATTCGATGCGGGTGTTCATGCGGGACTCGCGCGGGCGATTTCCCCATATTTTATCGGGATAGCGCGGGCGGCGATACTGGCGGATTGACCAGTGGCGAGCCGTCCGCGCCGCGCCGGTCAGCGCTTGCCGAAGCGGTCCATCAGCCTGGCGCCGAGGCCTAGCAGGACGTCGTAGTGGTTGGGCAGGGTGCGGGCCATGAGGTCTAGCATCTTGGCGTCCTTGCCGATCAGCAGGCGCTTCTGGTTTTTCTCGATGGCGCGGACGATCTGGCGGGCGGCTTCCTCGGCGGTGGTGGCGGCCAGCTTGTCGAAGTCGGCGGCCATCTTGCCATGGCTGACCTGCTTGCCGCTCATGTCTTCCTGGATGCGGCCGTTGCGCACGATGTTGGTCTTGATACCGCCTGGGTGCACGCAGGTGACGTGGATCTGCGGATGGCTGATCTTCAATTCCTGGCGCATCGCTTCGGTAAAGCCCTTCACCGCGAACTTGCTGGAGTTGTAAGCGGACTGGCTGGGCACGCCGATGATCCCGAAGATGCTGGAGATGTTGACGATGTGGCCTTCCTTCTGGGCCTTCAGGTGGGGCAGGAAGGCCTCGGTGCCGTTGACCACGCCATAGAAGTTGATGTTCATCACCCATTCGAAATCGTTGCGGTTCATGTGCTCCACGGTCTGGCCCAGCGCCACGCCCGCGTTGTTGATGATCACATGCGCCTTGCCCAGTACCCGTTCGACGTTGTCGGCGAAGGTCTGGACTGCCTTGCGGTCGGAGACGTCCACGGTCGCGCTGTAGACTTTCACGCCATGAGCGCCGGCGATTTCCACGGTCTTTTGCAGGTTTTCCGCGCTGACATCGCACAGGGCCAGTTGCGCGCCTTGGGCAGCGAGTTGCAGCGCGAGGGCGCGACCGATGCCGGAACCGGCGCCGGTGATGACGACAACCTTGTTTTCGAGTGAGCGCATGGGGTTCTCCTGCGGTTCTTGTTCTGGGCGGAATGCCGGGAATGAGGATCTTGGACAGACGTCCAAATTAGCGGGATTCCCGGGGGGAGACAAGGGGCATCGGGGCCGGAAGGCTTGTCTTTAGAGGTCAGGGAGGCAGGGATGAGGGCGCTTCAGCGCCCGAGTCGATAGCGGGCGAATCCGGTCCACAGGCGAGGATGCCGCAGCACGGCCGCCGCCATCGCCAACTGATCGAAATAGACCACCCGCTCGACCCCCAGGCCGCCCTCCACCCGGAAGCGGTCCACGGCGGGAATCTCGATCACGGCGTCGCCTGCCGGCAAGCGCATGATCCACTCGATGAAGACGGTATCGCCAGCCTGAGAACTGCGGATAACCTTTCCGTGCAGGCCGGGCGCGAAGGCGAACAGGCGGCGGAACTCGCGCAGCGCCGCCCGCTTCCCCCGGACGGGTGCGGCATGGGGCTGGTAGAGCACGACATCGTCATGCAATAGGGCGACCAGACGCTCCGGCGTGGGTGCGGCCCATGCCTCTGCAAACTGATCCGTGTATGAACGACTCATTTCAGCGCCTGCACGGTGGCGATCCCGCATACCGTCATCAGCAGGGAGCCGCCCAGATGAAGGGCAATGCCGCCCAGCAGCATCGCGTAGCGACCGGTTTGCAGCAGCCCCGTCATTTCGGCGGAAAAGGTGGAGAAGGTGGTCAGTCCGCCCAGGAAGCCGGTGACCAGACCGAGCCGCCACAGCGGCGACAGATCCGCATGCAGGCCGAAAAACGCCACGGCAACCCCGATCAGGTAGCCGCCGGACAGGTTGGCCATCAGTGTCCCCAGCGGCACCGAGGGCGTCAGCGCATTCAGCCACAGCCCGAGAAGCCAGCGGCAGATCGCGCCCGCCGCCGCACCGCCGCCGATGGCAATCAGTTGATAGCCCATGGAAAATTCCGCCTGTTCATCGCTTGCCCGTAGAGTCCGGAGGGGCGAGCATGTAAAATACCGCCCCTGATTCCGGAGGGCCGTATGGGACTGAAGACCGCACTTTATCACGAACATGTCGCCCTCAAGGCCCGGCTGGTCGATTTTGGCGGCTGGGACATGCCGGTGCAATACACCGCCGTGATCGCCGAACACCACGCCGTCCGCCAGGCTGCCGGGATGTTCGACGTGTCGCACATGACCTTTGTCGATGTGACCGGTCCCGATGCCAAGGCCTGGCTGCAGCACTTGCTGGCCAACGATGTCGCCCGCCTCGCGCTCCCCGGCAAGGCGCTTTATTCCGCGATGCTCAATGAGCAAGGCGGCGTGATCGACGACCTGATCGTCTATGCGCCGACGGCGAAGCATCCCGATCTGTGGCGCGTGATCGTCAACTGCGGCACCCATGACAAGGATCTTGCCTGGATGCAGGCGCACTCCGCCGGATATCGCGTGGTGATGCGCGAACGCACCGATCTGGCGATGCTCGCCATCCAGGGGCCGCAGGCGCTGGACCGTCTGGCCGCCGTGCTGGGCGCGGAAGCCGATGTTGTTGTGTGCGGACTGGACGTGTTCCAGGGAGTCGAGCTTGGCGAATGGTTCGTGGCGCGCACCGGGTACACCGGGGAAGACGGCGTCGAGATCCTGCTGCCCGAAGGCGATGCCGCCGGTTTCTGGAAGAAGCTGCTGGATGCGGGCGTGACGCCCTGCGGTCTGGGCGCGCGCGACACCCTGCGTCTCGAAGCCGGCATGAACCTGTACGGCCATGAAATGGACGACAATGTCTCGCCGCTGGAAGCCAACATGGCCTGGACCATCGCCTGGGACCACGACTTCATCGGTAAGCCCGCGCTGCTGGCGCAGAAGGCGGCGGGCGTTGCCAGCAAGCTGGTCGGTCTGGTGCTGCTTGATAAGGGCGTGCTCCGCGCCGAACAGAAAGTGATCGTGGAAGGCGTAGGCGAGGGCGTCACCACGTCCGGCACCTATTCACCGACCCTCGACAAATCCATCGCGCTCGCGCGCATCCCGGTTTGCGACGCCACGCAGGTCTGGGTGGAAATCCGTGGCAAGCGGCTTGCCGCGCAAGTGGTCAAGCCGACCTTCGCGCGCCATGGCAAGGCGCTGGTTTGAATTTATTGACTGACCGTTGACTGAACGAGAGTACCGAACATGAGCAACACGCCCAG
>JAYRMT010000122.1:0-9539 GCA_041912575.1 Fluviicoccus sp. | reverse complement strand
ACAGGATGGGGACACCCTGACGGAAAAAAGCCATGAAAACATGCGCCAACACCTCGTCGGAGCCGTTGCCGACGAATACCTGCTCCCGGTTGACGTCGTAATAGGCGGCAATCGCCTGTTTCAGCGCTGTCGCTTCCGGGTCGGGATAGAGACGCAACCCGTCATCCGCAGCCCCGCGAATGGCGTCCAGCGCGCGCGGGGATGGGGGATAAGGATTCTCGTTCGTGTTCAGCTTCACCAGATTGGCGATTTTCGGCTGTTCCCCGGGCACATAAGGCACCAGGCTCCGCACCAGCGGACTCCAGAAATGTTGATTCATGACACCGATCCGTTAAGGGAGACCGCGATTATTCTGGCTTGCCCCGATATTCCGCCGAGCGCGCGTGCGCGGTCAGCCCTTCCCCGCGCGCCAGCACGGAGGCGACACGCGACAGTGCGGCAGCACCGTCAGGTGAACAGTGGATCAGGCTCGAGCGTTTCTGGAAGTCATAAACGCCCAGCGGCGACGAGAACCGCGCCGTGCCGGAGGTCGGCAGCACATGATTGGGACCCGCGCAATAATCCCCGAGGGCCTCGGGCGTATGCCGCCCCATGAAGATGGCCCCGGCGTGGCGAATGGCGGGAAGCAGCGCCTCAGGGTCTGCAACGGACAACTCGAGGTGCTCCGGCGCAATGCGGTTGATCAGTGCGATCGCCTCGTCACGGTTGCGAACCCGGATCATCGCGCCTCTGCCGGACAGGGAAACCTGCGCGATGTCCGCGCGCTCCAGGGTCGGCAACAACCGGGCCAGGGACTCCTCGACCTGATCCAGGTACCCCGGATCCTCGCAAATCAGGATCGATTGCGCCTGTTCGTCATGCTCGGCCTGCGAGAACAGGTCCATGGCGATCCAGTCCGGCGGCGTCAGGCCGTCGCAGTACACCAGGATCTCCGAAGGGCCGGCGATCATGTCGATCCCGACCTCGCCAAAAACCTGTCGCTTGGCCGTGGCGACATAGCTGTTCCCGGGCCCGACAATCTTGTCGACCTTGGGCACCGTCGCCGTGCCATAGGCCAGTGCGGCCACGGCTTGCGCACCTCCGATGGTGATGACCGTATCCACACCCGCCAGCCAGGCAGCGGCGAACACCAGCGGGTTCACTTCACCGCCCGGCGTCGGCACGCACATGACCACTTCCGCCACCCCGGCCACCTTGGCGGGAATCGCGTTCATCAACACCGACGAGGGATAACTGGCTTTCCCGCCGGGCACATAAATCCCAACGCGATCCAGCGGTGTAATCTGTTGGCCGAGCACGGTGCCGTCCTCCTCGACGTATTGCCATGAGGACGTCACCTGACGCTCATGGTAACGGCGAATCCGGTCCGCCGCGATACGCAAGGCATCACGTTCGAGATCGGGCAAGGACTCATAGGCTTGTTGCAGACGATCCCGCCCGACCCGGAGATTTTCAGCGGCAGCGACATCCCAACGGTCAAAACGGGTGGTCAGCTCAACCAGCGCCGCATCCCCCTCAGTCCGGACCCGGGCAATGATCCCGTCGACCACCTGCTGCAGCGTCGGATCCGACACCGAATCCCAGGCCAGCAGGCGGTCAAGACGCGCCTTGAAATCCGGTTGATCGATGGAAAGACGCTGGATAAGCATGACAATACTCGCGATGAAACTCGGGAAGCGACACCGGACTCAGGCGGCCTTGCGCGCGGCGACGGCGTCGGAAAGCTGCTGGATCAGCGGCTGGATCAGGGCGGCCTTGCGCTTGAAGCTGGCCTTGTTGACGATCAGGCGCGAGGAAACGGTCGCGATCAGCTCCAGCGGCTCAAGCCCGTTTTCCTTGAGCGTCTTGCCGGTATCCACGACATCCACGATCCGGTCGGCCAGCCCCATCAGCGGCGCCAGCTCCATAGAACCGTAGAGCTTGATCACCTCGACCTGCTCGCCCTTGGCGGCGTAATACTGCTTGGTCAGATTGACGAACTTGGTGGCAACGCGCAAGCGACCCGAAACCGGAGCGGCTTCCACTTTCCCGGCCACCATCAAGCGACACTTGGCGATATCCAGGTCCAGCGGCTCATAGACGCCGCTGGCGCCATGCTCCATCAGCACATCCTTCCCCGAAACCCCCAGATCCGCCGCACCGTTTTCCACATAGGTCGGCACGTCGGTCGCCCGGATGATGATGATCCGGACATCCGGATGGGTCGTCGGAAAGATCAGCTTGCGGCTGCTTTCGGGGTCCTCGAGCAACTCAATCCCGGCCGCGCGCAGCAACGGCAGGGTGTCTTTCAGGATGCGCCCCTTGGACAGGGCAATGGTCAACTGCGCCATTGATCAGGTTCCGCGATTGGAAATGCGGCGGATTCTAGCACCAAGCTGGGCCAGTTTCTCTTCGACACGCTCATACCCGCGATCGATATGGTAGATCCGGTCGATGAGCGTCTCCCCTTCCGCGGACAGCGCCGCCAGCACCAGCGACATCGACGCGCGCAAATCGGTCGCCATCACGGGGGCGCCCGACAGACCCGGAACCCCGCGTACCACCGCGATATGACCATCGACCTGAATCGTCGCGCCCATCCGGTTCAGTTCGGGGACATGCATGAAACGGTTTTCGAAAATCGTTTCGGTAATCGTGCCCGTCCCCTCGGCAACGGCCATGATCGCCATGAATTGCGCTTGCATGTCCGTCGGAAATGCCGGATGCGGCGCGGTCCGGAAACTGACCGAACGCGGGCGCTTGCCGTGCATGTCCACTTCAATCCAATCGGGACCGGTCTGCACCTGAGCTCCCATTTCGAGGAACTTGAGCAAGACCGCATCCAGCAGGCGCGGATCGGTATGCGTAGTCCGCACGCGACCGCCGGTCACTGCGGCAGCGGCCAGATACGACCCCGTTTCAATCCGGTCGGGACAAACGCTGTAATGGCAACCGGACAGGCTCTCCACACCCTCAACAGTAATGATGTCCGTTCCCGCGCCTTCAATCTTCGCACCCATGGCCTTCAGCATGTTGGCCAGGTCAACAATTTCCGGCTCGCGCGCAGCGTTTTCGATGACGGTGGTGCCTTCGGCCAGGCAAGCGGCCATCAGCACATTTTCCGTGCCGCCAACCGTGACCATGTCGAACATGAAACGAGCGCCTTTCAGACGGCCGTGTCGACGGGCATGGACATATCCTTTCTCGACCGTAATCTCCGCACCCAAGGCTTGCAAACCCTTCAGGTGCTGGTCGACCGGCCGGGAACCGATCGCGCATCCTCCAGGCAAGGAAACCTGGGCCTCGCCAAAGCGCGCCAGCAAAGGCCCCAGCACAAAAATCGATGCGCGCATCGTTTTGACTAGCTCGTAAGGCGCAATCGGGCTGGAGAGCGTATTGGCATCCACCTCCACGTCGCACTTCTCATTGATGCTGACCGTCACGCCCATGCGCCCCAGCAGTTGCATCAGGGTGGTCACATCCTGAAGGTGCGGTACGTTGGACAGGGTGATCGGGGTGGATGCCAGCAAAGTCGCGGCGAGCAAGGGAAGCGCGGCATTCTTGGCGCCGGAAATCCGGACCTCGCCGTCAAGGCGGACGCCGCCCTGGATAAGCAGTTTGTCCACGTTGGCTCCTCAGCCGAAAAGCTTCTTCTGCCGCCACTCTTCCGGCGTCATGGTCTGCATCGTCACAGCATGGATCGCTCCCGACGCAATGTGGGGATTCAGGGGCGCATACACCTTCTGCTGCTTCGCCACGGCCCGCAACGCGGCAAACTCCTCGCTGACAATCAGTACCTGGAATTTGCCGCCGTCGCCGGATACCTGGATTTCCTGGGCATCGGGAAATGCGGCAGCCAGCAACGCATGAACGTTTTCGGGACTCATGGAGAAGATTCCTGATGGAAAAAGAAAATCACGACTCGGGAATCAGGTCCTGTAACCCGCTTACCCGAATAATCGCGTGTAGTTTGTCGGTGAGTCCGACGATACGCAAGTGCCGACCGGCAGCGGCCGACGCACGGAGCCATTGCAAGAGGACCGCGACCATGACACTGCCTCCGCCTTCCATGCTGGAAAGATCAACCGTGACCTCAGGCCCGGCGGTCGCCAGCAACCTGAGGCCGTCGCGGCACAGCGAATCGGCGTTGCCAAAGTCCACCGGACCGCTCAGGAAAAGGCTGCTTCCCTCGATCCATACCTTGCCTGGCACGCTCAGGACCCCTTCTTCGCTGTGTCCGCCGCCGGGATGAAGTTGACTATCGCCTGGTCCAGATTGCCGCGATTGGCTTCGACGGTCGACGCGAACTGATTGCGGAAGGTCAGTCCGAGATTCATACCATTGACGATCAGGTTGCGCACGCGCCACTGGCCGTCATTACCCAGCGCCAACTGATAGGTTACCGGGACCACACCGTTCGAAGCCGTCTGGATATCCATGTCAACCTGAGCCTTTTTCGGATCATCTCCGGGCACATAGGGCTTCACGGTGAACTTCTGGTTGTCATACGCGGCAAGCCCGTTGGCATAGGTGCGAATCAGGCTCTTGCGGAACGTGGCCGTAAACTCTGCGCGCTGCTTGTCAGTCGCCTGACGGTAATACTGCCCCATGACTCCTTTTGCGAAACCGTCAAAATCGACATAGGGCTGAATATTTTCCTCAACAATGTTGTACAGGATCTGGGGATCCTTCTTGAACGCCGGCCTCTCCTTGACCAACCGCGCGATCAGGCTGTCCGCGGCCTTCTGGATCACGTCCTTGGGACTGTCCGCAGCCATTGCCGAAGAAGAGGCCAGCATGAAGATGGCCATCCACTGCAACCACATCCGACGAAACAACATCATGATCATCACCCGACTCAGAAGTCTGACTTGGCGGGAGCGGCCGGCGCGGCTGCCGGCTTGTTCTCGGTCGCCTTGTTAAACAGGAACTTCCCGATCAAATCTTCCAGCACCAGCGAGGACTGTGTCTGTTCAATTTCGTCACCGTCCTTGAGGAATGTGTCATCCGCGCCCGGAACGATGCCGATATATTTTTCCCCCAGCAGACCGGCCGTCAGGATGCTCGCAACAGAATCCGTGCTGATCTCGTTGTATTGCTTGTAAATATCCAGCGTCACCTTCGCGTTCAGCCGTTTGGTATCGAGTTCAATCTTGGAAACCCGGCCGATTGTCACCCCGGAAATGGTGACCTTCGCCCGGTTGGTCAATCCGCCGATATTCTGGAAATGCGCGGTGACGTGGTAACTTGGCTTGTCGGTCTCGTCACTGAGACCGCTGACTTTGACCGCCAGGAAAAACAGGGCGGCGACCCCGACGACCAGAAACAGTCCGACGGCCATTTCCAGGTAATGCGAACGCATCAGAAACCTCCAAACATCACGGCTGTCAGGATGAAATCCAGTCCCAGCACGGAAAGGGAACCATACACCACGGTCCGGGTTGTCGACTCGGCAATGCCTTCGGAAGTCGGCTCGCAGAAATATCCTTGGTACACAGCGATCCAGGTCACCACCGCGCCGAAGACAAGGCTCTTGATGGTGCCGTTAAGGACATCCTCCATGAAGCGCGTAGAACGCTGCATGTTCGTCCAGTAAGAATTATTGTCGATACCGAGCCAATCAACGCCCACCAGCATACCGCCCAACACTCCCACACTGGAAAAGATGAGCGCGAGCAAGGGCATACTGATAAACCCCGCCCAGAAACGCGGCGCGATAATCCGACGGAGCGGATCAACCCCGATCATTTCCATGCTCGATAGCTGCTCGGTCGCCTTCATCAACCCGATCTCCGCCGTCAGCGCGGAACCGGCGCGTCCGGCGAACAATAGGGCCGTCACGACGGGCCCCAGCTCCCGGACAAGCGTCAAGGACACCATGGAGCCCAGCGCCTGCTGACTGCCATAATCCTTAAGGATGTTGTAGCCCTGCAGCCCGAGCACCAGACCAATAAAGAGCCCGGAAACCACGATAATCGCCAGGGACATGACCCCGACGGCATATAGCTGCCGGATCAGCAGGGGCAAGCCGGAACGGGGACGGGGAAGGGCGAAAACCGTCTGGGCGAGGAAGATGCAAGCCACGCCAACCGACTGCAGCCACTCCAGGGACTTCTTGCCCATGCGATGTATTTGCGCGACCAGCATTACCGGAACCCCAATTCTTCCCGGAAACTACGCGCCGGATAATTGAAACGCACGGGGCCGTCATGGCGGCCGTTCAGGAACTGCTGCACAAACGGGGAATCAGATGCCTTGAGCGCCTGCGGAGTACCTTGCCCGATGATTTGGCGATCAGCGATGATGTATGCGTAATCGGCAATTTCCAGTGTTTCAGGCACATCATGGGAAACAATGATGGTCGTCAACCCCAACGCTTCGCGGAGCGTGCGTATCAGCTTCACCAGCACGCCTTTGACGATTGGATCCTGCCCAGCAAACGGCTCGTCATACATAATCAGTTCCGGATCCAGCGCGATTGCGCGCGCCAATGCGGCGCGACGATTCATCCCTCCGGAAAGCTCCGAGGGCATCAGATCGATAGCACCGCGCAAACCCACCGCCTCCAGCTTCATCAGGACGATTTCACGAATCAATGTCTCGGAAAGCGTGGTATGCGCACGAAGCGGGAACGCTACATTCTCATAAACCGAGAGGTCCGTGAAAAGCGCACCGCTCTGGAAAAGCATGCCCATTTTCTCGCGGGCCTGAAACAACTCTTTCCTGCTCATGTCCGGCACATTGCGGCCGTTCAGCAACACTTGTCCCCGATCCGGAGCCAGCTGGCCTCCGATAAACCGCAGCATTGTTGTCTTGCCACAGCCCGAGGGGCCCATGATTGCGGTGACCTTGCCGCGGGCGACCGTCAAATCCACGTTTTCATAGATGGGGCGATCGCCTCGTCTGAACGATACGCCCCGGATCTGAACCAGCGGGGACTCATCCGTGACGCCTGAATCAACTACTGCATTCACCATTTCAGAACTCGCAAGGCGCCGACTCACGACGCATACCGCTCCCCGCAATCACCTTGTCAATCTGACCTTTGGAGACGGCCGCAGTCGACGAAATCTTCAACCATTGCTGTCGCTTCAC
This sequence comes from Fluviicoccus sp., assembly GCA_041912575.1. GTDB lineage: Bacteria > Pseudomonadota > Gammaproteobacteria > Pseudomonadales > Moraxellaceae > Fluviicoccus. The sequence continues at coordinate 2,465 of JAYRMT010000122.1, read as the reverse complement.
AATCGGACTCTTGTGCGTTTCCGCTTGAAATCCGCCAGCCAGCAAGCGATCCCTAAGTTGATCCGCCTTATCCTGATCCTGGAATTCCCCCAGAGACACCGCGTTTGCGAACTGGCCATCCGCAACTACCTCGGCCCGGTACCCCTTCGCGCGCAGGTCAGCCTCCATGGCATTAGCCTTGGACAATGAAACCAGAGGAGGAATGTATACCCAGAACCTTGTGTTTTCCTGAGTGAGATCTTCAACCTTGACCGTCAGTCCCGCATTGCTGAAGGCAGCCTCCAACTGAGGTAAGAGATCCGGATTCGTGACCGGCCCCACACGAAAACAGGAGGAGCCTGCACCGACTTGCGCAGGCTTTGGCGCCGCTTCATCCGCACTATTCGATGAAGCCGCATTACCTTCCGAGGCAACGCCGGACTGTGAAAGCAACTGCAAGGGCTTACCAAGGGCAGGCTGCTGGGGAAGACTATCCGAGCTGTTCTGATGCTGAAAAAACTGCCATGCCAGAAAAACCGCATTCAAAATAACCAGCAATCCAAATATCAGTGGCATACCATCCCTCGTTCAAGACAGGCGCTCATGACCAAAATAGCGCTGAAGACCCCTGAGCAACAACTCCGGGATAATAACATGACGTATTTGCAAGTATGTCCCCAATTTGTGAGCATCGCCGCCGGTAAGAATCAGGGCCGGAGGCTCATCGCTTTGAAGGGCCAATTGACCATATACGTGGGCAATGGATGCCACAGCACTCAGAAGCATGCCATGGTAAACCGCCTCTTCCGTCGAGCGGCCCGGAGCCAAGCTCATTTCCTCAGGCTCAGCAGGTCTGACCCGTCGGGTGCCCTGCACCAAAGCATCAACCTGCATGCGCATTCCAGGCAGAATATATCCGCCCAAATGCTGCCTCTGTCTCAGAATATCGATCGTCAATGCTGTACCGCAACTCACCACACAAACCGAAACGAAATCACTGACCGCAAGAATATTCAACCAACGGTCAATGCCTAGCGCACCGGGACTTTCATAGCCATTCCTGACTTCAGCATGCAGCGCATCACTTTTGGCGAACTCCGGCTCAACACCCCAATGATCCTTAACGAGTACCGCGAGGTGCTCGTTGGAGGCGTCGTCCAATACCGAAGAAATACTGACGGAAGCAACGGGGACAGTAAATTCGACCGGCAGCACTTCGAAGAGACGCGAGGGCTGCAAGGCATGCAGAAATGAAAACGCCTTAGCAATAGCTCCTTCGGAGCAAATCCATGCTTTGACTCGTGAGTTCCCCCAATCCAGGTAACACCGCAGAACAGTCATTTACGCCTTACCGAGACTTCGCCACCATAGACCTCCACCATGCCTTTGTCTGTATGAACCATCAAGGCACCCGTTTGCGTCACGCCGGACTCTACCCCCTCAATGACGGAGTGCCCTCCCGAAATTAATACCTGTTCGCCTCTAAGACCGTCTCGCAGCAGCCAGCGATCACGCCAATGACCAAACCCAGTCTCCGGATACCCCCCTAGAACATCGGTGACTGAGTCAATCAAGGCCAGCACCACCTCTGCCCGGGAAGGCGTCTCGGACTGCATGGCGCACCACATATCTGTCGTCGGTTGATCAATCGTTTGACGAAGGCTCTCTGGCAAATAACGGTTTATACCGATCCCGACCAAAACGGTACACGGCCCCTGCATATCGCCTTCAACTTCGATGAGAATCCCGCCCAGCTTCCCGCCGCGCAACAGCAGGTCATTCGGCCATTTCACGGCAACCCCTGGAAGACCGATCTGATCCAGCGCCTCGGCAACGGCGGCGCCTATCGCCAGGCTCAAGCCTTCCAGAATGGCAATACCTGCACTGAATCGCCAACCCACTGTCAGATAAATATTCAGTCCTGGCGGAGATATCCAGCCCCGTCCTCGCCTGCCCCGTCCGACCAGCTGATAATCCGCAATAACCGCAACACGGTCAGCCTCTGACAGCAACTCCCTGGCGGCATCATTTGTTGAATTCACGGTTTCGAGAACCTGAAGTCGATCCAACATGGACTTCCCTTGTACAACATCTGACAACACGACGGGGTCGTAAAACTCTACCGGGCTCAGCAGTCTGTAGCCCCTCCCAACATTCGACTCCAACTCCAAGCCCGACTCAGCCAATGTCGCAACCCAATTGGATATGGTGGTCCGGCTTACGTGAAAGTGTGTCGCCAACGCGGCGCCACTCATCTCGCTCCCTCCAGCCAATGCTCGTGCCAGCAGGAAATGCTCCGAAGACAGATTCATGTAAGCGGCCCTGATATTTAATTAGAGGATGCGATGTTAGGCTGATTGGTCGTAAAAAAGCAAAAACCCCCGAGCATTTGGCTGCGGGGGTTTTTGTATGTAGGAGTCTGGCGATGACCTACTCTCACATGGCGAATGCCACACTACCATTGGCGCGGAGTGGTTTCACTTCTG
>JAYRMT010000121.1:0-9548 GCA_041912575.1 Fluviicoccus sp. | reverse complement strand
AAGTACAAGGTGCCCAGCCTGCGCAATGTGGCGGTGACGGCGCCGTACATGCACAACGGTCGTTTCACGGATCTGCGCACGGTGGTGGAGTTTTACAATACCCGCGATACCGATCCTGATCGCTGGGTCGCGCTAGGCCCCACCGCGCAACCGCAAACCGTCAACCACGCCGAGCTGGGTGATCTCGGACTGAGCGAACACGAGGTGGACGCGATCGTGGCGTTCCTCAATACCCTGACGGACGGATATGCGCCGTGACGCTTTTTCCTGATCCGATAGATTTCCTTTTTCCCTGACCGGAGCTCCCCATGAAGATTCTGACCATGTCGACGCTGATCGCAGCGACCTTGCTGGCCGTACAAATCCCGGCTTTTGCCGAGGACGACTCGATGGCCGCCATCCGCGCCGAGCTGGCCCGCCAGCGTGCGCTGATCGCCGAGCAGCAAGCCAAAATGGACGCCCTGGCGGATATGCTCGAAAAAAATGCGTCCTCTCCGGCGGGCGAGGGCGCGACCCATGTCGGTTTCTACGGCGAGGTCCATTACAACTACCTGAACCGTCCGGAACTCCTGATGACGGGCGATGTGGAGCCGACCCGCAGCAATTTCCACGCGCATCGCGCGGTGATCCTGCTCAGCCATGCCTTTGCGGATAACCTGCATTTCTACAGCGAGGTGGAGTTTGAAGGGGCGCCGGACTCCAGCGGGATCGAGACGGAGCTGGAGCAGCTGTTCATCGACTGGCGTCTGAACCGCCAGGTGTCCCTGAACATCGGCCAGTTCCTGCTGCCGGTGGGCCTGATGAACGAGACGCATGAGCCGAACGTGTTTTACGGCGTCGAGCGCAACCCGGTCGAAGAGAAGATCATTCCCGCCACCTGGTGGGAAAAGGGCGTGATGGTGCGCACGCTGCCCGTGGAAGGGCTGGCGCTGGATCTTGCGGTGCACAACGGCCTGCACGGCGATATCGCGACCTTGGGCGGCGCCGACGGTCTGCGCGAGTTCCGTCAGGAATTCGGCGGTTCGCGCGCGGACAGCATGGGCTACACACTGCGCGCCAAGTATCAGGTCGTGCCGGGTCTGGAGATCGGCGCGGCCGTGCAACGCCAGGATGACATCAACAACCGGCTGAGCAGCCCGGAGAAGGCGGCGGCCACCCTGTGGGAGACCCACCTGAACTGGCAATGGCGCGCCCTGACGCTCAAGGCGCTGGCGACGGAGTGGAAGATCGACGGTGCGATGGCGAAGGCCAATGGCACGGACCGGATGACCGGGATGTACCTGGAGCCGTCCTGGAAGCTCAACGAGAAGCTGGGCCTGTTCGCGCGCTACAACCAGTGGAACACGGCCGCCAACCAGCCGGGGCGGGATGATGAAAAGCAGGTCAACGCCGGCGTCAATTACTGGATCACGCCGCAAGTGGTGCTGAAGGCGGACGTGCAGGACACCAATCGGCTTGATGATGCGGGCGACGGCTTCAACCTGGGCGTCGGCCTGAGCTTCTGAGCGTCAGGCCAACCAGCGCCGGACGGCCGCGGCAACCCGTTCGGGCGCTTCCAGTTGCGGGTAGTGCCCGAGGTCGTCGAGCCATTCCAGGCGTGCGCCCGGAATCTCCCCGGCCAGGGTTTCCGCGATGACGGCGACCGCTACCGGGTCCAGTTTTCCCCACAGGATGGTGACCGGAATATCCAGCCGGGTCAGCGCGCCGATCCAGCGTTCGCGGAAACGGCTGCGCTCGCGCAGGTAACGGATGATCTTGGCGAGGCGGGACTTGCCGTCACGCCAGACCATCAGCGACCACATGGCGTCGATTTCGGCTTCCGGCAGCGGGTTGGCGACTATCTGCTGCAATTGCATGCGGAAGATGGTCTTCGAGGACACCTGGGCGAACAGCGGTCCGGCCGGGGTCAGCAGGACTTTCTGCGAAGGCGTCAGCTGCGCCATCTCGATATGCACGCTGCCGTTCATCAGCAGCAGACGCTCCACCGTAAAGCCCAGCAGGCCGCGTTCGCGGCGCGCCATCAGTTCGCAGGCCACGCTCGTGCCCATGTCATGGGCCAGCAGGCTCACCCGGTTGATGCCCAGCTTCTCCAGCAGCATGCAGGCGATGTCGGCCTGCTCCATCAGCGAATAACTGTAGCCCGCCGGCTTTTCCGACAACCCGTAACCGGGAAAGTCGAAAATCACCGTCCGCTTGCCGCAGTCCACATGCGGCAGCATGGCGTGCCAGTCGTAGGAGCTGGACGGGAAGCCGTGCAGCAACACCACGGCATCGGGTGTGCGGGGGCCGGTGTCGCGGTAATAGATCTCGATGCCGGCCAGGTTCAGGGTCTGTCCGCGGGTTTGCCAGGCGGCGAGAGCGGGCGGAAGCGTGTTGTTCTTCATGCGGATTCCGGTGTTCAGGCGTAGCGCAGGCCGAGGCCCCAGGCGTGCAGGTATTCGCTTTCCTCGTGCAGGTCGGCGCGGGTCAGCGGGTGGGCGTCCAGCCAGCCGGTCGGGAAACGGAGCGTGAAGTCCGTGCCGTCGCCGCTCAGGCTCAGGGCGTCCGGTAGCGGCGTGGCGCTGCGGCTGTGGTGCAGCAGCACGCTCAGGCGCAGCGCCAGTCCGACATAGAGCAACGAAAGGGTGCCGCTGCGGATCAGCGCCATCTTTTGCTCCTCGCGCAGCTTGCGCCGGTGGCAGCCGACCACCAGCGCCAGCTTTTCCTGGTCCACCTGCGAGTAGCCCGGGATGTCCGAATATTCCAGCAGGTAGGCGCCGTGCTTGTTATAGGCGCTGTGCGAGATGGCGAGCCCGATTTCATGCAGGAGGGCGGCGCGGCGCAACAGGTCGCCGTCGTCCTCGTCCAGCGGCAGGAAAGCGCTCATCTGCCGGAACAGCAGCCCGGCCGTGGCCGCGACGCGGTTGGCCTGCGCGGTGTCGACATGGTAGCGGGCCATCAGCGCCTGCACGCTGCGGTCGCGGACGTCCTCGTGGCTGAAACGGCCGAGCATGTCGTACAACACGCCCTCGCGCAGAGCGCCGTCGGAGTAGTCCAGCTCCTCCAGGCCGAGCTCCTGGAAAATGCCGGTCAGGATGGCGAAGCCGGCAGGCAGGACCGCCTTGCGGTCCTCCTTCAGTCCCGGGATGGCGATATCGCTGACATGCTTGTAGTCGAGCAGGCGCTCATGCAGTTTTTCCAGCCCCTCGCGCGTGACCAGCCCCGGCTTGCCCCAGCCGTTCTGGGTCAGGATCTGGCGGGCGGCCTTGATGGTGCCGCTGGAGCCGACCACCGATTGCCAGCCCAGCGCATGATAGGCGTTGCCGATGGCCATCACTTCCTGGCGCGCGGCCATGATCGCCTTGTCGAGGTTGCGGGTGCTGATGTAGCCGTCGGTGAAGAAGCGCTGGGTGTAGGCGACGCAGCCCATTTGCAGGGACTCCGTCAGCAGCGGTTCGAATTTCTCGCCGATGATGAATTCCGTCGAGCCGCCGCCGATATCGACAACCAGCCGTCGCCCGGCGTCGGCCAGGGTGTGCGACACGCCGAGATAGATCAGGCGCGCCTCTTCGCGACCCGCGATGATTTCGATGCGTTGTCCGAGAATCTGTTCAGCCTGCTCCATCAGGTGGCGGGCGTTGCGCGCCTCGCGCAGGGCGTTGGTGGCGACGATGCGCAGCCGCTTTGACGGGATGGCCTGCAAGCGTTGCGCGAAGCGGGCCAGACAGGCCAGGGCGCGTCGCTGCGAGGCTTCGGTCAGGTATTTGTCGGCGTCCAGCCCGGCGGCAAGCTGGACCTTTTCGGACAGGCTGTCCACGCGGCGGACCTCGCCGTGGTCCAGGCGGGCGATCGCGAGGTGGAAACTGTTGGAGCCGAGGTCGATGGCGGCCAGCAGGCTGTCTTCGGAAAGCGGATGCGGCATGGGTGCTGAATTCCTGTGCAACAATGGACGAGCCGGCAAAAAGCGGCCATCATGTAGGACTGTTATGACGTTGGTATAACAGCTTTGTCCGCGCGAAAAAAGCCTTCGAAGCTGCTATCATCCCGCGATCCCCTTCTATACCGGAGAAACTCATGGGCAGTGCACTGATCGTCAACACCACCGACAGCCAGTTCGAGGCCGATGTCCTGCAGGCCGACACCCTGGTGCTGGTGGACTACTGGGCTCCGTGGTGCGGTCCGTGCAAGATGATCGCCCCGATTCTCGACGACATCGCCGGCGAATACGAAGGCAAGGTCAAGATCGTCAAGGTGAACGTGGACGACAACCAGGCCACCGCCGCCAAATACGGCGTGCGCGGCATTCCGACGCTGTCGCTGTTCAAGAATGGCCAGCTGGTCGCGACAAAAGTGGGCGCGCTGGCGAAATCGCAATTGACAGCCTTTTTGGATTCCAATATATAATACTGCCATCAGGGTGGCCGCGTCCGTCGGTCACCCCTGTCATCCGACGCTTGTCGCCAGACCGCGCAGACTTCCACGATACCAGTTGCCGGTTATCCTCCTGATTGTTCCCTTTCCATTCATGCAATCATGGTAGTCGAAGGCCCGCACGCGTTATCGCCATCCCTTCTTTCTCCAGCATCTCCTATGAACCTGACCGAACTCAAAAAGAAACCGATCGCCGAACTGGTCCAGATCGCCGAGCAAATGGGCCTGGAAAACATGGCCCGCAACCGCAAGCAGGACATCATCTTCGCCATCCTGAAGCGGCACGCCATGAACGGCGAGGAAATCTTCGGCGACGGCGTGCTGGAAATCCTCAGCGACGGTTTCGGTTTCCTGCGTTCGTCGGAAGGCTCCTATCTGGCCGGCCCGGACGACATTTACGTCAGCCCGTCGCAGATCCGCCGCTTCAACCTGCGCACCGGCGACACCATCGCGGGCACCATCCGCCCGCCGAAGGAAGGCGAACGCTATTTCGCGCTGCTCAAGGTCAATCACATCAATTACGATTCGCCGGAAAGCGCCCGTAACAAGATCCTGTTCGAAAACCTGACGCCGCTGTTCCCGACCAAGCGTCTGGTGATGGAGCTGGGCAACGGTTCGACCGAAGACCTGACAGCCCGCACCATTGACCTGATCTCGCCGATCGGCAAGGGCCAGCGCTCGCTGATCGTCGCGCCGCCCAAGGCCGGCAAGACGATGCTGCTGCAGAACATCGCCCACTCGATCACCCGCAACAATCCCGAAGCCCACCTGATCGTGCTGCTGATCGACGAGCGTCCGGAAGAAGTGACGGAAATGCAGCGCACCGTGCGCGGCGAAGTGGTCGCCTCGACCTTCGATGAGCCGCCCGCGCGTCACGTGCAGGTCGCGGAAATGGTGATCGAAAAGGCCAAGCGCCTGGTCGAGCACAAGAAGGACGTGGTGATCCTGCTGGACTCGATCACCCGTCTGGCGCGCGCCTACAACACCGTGATCCCCAGCTCCGGCAAGGTGCTGACCGGCGGCGTGGACGCCCATGCGCTGGAACGTCCGAAGCGCTTCTTCGGCGCCGCGCGCAACATCGAGGAAGGCGGTTCGCTGACCATCATCGCCACCGCGCTGATCGAAACCGGCTCCAAGATGGACGAAGTGATCTTCGAAGAGTTCAAGGGCACGGGTAACCAGGAAATCAACCTGGACCGCAAGATCGCCGAAAAGCGCGTATTCCCCTCGATCAACATCAAGAAGTCCGGCACCCGTCGCGAAGAGCGCCTGATGAGCGAGGACGAACTGAAGAAGGTCTGGATCCTGCGCAAGATCCTGCATCCGATGGATGAGATCGGCGCCATCGAGTTCCTGCTGGACAAGATGAAGGACACCAAGACCAACGAAGACTTCTTCGACATGATGAAGCGCAAGGCGCAGTAACCGGTCGATGTCCGGCAAAAGGCGCAGTGATGCGCCTTTTGCGTTTCTGCCTTTCCGAACGGCCCCGCATCATGTCCGAACACGTCCTCCCCGCTGATTTCACCGACCGCCTCGCCGCCATCGTCCCGCCGGAGCGCCTGGCGACGGTGCTGGCCTCCTTTGGCCAACCCAAGCCGACGGTCTTCCGCGCGAATACCCTGAAAACCGCGCCGGAGGCCCTGATCACGGGGTTGGCCGCCCACGGACTCGGCGTGACGCCGGTGCCGGGCCTGGGGAACGCCTGGGCCTTGCAGGTCGAAACGCAGCGTCGGGCGCTGACCGAAACGGAGGCCTTCGCGCAGGGGCATTTCTACATCCAGAGTCCGTCCAGCCAGCTGGCCGCGCCGCTGCTGGCGCCGCAGCCCGGTGAGACCGTACTCGACCTGGCGGCCGCCCCGGGCGGCAAGACCACCCATCTCGCGGCGCTGATGGCCAATGAGGGCAAGCTCTCGGCGGTGGAGGCGGTGAAGGACCGGTTTTTCCGGCTGCGCGCCAATCTGGAGCAACAGGGTGTGACCATCGCGCGCACCTTCCTGATGGACGGGCGCGAGGTGGGGCGCAAGTGCCCCGACATGTTCGACCGCATCCTGCTGGATGCGCCGTGCTCATCGGAAGCGCGGTTTGATGCCGCGGACCCGGACAGCTGGTCGCACTGGTCGCTGAAAAAAGTGAAGGAGTGCGCGCGCAAGCAACAAGGGTTGATCACGGCCGCGCTGCACGCGCTGAAACCCGGCGGCGTGCTGCTCTACTGCACCTGCAGTTTCTCTCCTGAAGAAAACGAAGCGGCTGTCCAGCATGCGCTCAAGCGTTTCGGCGACCGGCTGGAAATTCTTGTCGCCCCGGTCCCGGCCGGAATTCCGCAACAGCCGGGGTTGACCGCCTGGCAGGGCACGGATTTCCATCCCGACATGCACCGCGCGGTGCGCATCCTGCCGGATGCCTGCTGGGACGGCTTCTTCCTCTGCCTGCTGCGCAAGCGCGCCTGAGCGGACTCAGTGGTGCATCGGATGCAGCGGGTGATGGTGCTCCGCCCGCGCCTGGTTGCGCAGGGTTTCCTCGATTTCATGCATCAGCAGCAGCGTGGCCTGGATGGTCTGGGCGTCCAGGCTGCCGGGACTCATCGAGCGGTGCAGCAGCTCCAGTTGCAGGATCTGGTGGTGCAGGGTGCGCGGATCGACGTTGTGCAGGGTGACGGTGGTCATGACAGCCTCCTGGCGGGTCAGAAAATGTTCACCCCTTGGGTATAGCCCAGCGCGGCCGGTCCCGCCACCCTACTTGCGCCAGTCCTTGAAGTATTCCCGGAATTTCAGCACTTTCGGCGCCACCACGAACTGGCAGTACCCCTGGCCCGGATGGTTGGCGAAATAGTGCTGGTGGTAGTCCTCGGCGGGATAGAAGGGGACCGCCCCGGCGATTTCGGTGACGACCGGATCCGGCCAGGCGCGCGCGGCGTTCAGCGCGGCGATGCGTGCCGTCGCGACGGCCTGCTGTTCCGCATCCTGGCAGAAAATCACCGAGCGGTACTGGCTGCCGACATCGTTGCCCTGACGGTTCAGTGTCGTCGGGTCGTGGATGGCGAAAAAGATGTCCAGCAACTGCGCGAAGGTGATTTGCGCCGGATCGTAGTGCAACTGCACGACCTCGGCGTGGCCGCTGACCCCGGTGCAGACCTGTTCGTAACTCGGGTTCGGCCGGTGACCGCCAGCGTAACCGGACACGACTTTCTCCACGCCGCGAACTTCCTCGAAAACGGCTTCCAGGCACCAGAAACAGCCGCCGCCCAACATGGCTATCGTCATGATCGTTCCTCCGTCAGGGGCCGGACTTTTCCCGGCCGTTCAGTGCGTGCGTTCGTAGACCGCGAACCGGTAGCGCAGGCCGTCCGGTTCGTTGACATGGGACTCGCCGGCGACTTCGCGCCATTGCGTCCGGTCTATGGAGGGGAAAAAGGCGTCGCCTGTTACAGTTTTTCCGACTTCCGTGAGGTAGAGCCGTTGCGCGCGCGGCAGCGCCAGCGCGTAGATCTGCGCGCCGCCGATGACGAACAGGTCCTCGTTGCCGTTGATCAGCGCGATGCTTTCGCCGAGCGTGATGGCCTCGTCCAGCGTGGCGACGGTGCGCACGCCGGGCGCGCTGAAGTCCGGATTGCGGCTGATGACGATGTTGGTGCGGTTGGGCAGCGGACGGCCGATGGACTCGTAGGTCTTGCGGCCCATGATCACCACGCCGCCGCTGGTCAGGCGCTTGAAATACTGCAGGTCGGCGGGCAAGTGCCAGGGCAGCGTGTTGTCGATGCCGATGCAGCCGTTCTCGGCGACGGCGGCAATGAGGGCGAGGCGGGGCATGGCTATACCGCGACCGGGGCCTTGATGGCCGGGTGGGACTGGTAGTTTTCCAGCGTGAAATCCTCGTAGCGGAAGGCGAACAGGTCGGTGACGGCCGGGTTGAGGCGCATGACCGGCAAGGGCAGCGGCTCGCGCGACAGTTGCAGGTCGGTCTGTTCCAGATGGTTGCTGTAGAGGTGGCAGTCGCCGCCGGTCCACACGAAATCCCCGAGGCCGAGGCCGCAGACCTGCGCCACCATCTGCGTCAGCAAGGCGTAGCTGGCGATGTTGAACGGCACGCCGAGGAAGACGTCGGCGCTGCGCTGGTAGAGCTGGCAGGACAGCTTGCCGTCGGCGACGTAGAACTGGAAGAAAGCGTGGCAGGGCGGCAGCTTCATTTTCTCGATCTCGCCGACATTCCAGGCGGAGACGATCAGGCGGCGGCTGTCCGGGTTGCTGCGGATCTGCTGCACGACTTGTGAAATCTGGTCGATGTGGCGGCCGTCCGGCGTCGGCCAGCTGCGCCACTGGTAGCCGTAGACCGGCCCGAGATTGCCGTTTTCATCCGCCCATTCGTCCCAGATGGTGACGCCGTTTTCCTTGAGGTAGCGGATGTTGGTGGATCCCTGCAGGAACCACAGCAGCTCGTGGATGATCGACTTGAGATGCACCTTCTTGGTGGTCACCAGCGGAAAACCTTCCGCGAGGTTGAAGCGCATCTGGTGGCCGAACACCGAATAGGTGCCGGTGCCGGTGCGGTCTTCCTTGTAAGTCCCTTGCTCGCGGATGTGCCGCATCAGGTCGAGGTACTGTTTCATGACGACGCTCCGGCCGGACTGGCGGGTTTGGCGGACTGGCGGAAGGCCAGCACGAGCAGCAGCAGGCCGACCAGGATCATCGGGAAGGACAGCAGCTGGCCCATGGTCAGCCAGTCGAAGGCGATGAAGCCCTTGTCGGCGTCCGGCTCGCGGAACAGCTCCATGCAGGACCGCGCGACGCCGTAACCGATCGCGAACACGCCCGCAACGGCCTTTTCGGGGCGGGGTTTCGACGAGAACCACCAGACGAGAATGAACAGCAGCAGGCCTTCGGTGGCGGCTTCATAGAGTTGCGAGGGGTGGCGCGGCAGGCTGTCCACATGCGGGAAGACCATGGCCAGCGGGTAATTCGGGTCGATGACCGGGCGGCCCCAGAGTTCGCCGCCGATGAAGTTGCCGATGCGGCCGCAGAGGATACCGAGCGGCACCAGCGGCGCCACGAAATCCATGGTGCTCCAGAACGTGAGCTTGTAGCGGCGGGCGTAGAGCACCATGGCGATCAGCACGCCGAGGAAGCCGCCGTGGAAGCTCA
>JAYRMT010000120.1:0-9569 GCA_041912575.1 Fluviicoccus sp. | reverse complement strand
CTGGTGAGGGAAGAGCTGTTCATCAAGGCGGGTAATGACGTCCTGAAAACCATCGACGGCAATACCGGGTTTTTTGAGTTGTCCCATCAGGTGCTGCCAAAGCGGAAAAGCATCATCATCACCATTGGCGGGGGCTTGCCGCCCAAGGATCTTGGCGATCGGATCAGTCAGGCGATGAGCCAGTCCGGGTTCCCCGGGGTGGAGGTCGAGATCCGCTATCTGGGAACGGCCAATCTGGCGGACAAGTTGGACCAGGATATCCGCGAGCAATACACCTCGGTATTGGCGCAGCTGGACAGCAGCAACAAGCTGATCACGTCCCTGGCGGCACAGAATCAAAAGCTGAAGTCCGAGTTGACCGATAACGAAAGTCTGGTTCAGGAACTGCTGGCGCAGTATCCCGGCATTGATTCGGTCGCGATCGCGCCCGTCAGGCCGGACGGACGGAACGGGTCTTTGCCCGGTGAAACCTGGCAGGTGACCGTGATGTTGTCCCGCAACGCGCTGCCGGCCTCGGATCAGCGACGCATCGCCGCTTGGCTGAAGGCCCGCCTCAAGGGCAAGCGGATCATCCTGCTGTACGGCAATGCGGCTTCCGTCATTGACGGCCGCGAGGAACAAAAAGCCGGTGACTCCGGGGCGACAATTCCATAAACGGCAATAATGTATTGCTGAATCTGATGATTCTTCAATATGGCGAAGACCGGCAAGATGGCGTCATCGGCAGACAGCACGCTGCCGCCATCCCAAGCCAACCGAGGACATCGCCATGAGCCGCATCCATACCGTGACCCGCGACACCGCCACCGCCGAGCAGAACGCGCTGTTCGACGCCATCCAGGCCCAGCTGGGCGTGGTGCCGAATTTCCTGAAGATCTTCGCCAACTCGCCCGCCGCGCTGCGCGCTTTCCTTGGCTTCCACGGCATTGCCGGCGAAGGCAGCCTGGACCCGCAGACCCGTGAGCGCATCGCGCTGGCCGTGGCGCAGCAGAACACCTGCGAATACTGCGTGTCCGCCCACACCGCCATCGGCCGCAAGGCCGGGCTGGACAACGATGAAATGGGCATCAACCGCAGCGGCTCCAGCCAGGACGCCAAGGCCGCCGTGGCGGTGAAGTTTGCCCGCGCCGTGGCCGAGCACACCGGCGATGTCACCACCGCCGAGCTGCAGGAAATGCGCGCCGCCGGGTATTCCGATGCCGAGATTGTCGAGGTGATCACCCATGTCGGGCTGAATTACCTGACCAACATCATCGGCAAGGCCAGCCGGGTGGAGATCGATTTCCCGAAGGTGGCGTTGTAAATCGTTCCGCTGTCCTTCCCTCCTGTGCAACAGGGGGGCGATGCGCAGGCATCGGGGGGTTGCAGGCGGAAGTCGGAACATGGCCTTCCTATCGGAGAGTGTGTTCCGGCCGCTGCCGGCGGACCCCCCTGTCGCCTTCGCGACTCCCCCCTACTGCGTAGGAGGGAAAGTGTTTTTACTGAAACGGGAGAGAACCCATGAACACCGTCACCCTTTACAGCACCGGCACCTGCCCCTGGTGCGTGCAGGCGGAAAACCTGCTGAACCGCCTCGGCGCCCCGGTGGAAAAGATCCGCGTCGATCAATCCCCGGCGCAGCTGGACACCATGATCGCCCGCACCGGCCGCCGCACCGTGCCGCAGATTTTCATCGGCGAGCGCCATGTCGGCGGCTTCAGCGAGCTGCATGCGCTGGAACAGCAGGGCGAACTGGCCGGACTGCTCCGGTCCTGATGCACCCGTAGGGGCGCACTACGTGCGCCCTCGCGTACGAACACGCTGTTTATTGAAAACCGTCAATTCCGGCACAGAAGGGCGCACGCAGTGCGCCCCTACGTCGGGCACGAGGAGAACGCATCATGAACACCGTCACCCTTTACAGCACCGGCACCTGCCCCTGGTGCGTGCAGGCGGAAAACCTGCTGAACCGCCTCGGCGCGCCGGTGGAAAAGATCCGCGTCGATCAGTCCCCGGCGCAGCTGGACACCATGATCGCCCGCAGCGGTCGCCGCACCGTGCCGCAGATTTTCATCGGCGAGCGCCACGTCGGCGGCTTCAGCGAGCTGCATGCGCTGGAACAGCAGGGCGAACTGGCCGGACTGCTCCGTTCCTGAGCCATCCGTAGGGGCGCACTGCGTGCGCCCTCGCGTACGAACACGCTGTTTATTGAAAACCGTCAATTCCGGCACAGAAGGGCGCACGCAGTGCGCCCCTACGTCGGGTCACAGGAGAACCGCCATGCCCCGCGCCTTCGCCGCCATCACCTTCACCGACAGCGTAAAAGCCGCCCAGAGCCTCTACGGCAGCCGCGACGCTAACCGCGGCTTCGAGCTGGCCGAGGACGGCCGCAACGAGATCGGCCCGCGCGAGGCGCAGTTCATCGCCGCCCGCGACAGCTTCTACCAGGCTACCGTCGGCGACAACGGCTGGCCTTACGTGCAGCATCGCGGCGGCCGGGCGGGCTTCCTGAAAGTGCTGGATGCGCGCACCATCGGCTATGCCGATTTTCGCGGCAACGTGCAGTATGTCAGCGTAGGCAATCTGATGGGGGACGAGCGCGTGTCGCTGATCCTGATGGATTACGCCAACCGCCGCCGCCTGAAGATCTGGGGCCGGGCGCGCATCGTGCATGAAGCCGACGCGCCGGAACTGGTCGCGCGGCTGGAAGATCCGTCTTACCGCGCGCCGGTGGAGCGGGGCATTGTCATCACCGTCGAGGCCTGGGACTGGAATTGCCCCAAGCACATCACGCCGCGCTACACCGTGCCGGAAGTGGAAGTGATGCTGGAACAACTGCAGGCCGAGATTGCCGACCTGAAGGCGCAACTGGCGTCCCGCCAGAACCCCATGTAAACAGGAGTAACATTCATGAACGCGACCCCCGAAAACCGTCCGCCGCTGCCGCCGTTCACCCGGGAAACCGCGATGCAGAAGGTGCGCCTGGCCGAGGACGGCTGGAACAGCCGCGACCCGCAGCGGGTCTCGCTGGTGTATACCGAGGACAGCCAGTGGCGCAACCGCGCCGAGTTCCCGCGCGGGCGGGCGCAGATCGTCGAGTTCCTGACCCGCAAGTGGGCGCGCGAGCTGGACTACCGCCTGATCAAGGAACTGTGGGCCTTCGAGGGCAACCGCATCGCGGTGCGGTTCGCCTATGAGTGGCATGACGACGCCGGAAACTGGTTCCGGTCCTACGGCAACGAGAACTGGGAATTCGATGAACGCGGACTGATGCAGCGGCGTTACGCCAGCATCAACGACCTGCCGATCCGGGAGGAAGACCGGCTGTTCCGCTGGCCCTTGGGGCGGCGGCCGGATGAGCATCCGGGCCTGAGCGAACTGGGACTGTAATCACGCAGGGAGGCGTCAGCGTCCGGCGGGTTCCGTCCGGCCGCTGTCGCGATGGAACCAGGTCAGCACGCTGCCGCGCACTTCGCCCAGATAAATGCTCGGGATCGCGCAGTCGATGCCCGCCCGCAGGCCTTCGCCGTCGCATTCGCCCCATTCCCCCTTCAGCCAGACTTCCGGCTGCCGGTCGCGGTCCAGGTCGGAGACCGCGACCACGTCGCCGTCATCGTACTGGTAGCGGAAGCGCGCCGGAATGCGTACGGTGCGGATGCCGTCCGGCAGCAGTTGCACCAGTAATCGCGAGGGGTCGCCGTTGAGCGAGAGTTCGAGCAGTCCCTCGCCGCCGCTGCGCGGCTGCCAGCGGGTGATGGCGTAGATCGCCTGCTGTTGCGCGCGTTGCGCCTGCGACAGCGCGCGCAGGGCCGCCTGCTGGGCGGGCGTGCGGCCGCGCTTCGCCAGCCAGTCGTCGCGCGCGGCGTCACCGGCGTTGTCGGGCAGCGGTCGCACGGCGACGGCGCGGAAGCGGTCCGCGGTTTCGAGCTGCAGACCGGTGTGCGCCAGCCGGTAATGCACGGTTTGCGGCTCGCTGAGGGCTTGCGCGCAGAGCGTGCGTTGCCAGACGGGCGCGCGGCGCGCGGCCTTGCCGAAACAGGCTTCCCCATCCCGGGTAAGCGCGGACACGGCTTCGTCGCGAAGCGTGTCATCCAGTGCGCCCAGCCCGGTCAGCCACAACGCGCGTTGCCGGCGGGCTTCCTCGCTCCGGCCTTCGGCCAGCCAGCCCCAATCCGGGGAGAAACAACGGGCATCGCGTCCGGCGCGCGCGCGCGCCAGCGCGATGTTGCCGCGCAGCACCGCATCCTTCTCGCCGATCCAGGTCGCGGATACCCGGCACTGCTCGTCGTCGTCCAGTGACGCGCCCAGGGCGGTCAGGGCGGCGCGCACGGCGGGCCGGGCGGTCACGTCCGGCGTCAGCAGGCCCCAGGGGTTGATCGCTTCGTTGTAGTAGGCCAGTTCGTAGAAGCTGCGCCGGTGGTCGAGGGCCCCGGCGAGGCGGGCGCGCAGGTTCTCCAGGCGGGCGAACAGGGAGGACAGTTCGTTGTCGGGCCACTGCGCGGGCGCGGCCAGCACCGAACGCAGGCGGGTGCGGAAGTAGGCGGCTTGCCGCAGGCCGGCATCGAAGCGCGCCTCGCCGTCCTGCACCCCGTCGCCGTAAGCCTCGGCCGGTTTTTCGAGCGGCGGCAGCGGCGCGTCGGGAGCGATGTCGGGTTCCAGTTCGCGCAGCATCCGCGCCAGCGCGGGATCGTCCGGCGACAGGCCGCCCCACAGGTGCAGCAGCAGCACGCAGTCATCCGGCCCGGTTCCCTCGCAGCGTTCGCGGCGCAGGACGGCGGCGAATTTGCGCTGCAGCACGGGCGTGACCTGCGCGGCCAGTTGCCGGACTTCGGCGACATTGTTGCGGTACTGCATTTCCGTCCAGCCCGCGCGCAGGCCGCTGTTGTGATTCAGGCAGTAGCCGAAGTCGAATTCCTGCGTGGCGGAGCTGCGCGAGGCGGTGCCTTCCAGCAGCAGGCCGCTGTCATTGAGGCGACGCCGGAAGGGATTGGCGTCCGGTTTCAGCCAGGCGATCAGCGGCATGCAGTTCCACAGGCTGACAAAGGCGGCCGGTTCGTCGTCCCAGCCCGCGTAAGGACCGTAGATGTGCAGGTGGCCGAAGAAGTCGGGGCGGTCACCGCCGCGCGAGGCGCGGAATTCTTCCGGGAACCAGCGCTCCAGCGTGCGCAGGATGTCCGATGGCTTGTCGAAATCGAGAATACCGCGTTTTCCGGCGAAGATCAGCGCGTTTTCGCGGACGTTCTGCGGCAGTTCGAGGAATTCCGGCATCGCCAGCAGGCGGGACAGCCGGTCGGGGGTGGCCTGGCGCACCGGGAATTCCTTCACGTGGTTGTCGTCGGTCTTCACCATGTCGCGGATTTCCGCGACCACGGCGTCGCGCTCGGCGGGCGACAGCGGCGCGGGGGCAGCGGTCACGGCTGTCGCGATGAGGGTCAGGCCGGCCATGGACAGGCGGGAGAAGAGCGACGGAAGGAGTGACATGACGGCATGCCGGGGGAGTCGGTCTGCTGATTCTGGCACCGCGCCGACCGGGCCTCAAGCGGTCTCGACCGGCTCAGGCGGTGCGTTCGTCGGCCAGCGCCAGCACCTCGCGGATCACCGCCGCGTCCCAGTCTTTTTTGCCCGTTCCGGCCGGGAGCCGCTCCAGCAGCCGCGCGATGCGGCGGCCGTAGGCAATGTCGTGCTGCAGGGTCGATGAAGGGGATCCCGGCGCGGTCTTGCGGGCCAGCGCCTCCGTCACCGCGCCGGGAATGGCGGCTACGGAATTCACCCGCCGTCCGCCGGTGAGCCGGGTCAGCATCGCGTTATCGACGCCGCCGAAAGGCGCGCGGGCGTCGTCCTTGTAGAGCACCAGCGGCTTGCCGACCGCGAAGGCGAGCGCCGCTTCCACGATCATGCCTTCGTCGGGCACCCGTCCGTTCAGGTTGCAGACCACCGCGTCGCAACGCTCCACGAGCTCATAGGCGTCCAGCGCGAAGATCGCCGCATCGATGCCGTCGCGCAGCAGGCCCAGTCCCGGCGGCAGCGGCACCGCGCCGAAGTGCAGCACGTAGGCTTCCAGTCCGTCGCGGTGCGGCAGGAAAGTGGCGTGTCCGGCCTGTTCCAGCACGCGGGCGATGGCGGTCATGCCGCCGACCTCTTCCGGGGAGAACAGGGGGCCGGAACAGTAGATGCGGGTGGCGGGCATGGCGGGGCTCGGCGCGGAGACGGAACCGCGAGCGTGGCCTGCGGATGCGCACGCGTCAAGCGGGACCGTCAGAACTCGGCCTGCGACCTCACCGACCACTGGATCGATTTGGCGCGCGCGCGGTCGGCCAGCGGCATGGCAATGTCGAGGTGCATGACGTGTGTCGGTCGCGCCTTGGAGGAGTTGATGCGCATGCCGATGCCGATATCGGAGAGCACCTTGTCGGGCTGTTGCACCGCACCGGTGGAGTCCCAGGCCTGACCGACATCCACGAAGGCGGCAGCGCCGATGCGGAACAGGTTGAAGGGATGGGTGTTGTAGAAATGGCGGCGTTCCACGTTGAAGATCACCCGGCGGTCGCCGCGCTGCCAGCCCGAGGAATAACCGCGCAGGCCGACATCCCCGCCCGCGGTGATCATCTTGTCGGTGCTCAGGCCTTCGCCGGCGTCGAGCCCCAGCCGGGCGTGCCAGCGGTTGTTGTCGTCGATGAAATAGTCGTAGCTGGTGGCGGCGCTGACCAGCGAATTCACCCAGACGTAGGACCGTTCGTCCCAGGTCAGGTTGGCGCTGACTTCGTTGCGCATCAGGTGGTGCGTGCCGAATCCGATCGTGTTCTTGTAGTCGACCTGCGTGATCAGCGCATCGGTATCGGACGGCATCCAGCCCATGGTCGCGCCCACCCGCACCCGCCACTCCTCGCCGAGGTTGACGTCTTCGTTGCGGAACAACTGCGTCAGGTTGGAGGTGGTGACGAAGGTGTTCTCCCGCCGTTCGAACTCCATCCACGGGTATGCGGTGCGACGGTTGCCGGGAATCGGCGCGGTGAAGACGGGGTCCTGGTTGCCGAAGAGCTGGCCGTCATAGGTCATGCCCAGCCGCCAGCGGCGCACGACGCGGCCTTCCGGCGGTTCGGCGATGCCGCCGTAGACCTCGAACTGGCGGTGGCGCTCATCGTAGCGGTTGGTGCTGACGCCCGCGACGCTCTCGGTGTCGCGGCGGCGGTCTTCCAGCGTGCTGAAGCCGGTGGCCCAGCGCGTGTCGAAGGCGTAGAACGGCCGGTCCACCAGCAGGTCAAGGTGACGGCCGTCGTTGTTCTTGGCGTAGCCCGCGCCCACCACGGTATGCCCGTCGAACAGGTGGCTGGAGTCGAAGTTCAGCGCCACGCCGCTGCGCTGCGCGTTCTTGTCCCACGAGATGGCGACGCTGTGGCCGTAGCCGAGCAGGTTGTCGTCGGTGAAACCGACCGAGGTGCTGTTCTGGCCGCCGGTGCGCTTGAAGGACGCGGTGGGTTGCAGGGTCCACAGGTCGCGCACCACCACCATCAGGCTGACACGGCCGTCGCAGGCGTTTTCCGGCAGGATCATCCCGTCATACAGGTAGCCCTGGGCGCGCAGGATGCGCTCGCTTTCCCGCAGCCGGTCCACATCCAGCGGCTCGCCGGGATGGATGAGCAGCTGTTTCTCCAGGATGCCGGGGCGGGTCTCGGTGTGCAGCCGGTTGGCCAGGCGGTAGACCGCGTTGTTTTCCTTGGGATCGGCGGTATTGAAGATCGGCAGCGCGACCACGCGGATACTGTCGATGGTCATGCCTTGCCACGGCGCGTAATCCACGGCGCGACGGGTTTTCACGAAGTCGAACAGGCGCGGATCGTCCGGGGTGAAGATCGGCGTGCAGCCCGCCGTTTCCGCACGGAGCGGCACGGAAACGGCAAGGAGCAGGGCGGCCAGCCGGCCGGGCGTCAGGAGCGCGCGCACGGGGATTATTCTCGGTTTCGGTAGCAATCCCCATGATAGCAGCTCTCCCTTAAGCGTAGCTTAGGGCCTTGTCGTTCCGACCGCCGACGCCGCCTCGCCCCGCAGGCGCAGCATCGCCTGCGCCCGCAGCAGACGGACCTTCGCCAGCAGGGCCGTTTCTTCGGCGTCGAGCGCCAGGCGCCTCGCCTGCACGGCTTCGACCATCTCGCCTTCGCCGGCCTGCCAGGCGCGCTCGGCCATCGACGCCGCTTCGGCCGCCCGGTCGCGCGCGGCCTGCGCCTGCGACCACACCGCCTGACCGGCGCGGATCTCGCCGTTCAGCACATCCAGCGCGTGTTCCTGGGATTTGCGCACCACGTCCTGCCGGGCCTCTGCCAGCGCCTGCCGGGCCTGCGCTTCCGCCGCCTGCTGCCGGCGACGCTCGCCGCCCAGCGGCAGGCTGACAGAGATCCCCACCGCCTGCTCCCGGGGGTTGCTTTCCCGGCTCATGAATACCCCGAGCACCGGATCGGCGCGGCGTTCGGCGTCCGCGCGTTCCCGCGCCAGGCGGCTGCCGC
The DNA here is from genome assembly GCA_041912575.1 of Fluviicoccus sp. GTDB lineage: Bacteria > Pseudomonadota > Gammaproteobacteria > Pseudomonadales > Moraxellaceae > Fluviicoccus. Next base: position 1,092 of record JAYRMT010000120.1, on the reverse strand, counting down.
TGACTTCCGCCTGCGCGGCGCGCAGGGCGGGCTGGCCGGACAGCGTGTCCGTCAGGAAGGCTTCTTCCGGCGGCGCGGCGTCCGGCTCCGGCAGGCGGTCATCGGCAATGCGCCGCAGCGCCGGGTAGTGGTGGGCGAGGGTTTCCTCCGCCATCGCTTCTTGCCCGACGGCCTCCGCCTCCCGGACCTGCAGCCGCGCCAGCTCCGCCTGCCCCTGCGCCAGTTCGCGGCGCGACACTTCGCCGGAGCGAACCAGGGTTTCGGTTTTCGCCGCCAGCGCGCGCACGGCGTCGGTCTGGCGGCGGATCAGCGCCAGCCGGGCCTTCGCCTCGGCCAGGTCCAGCCAGTAGCCCAGGGCTTCCTCCTTCAGCCCGAGCTGTCCCGCCTGCGCGCGCAGCCCGGCCTGTTCGCGCAGCGAGGTCGCGAGGTCGCGGTCCAGCCGCCCCTTGCCGGGCAGGCGCAGGCCGCGTTCCAGCCGCCACGACCATTCGCCGTAGGTCCCGCTCGCGGCGGAACGGCGTTGCTGGAACGCGCCGCCGGTCTGCCATTCGTGCGGCGACAGCGCCTTCAGCCCGGCCTCGGCGTCGCTGACGGCGGATTCCGCCTGCGTCATCCGCCATTCCGGATTGTCTTCCAGCGCGCGCGTCAGTTCGGCGTCGGTGGGCAGGGCGCGGGCGGTCGCGGCGAGGGTCAGCAGCGCCGTCGCGGTCATCATCAGGGAAGGTTTCATCATGCGGCCTCCTTCACGCCGCCGAAGCGACGGTAGAGCAACGGGAGCAGCACCAGGGTCAGCACGGTCGCCGACACCAGGCCGCCGATGACCACGATGGCCAGCGGTTTCTGGATCTCGGCGCCGGGACCGTGGGCGAAGAGCAGGGGGATCAGGCCGAAGGCGGTGATCGAGGCAGTCATCATCACCGGGCGCAGGCGGCGCTGAGTGCCGGTCACGATCACCTCGTCGATCGGCATGCCGTGCGTCACCAGCTGGTTGAAGTAGCTGACCAGCATCACCCCGTTCAGCACCGCGATGCCGAGCAGCGCGATGAAGCCGACCGAGGCGGGCACCGACAGGTACTCGCCGCTGATCCACAG
>JAYRMT010000119.1:0-9572 GCA_041912575.1 Fluviicoccus sp. | reverse complement strand
TCTGGGGCTTTGTCGGCAGCCGCTGGGCCCGCTTCCGCAGCTTTCCGCCCTCTCCGCGTGCGGCGATGCAATACGCCAAGGCTCTGGTGGGGGCAGCGCCGGAAAAGCACTACACCGGGCATAACCCGCTGGGCGCGCTGGCCGTTTACGGCCTGCTGCTGATGGGCGTCGCGGTGGGCGTCAGCGGTTATGTCGGCCTGACGCTGGACCAGGACTGGGTAGGCGAAGTGCATGAAGCCCTGGCGGCGGGCATGCTCGGACTGGTGGGCCTGCATGTGGCCGGAGTGATCATCTCCAGCCGCAAGCATCACGAAAACCTGGTCAAGGGGATGATTACCGGACGCAAGCCTGGCGAAGCCTCTGAAGCCATCGCCCGCACCGGTCTCGTGCCCGGCCTGCTGCTGGCCTCGCTGGTCGGCGCGTTCTGGTTGACCGCCTGGCAACAGCCGGACGCACTGGGACTGGTGGCAAAGGAAACCGTGACGGATGCGGCGGGGGCTCCCGTCAAAGGCAGGGATGACGACGAGGACTGATCCCCGCAGTCGGCCATCAGGAATCTTCCGGCGGCCGCCCTTCCCGCTCCCGGCGGTCGATCTGCCGGGACTTGAAGGCGGCGAAGGCCCAGACACCGCCGACAATAATCACCAGTCCCAGCAATTCGATCACGGCTTGTTCCCTGTCTTATCCGTCGCCTCGCGACGCTTGCGTTCGTAGTCCTGCCAGGAGTCCTGCGCCCGGTCCAGACAGGCCTGGCGCTGAGACTCCGGCAATGACTGGCAACGGTTCAATTCGGACTGCCGCACGCCCTCGTACCAGTTCGCGGTACTGCATCCGGCGCTCGCCGCCAGCGTTGCGAGGGCGGCCGCCCTGATCGCCTGTAATCTCATGCCAATCCTGTCCGTTATTGCCGTCTGTGGGCACATTATATCGTTGCGCATACAAAAACCCCGCAGAAATCCGCCCTTTCCGGTGGCGTCTGTGGTAAAGTCCGCCCCGCGTCACGAAGACGCATCCAGCCTCGCCTCCGATCCCTGTCAGGTCTTATGCAGACACCATCCTGCAAACCGACCGCCTGACCAACCGTCAAGACCCAGTTACAGCCCTGTCTGTCGTCGTGGTCTGATCCGATTGGCGTCGATGCCACCGAGCCGCTGACCGAAGTCAGCTTGTAGCCCCCAAGCGGGCCTGCCTGAAAATTGAAGTGATTGAATGACCACCACGACTGATCGTGCCGGGGACGCTTTGTCCTCTCTTGTTGAAACCATCAACGCCCAACTCGACGCCACCGCCGACACCGTCGCCGAAGAGCCCGAAACCCTTGACCCGACGGCCTTCCTGGCCTTGGGCATCAGCGAAAGCCTGGTCCGCGCCCTGATGGACCTGAAGATCCACACCCCGACGCCGGTGCAGGCGCAGGCCATTCCCGCCGCCCTGGCCGGCAAGGACCTGCTGGTTTCCAGCCAGACCGGTTCCGGCAAGACCGCCGCGTTCATGCTGCCCGCGCTGCAGAAGATCGCCGACCGCCCGGCCACCGAACGTCCGGACAGCCGCCCCGCCCGCGCCAACGGCCGCCGTCCGCGTCCGGGCCCCGCGAAGCCGCAGCTGATCGTGCTGACACCGACCCGTGAACTGGCGCAGCAGGTGACTTCGGCCACCAGCCAATTCGGCAAGTACCTGAAGCGCATTGTCTGCGTGAGCATCGTGGGCGGCATGCCGTACCCGCGTCAGCTGGAAATGCTGGCCAAGATGCCGGAAATCCTGGTTGCCACGCCGGGCCGCCTGCTGGACCACATGGGCTCCGGCCGCATTGACCTGAGCGAACTGTCCATGCTGGTGTTCGACGAAGCCGACCGCATGCTGGACATGGGCTTCTCCGAAGACATCGACGCCATCATCGCGCAGACCCCGGAACACCGTCAGACCCTGATGTTCTCCGCCACCGTGGGCGGCCGCATCCCGGAACTGGCTGCCGAACTGCTGAACGATCCGGTGCGCATCACCATCGAACAACAGCAACTGGATTACAAGCGCATCGAGCAACGCGTGCACTTCGTCGATGATGCCGCTCACAAGGCCAAGCTGCTGGCGCACGTGCTGGATGACGACTCGCTGCAACAGGCGATCATCTTCACCGGCACCAAGCTGGAAGCCGACGAACTGGCCGACGAGCTGATCGAACAGGGTCACGCCGCCAGCGCGCTGCACGGCGACATGAAACAGTCCATGCGCAACCGCACGCTGCAAGGCCTGCGTCGCGGCGAGATCAAGGTGCTGGTCGCCACCGACGTGGCCGCGCGCGGCATCGACGTGCCGAACATCACCCACGTGGTCAACTACGCCCTGCCCCGTCACAGCGAAGACTATATCCACCGTATCGGTCGCACCGGTCGCGCCGGTCGCAGCGGCATCGCCATCAACCTGGTGCACCACGGCGAACGCTTCAAGTGGACCAAGATCGAGCGCATGCTGCCCGGCCGCGTTGAAGCCAGCGAAATCGCGGGTCTGGAACCCCAACGCGCGCCGAAGCGCCGTGAAGGCGGATTCAACAGCGGCGGCGGTTACAACAACGGCGGCAAGGAACGCTGGAGCAAGGACCGCCGCGACCGCGCGAGCACGTCCCGCTCCCGTTTCGAGCGCGACGACCGCGTCGTCGAACGCGGCAACTTCGATGAGAAGAAGCCGCACGGCGGGCGTGACGAGTTCCGTCCCCGTTTCGACGACCAGCGTCCCCGTTTTGACCGCGACGACCAGCGCCCGCGCTTCGGCGACCGCAAGCCGGTCTGGGAACAACGCGGCGACAGTCCGCGTCCGGCGGCCCGCCGCACCGAGGAATCGCGTCCGTCGTTCGAGAAGAACAGCGATGCCTTCGAAAATCGCGGCAACACCTGGGAAGCCAATGAAGGGCGTCCGGCCCGCCGTTTCGGGCGCGATGATAATGGCGGTGGTTACCGCGGCGCCCGGGACTCCCGTCCCCAGGGCGAGCAGGCACCGCGTCGTTTCGGCGAGCGCCCCGCTGCTGCTGCCCGCACGGACAGCCCCCGTCCGGCCAATCGTGACGGCGCCGACGCCCGTCGCGGCGAATGGCAGGACCGTCCGCGCCGCACCTCCACCGAGTGGGTGCGTCGCTAAGGCCGCCCGCCCGGCCTCCGTCCGCCCGTCGTGACGGAGGCCATCCGGCCGGTGGCGTCCACCGGCCGCATCCCGCATAATCGCCAGACTTTTTCCTCCCTCACGAGACACCGGCATGGCGAACCGGCCGCTACCCGAACCCCTGCTTTACCTCCTGATTGTCACCGGACTCACCCTCCTGGGTGTCTGCGCCTGGGCCTTGCAAGCCACGCACCCCTGGCTGTCGAATACCCTGCTGATCGCTACCGCCGCTCTCATTGTCGGGCTGATCCGTCTGCTGCCGAAACGTGTCCGTAAACCTGTGCCTCCCGCGCTGGTGCTGGAACGCGTCCAGCCGCGCTCGGGCTTCACCGAGGATGTCGTGCTGCATGTCGCCGCCAGTCTCGACGGCGCCAGCACGCACCCGGTCGCGAAGGCGATCGTCTTCGAGGCCCAGCGACGGGGCTTGCCGGTCAAACCGGTGGAAGAGTTCCAGCATCATGAAGGCTTCGGCGTCACCGGCAAGGTGGACGGCCGCATCATCGCGATGGGCAGCCACCAGCTGATGACGGAACTGGGCGTCGATATCTCGGTCAATCAGGGCATCCTGGAAGAATTGCAGCGCCATGGCGCGATCGTGGTGTTCATCAGCATCAACAGTTATTACGCGGGCCTGATCGTGGTCCGGACCCCGGTGACACAAAACTGACGCATGCCGCCTGACAGCACCCGGCTTCTGCGTCAGAATACGCTCACGATTTCGCCGAGGATCCGATCATGGCCAACGACAATTCCCCGCAACGCCCCCATCCACTGATCCTGCTGGCGGCGGTCAGTGTCACCGCGTTCAGCGCGGTCGGCATCGGCGTGCTCACGGGCGTCATCCATAACGGCCAGGCGCCGTCTCCGACAGCGGTCGCGCCGGTGCAGCCGGCCGCACCGGTCACACCCCCCCCGGCTCCGGCCGTGGCCCCGACACCGGCCCCGGCCGTGGTCAACGCGCCGGTCGTGATCACCACGCCGACACCCGCGCCCGCCGCCAAACCTGCACCGGCTGTCGCTGCCGCGCCGACAGCCGCACCGGCCGTCCCGCACAAGCCGAAACCCCGGCATGTCGAACCGAAGCCGGTGGAAAGCGCCTCGGGCAACTACACCGCCGACGCGCCGCTGCCGACCGAGAGCAAACCCTCATTCTGCGCCAGCTGCGGCACCGTGGTCAGCGTCAACGAGGTGCAGGACGAGCCCAAGACCAGCGGCGTGGGCGCGGTGACCGGCGCCATCCTGGGCGGCGTGCTTGGCCACCAGACCGGCAAGGGTCAGGGCAAGGACGCGATGACTGCCGTCGGCGCGATTGCCGGGGCGATCGCAGGCAACCAGGTGGAGAAGAGCAACAACAGCGCCTCGCATTTCGAAGTGCTGGTGCAGATGCAGGACGGAAGCTCGCGCCGTATCAACTACGAGAGCGCCCCGCGCATCAGTCCGGGCGACAAGGTGCGCGTGGAAGGCGATTCGCTGATGCGCGACAACTGAGCCTGCGGACACCCCCGCAAAAACCCGAAGGCCCGGAAAATCCGGGCCTTCGTCATTTCGGGTATCCGCTTACCACGCTGCGGACATTTGCGAGTTTTTCTCGCGCCAGACTTTTGGCGTGACCCCGGTCCAGCGCTTGAAGGCGTGATTGAAGGCGCTCTGTTCGGCGTACCCCAGAAGCAGCGCCACTTCGCTGAGCGGCGTGCTCGGCTTGCTGAGGTAACGCTTCGCCAGTTGCAGGCGGGCGTCGTCGAGCAGGATCTGGAACTTCAGGCCGCGTTCGTCCAATCGGCGCTGCAAGGTGCGCGGCGAACAGCACATGCGCATCGCCACCACGTCCAGATTGGGCGTCGCCGCGTGGATGGCGGCGTGGATGGCGTGACGCAACGAGGTAATGAACTCATCATTGGCGGGCAGTTGCTGCAGCAGGTTCTCGGCCTGCCGGTCGAGAATGTCGCGCAGCACCGGGTCCGGCTTGTTGAGCGGCTTGGCAAGCAGCACCGCCGGAAACGCCACCGTGGTGTAGGCCGCCTCGAATTTCACCGGACAGCCGAAGAATTCCTCGTAAGGACGGATATCGGCCGGGCGCTCGTTGATGAAGCTCATGTAAACCGGGGAAAAATCCTCGCCGATCAGCATGCGCATGTAGCTGATCAGCATCGCCTGCGCGGTCTGGTCCGCGAGCTGTCCGGTCGCGCCGAGCTCGGCGCCCCACTGCAACAGCACCAGCTCGCCCTCGAAAGTGACATGCAGGTCGTTGACCGCGTGCACCAGGTCCTCGAAGCGCTGCACGCGCAGCAGGGCCTCGCCGATGGTGTTGCAGGAATAGGTGACATAACCCAAGACGCCGAGGTGGCGCGGCGTGATGCGCTTGCCGACTTCCAGCCCGAACACCGGATCGCCGGTCAGCTTGTGCACGCGTTCCAGCATGGCCCGCCATTCGTCGAACGGGATGCGGATGCGCTCGTCCAGCTCGGGACAAGGTCGCTGGAGGACGGCTTCGGCGTCGACGCCTTTCTCGTTCAGCCACTCAAACAGCAAGCGGACATAGGTACCGGAAACGTGCCCCTGCATGGTTGTTCTCGCTATTTCTTGTTCGTGTCGGTCGCGCGGGCGCGCCGCCGGAAGGTCTGGCGGCGGTTTTTCCCTATCTTAGATCACTTTCGGCCTTATTTTGGAGCATCCGCACGGACAGAGGGTGATTTTTCCGCGACGGAGAGCGGCCTCAGCCATCTTCCCACGCCAAAACGCAGGCAGTAGGCTTGCCGTAGATCCGTCGGGAGAGCGCCATGAAGTGCGTCCAGTGCGGCGCGAGCCTCAGCGCCGACAGCCAGTATTGCAGCCATTGCGGCAGCCGGAACGATGTCGACCTGACGCTGGTCAACGAATTCACCGTGGTGACGCCGGAAAGCGAACGTCTGTGTCCCGAGTGCGACCGTCCCTTGCAAACCGTCGATATCGGCCGGGGCGAACGCTTCCTGATCGAGCAATGCCCGTCCTTGCACGGCCTGTTCTTCGACAACAACGAACTGGATTACCTGCTCGACCAGCTGGTCCGCAACGTCTACAGCGTGGACTATTCCCGACTGGAAACCGGCAACCACGAGTTCTACGCCCGCACGCAGTTCCGGTACCGCAACTGCCCGGTCTGCCGGAAAATGATGAACCGCCGAAGTTTCGGCGTGCGCAGCGGCGTCGTGGTGGACACCTGCCGCGAGCACGGGATCTGGCTGGATGCGGGCAAGCTTCGGCAACTTTGCGAATGGCGCAAGGCGGGCGGCCAGCTGCTGACCGAGCCGACCTCGGTCAGCGTTGTCCTGCCCGGGGAATCAGCGACATCCCCCGAAAGTGAAGCGCCAACGGCGCCGGCGCCCATGCTCAGCCTGTTTTCCGCGCGGCGTCGTTACTGGGTGATGACCCGACGCCTCAATCACGGCGGGTTTCTGGCGGAGTGCCCGGACATTCCCGGGCTGGCCGCCGAAGCGGACTCTGAGGACGAAGCGTTGCGCGTGCTGCGCGAGCGATTGGCGCTGACCCTGAAAAGCCTGCGCGCGCGCGGCGAGCTGACCCCACCCGCACGCACCCGCTGCCAGGAGATCGAAATCGACCCGGAGGCCTCAAACCCGTAGACAAAGCCGCGCAAGTGCGCGAGGCTTGGCGAATCAAAACCACACGATTTGCGAGGCCAAGCATGAAAATCCTGCTCGCCGTCGATCTGGCGGACTCCCAGCACCGCCTGATCGCCGAAACCATCCGCACCGCCAGCGCCTTCAACGCCAAGGTCTGCCTGTTACATGTGACCGAGGTCCAGGCCAGCCTGGTCGGCTATGAGGCGTTCTACGACGAAGGCTTCGCCAATTTCCCCGATCCCAAGCTGATCCGCGACGGCATGGCCGACCGCTTCCGCCGCGAACACGCCGAACTGCACGCCATCAGCCAGACGCTGCAGGCCGGCGGCGTCAGCTGCTTCGGCATCCTGGTCCATGCCTCGCTGAATGCGGTCGACACCATTCTCGAACAGGCGGAAAAACATGAGGTCGACCTGATCATCCTCGGCACCCACAACAAGGGCGTATTCACCCGCCTGCTGGTGGGCAGCACCAGCACCGGCGTACTGCAGAAAACCCGCACGCCGGTATTGGTCGTGCCGATCGGTCCCGAAGCAGGCTGAGACGGTCCTAACGTCCCCGCCCGGTCAGGGTTTCCCAGGTCATGCGGAAATCCCCCAGCAGGCTGTACCAGGGATAGGTGAAGGTGGCCGGGACGTTGCGCTCGAACACGAAATGGCCTGTCCAGGAAAAGCCGTATCCGATCACGGGCAGCAACGCCAAGAGCCCCGGGTGCCCTGTTGCAAGCAGCAGGACCGCCGAGGTCAGCACGACAAGGACGCCGGCCGCATGCAGGCCGCGGCACACCGGATGCACGTGCTGGCTCAGGTAGAACGGATAGAATTCCGCAAAACTCCCGTACGCGCGCTCAGTCATGGCCGCGCCCCCGGCCCCGCCATTCACGGATCACGGTCAAGAACCGCGCGGCAAAGGCGTTGGCGTCCCCGGGCCAGCGCGCCGTGACCAGATTGCCGTCACGGACCACCCAGGCCGGGCGGTCATCATCAGGGGTATCGCGATGCAGACCGTCCGTCTTGCGGCGGGCGTCGGGAACGTCCGGCGGCACATCATGAAAGGCGCCCGGTCCCGTCACCGCGCGGCGGATCTCGCTTTCCACACTCCAGAAACCCGCCGGTTCGCCCGGCTGCTCGCCGTAAGTCCGGTAGTAATCCGGCTCCCAGAAGCGGGTATGTCGCGCCAGCCGCCAGGCCGCGCCTTCCAGAGCCCAGGTCAGCGCGGTGACCTGCCGCCGCGCGATCACCGACACGCCCTCCGCATCACGGGCGCGGGCCAGCGCCAGCACGCCATGACAGATGGCCGCCACCGGGAGATGCGCCTCGGCGGACCGGTCCGCCATGATCCGCGCCAGCAGTCCCGCCAGCACGGGATTCTCAAGGAACTCCCGCATCGGCTTGGCATGACCTCCCGGCAAAAGCACGCCGTCGTAATCCTCGGGATTGACCTCGTCATACCGCAGCGGCCGGACGAACTCGGGGCTCACGGCCATCCGGGCATGCGCCTCACGCGCCTGGCGGTTGGCCCGCAAGACCAGTCCGACGACCTTGAAACGACGCAGACCGGGCACGCGCGACCACGGATCCAGGCCTTCCCCGGTCAGCATCAGCGGGTCAGCCGTTGCGGGGCGGCCGTCGGGGGTGGCGAACAGCACGCGCTCGCCCGCCGCGACCAGCCGGGACCAGGAGACCGCCGCCTCGCTGGGATCGTAGCCCCGGCCGGGCATCAGGAACAGAATGGGTTTCATGGGGTGTACCTCCTGCGATCCATTGTCCGTCACCCGGACCGTCGCGCCCATGTCCGGCGACGACAGATTCGGGTCCGGCGCGGACATCAATGCGCATGCCGCTCCCGCCATTCCCCTGGGCTGCAACCGGCCCAGCCGCGAAAGGCCTTGGCGAACGCGCTGTATTCCTGATATCCGCACAGGCCTGCCACCTCTTGCAAGGCCGGCTCCCGGCGCGCCAGATACGCCCGCGCGCACTCGAACCGCACCTCCTCCGCCAGCGTCTTGAACCCGGTTCCTTCCTGATCCAGCCGCCGTTGCAGGGTCTTGGGCGTAAGATGCAGCCGCGCGGCCACGCACGATTGGGAAGGGACGCCGCCCGGCAACGCCTCGCGAATGAAATCGCGGACCCGCGCGGAAACGGTGTGATGACTGTCGCGCGACTGCCGCTCGGCCAGTTGCAGGTGATGCGACAGCAAGGCGGGATCGTGGCTGGGGAGCGGGCGCGACAGCAACTCGGCATCAAACAGGAGACCCGTGATCCCTGCGCCGGCTACGACCTCGCAACCGAAAAACGCGCGGTAGCGGGCCTCGGGCGCGGTCAGCCCATGACGCAGGTAGACACGTCGGGGAACAACCGGTGCGCGTACGATCCAGCGGGCGTAGGTCAGGCAGGCGGCCAGCATGGCCTCCGTCGCCTGGGGACGGACGCCGTTGCGGTCGCCGGTATTTTCCAGCGCCAGCAGCATGCCGTCTTCCGCCGGACGCAGCCCGCCGCGCATGGCCTCGGCGAGATAGCGCTGGAAACGTAACGCCTGGCGAACGGCATCCCCGAGCGTCGGGCTGGCCAGCATGACGTAGCCCACCGCGCCGAAACTGGCCGGACTCACGCTTTCCCCGAAGCGCAGCCCCACGGCGGGGTCGCCGGTCGCCTCGACCAGCCTGTCCCACAGACGGTTCAGGCCTTCCTGGGAAAACCGCGCCAGCGGATCCTGCAACGCGCCTGCATCAAGTCCGACATCCCGGAAAAGCCGCTCCGGCTCCAGGCCGAGTCCGGCCGCGAAGCCGGACAGGCTGCGCACCCA
>JAYRMT010000118.1:0-9654 GCA_041912575.1 Fluviicoccus sp. | reverse complement strand
GACGCCTTCGGCCATCCCGCCGGTGACGCGGTGCTCCAGGAAATCAGCCTGGTCCTGCTGAAACACACCCGGTCCATCGACTGCGTCGAGCGCTACGGCGGCGAGGAGTTTGCCATGATCCTGCCGAATACGCCGACGGAAGGCGCGTACGCGGTGGCCGAGCGATGCCGCCAGGCTATCGAGCAGCATCGGTGGACAGTAAGGCCCATCACCGCAAGCTTCGGCGTCGCCAGTCAGTTTCCGATAGGTCCCGGCGCACAGACCAATCTGCTCCAATCCGCCGACAATGCGCTTTACAAGGCCAAATCCGATGGCCGTAACTGCGTCCGCTAATGGGGGCCTCTGGTGACCCCGGGCACCTCAAGCGCGGGAGCGCCAAGGGCAATGACGGCAGCCGCTGCCGCAACAATATCCGCGACGACGGTGATACCACTCGGTAAACACCAGGTATCCGCCCTCCAGGTAGTAATCCAGCCCTTCCACGGGGTCGCCGCTCCGGCACGGCGCGGGAACGGCTTGCGGCAAGGGATGAGCCTGCAACCACGAGGCAATTGCGTCCTGCAAGCGACGCAGAAGGCGCGTTCGGCACAAGCAGGCTGTCGCGTCCTCCAGCGGCAGAAGGGCGGGTAGCGCGACGCACCAGCAAGGAGAGGCTTCTTCCATCCCGCAAGACACGGGACTCCCGCACGACGGGCACAATCCTACCCGCTCATCCTCTTTCATGGATACTCTCAGGGCGGGGATGACGGAGCCGCTCCGTCGGCAGGCGTACCTGCTCCAGGCGACGACAACGTGTCCGACGCCGGACCGGAGGCCGACGGCGAAGGTACCGATTGCGGTGTCTCCTCTGTGATCACCGGAGGTACGTCTCCGTATTGCGGCGCCGGAGGCGCATCAATGGCGGGCGTGATCGCGGGCGCATTGTCGATAAACGTCTGGAACTTTTCCGGAGCGGCTTGTCGTCCTTCAGGCAAGTTGAAGTTAATACCCGCGGCGACGCCCAAAGCCAGTTCGCGGGTCACATAGTTGCCATAGACCACCACATAAACCACCTGCCCCTCGGATTTCTGCAAGAAATAGGCAAATTGGTCCCGATCCGGACGCGCGGCCAGATAATCCTTGACAGTGGATTCATCGGGGCTGCTCATCACCTGCAAGGTCCAGTAAATCCCGCCTTGCCCCTTTAACCAGTCCACGGTGCGGAATTGGGGCCCATGCTCGGCGGGCGCCGGTGCTTCATATGCGGTTGGCGGGACAATCGAGGTCAGCGTTCCCAATTCGCTGGCGGCGTTCCCCGCCCCCTTCTTGAACACATCCTCGATTGCAGGTGTCTGTTCCAGCTTCCGCCCCGTCAGCAGGATGTAGGAGATATCCAGCACCAGCAGGACAAACGCCAGCGGGAAGATGATGGTCCAGTGCCGCGAGGGGGCGTCATAGAGCATGACGGTCATCCGTAGAAGTGAACGCGGCCAGAGTGGCTGCCAAGGCCGCGCGATCATAATCGGCGGTAACGACGGCTTCCCCCAGATCGCGTAACAGGATCAGCCGGATTTGCCCGTCCTTCACTTTCTTGTCGACCGCCATGTGCGTCATGAAGTCTTCCGGCGTCATCCCGACAGGCGCCTGCACGGGCAGACTCGCCGCGAGGAGCAGCGTCCGTACCTCGTTTACGTCGGCGAGCCCGATCCATCCCAAACGACTGGACAGATCCGCTGCCATCATCGTCCCGGCAGCAACCGCTTCGCCATGCAGCCATGCCCCATATCCCATGGCGGTTTCGATGGCATGACCGAAAGTATGCCCCAGATTCAGCAAGGCGCGCTGATCATGCTCGAACTCATCAGCAGCGACCACCTCGGCCTTGTGGCTGCAGGATCGACGCACCGCCTCAGCTACCAACGCATGCCCGCGTTTCATCAGATCCGCCATGTTTTCGCGCAACCATGCCAGAAACGCGGTATCACGAATGAGTCCGTATTTGATGACCTCCGCCATGCCCGCACTGAACTCACGATCCGGCAGGGTATCAAGCGTCGCAATATCGGCAATGACGGCGCGGGGCTGCTTGAATGCCCCAATCATGTTCTTGCCCAATGGGTGATTAATGCCGGTCTTCCCCCCCACAGACGAATCGACTTGCGACAACAAGGTCGTAGGTATCTGCACAAAGGCCACGCCGCGCTGGTAGCACGCCGCGGCATAGCCGGTCATATCGCCGACAACCCCGCCGCCCAAGGCAACCAGCACGCAATCCCGGCCAAAGCGGTTTTCCAGCAACGTGGTGTAAATTCCGTCCACATGCGCCTGATCCTTGTATTGCTCACCATCCGGCAGTAAATGAACGACTACCTGCCGACCGGCCTCACAAAGAGCGCTGCGAATTCGCTCCAGATATAACGGGGCGACGGTCGTATTCGAAACAATCAGGACCTGCCTGTTCGGAATGTGCGCACAAAGAAGGCTTTTATCTTGCAGCAAACCACTGCCGATCAGGATCGGATAGCTTCGGGCATCAAGGGAAACGTCAAGGACATGCATTTCGGGAAGGGCACAGCAAACAAGGATAAACGGATTCTACTTGACCGCTGCCCCTCCCAACAATTGAATGATGCGATTGGCGAGTTCACGGGCGGAGCCGTCGGTCGTCGGGATAACCAGATCGGCAATCTGCCGATACAGCGGATCTCTGACCAGAAAGAGCTCTTCCAGCCGGATGGCGGGATCCACCTTGTGCAACAGTGGTCGGTTACGATCGTGAGATGTACGCTCCACCTGCAAGCTGACCGGCGTGTAAAGGTACACAACCTGACCATTTCGTTGCAGGGCAAGCCGATTGGATGGGCGCATGACCACACCGCCGCCGGTTGCCAGAACGATGTGTTTCAGTGCCGTCAGGTCACTGACAACCTGTTCCTCGCGCCGACGAAAACCGTCCTCGCCTTCCTTCTCGAAGATCCAGGGAATGCTGGCGCCAGTCCGTCGCTCGATTTCCTGATCGGTATCGCAAAACTGCCAACCCAAAAGATCAGCGATCTGGCGGCCGATGGTGGTTTTACCTGCCCCCATCGGGCCTATCAGGAAAATGTTATTGAGTGATGGCAAGACGCGTCAGCTTCCTTATTTGCCGGATGCCGTATCTGTCATCAGCTTCGGGGTCACGAAAATCAGCAGCTCCACCTTGTCGTTCCGCTTGATATCCTGACGGAAAAGACGACCAACGTAGGGAATATCGCCCAGCACCGGCGTCTTGATGACCTGCTTGTTCGTGGTCTCCTTGAAGATGCCACCAAGGACCACGGTCTGGCCATCATCCACCAGCACATTGGTGACGACACGGTTGGTGTTGATGGTCACCGCACCATTGGCCAGCACTTCACCCAAGCTGTCATTATTTACGAACAGCTCCATATTGATACGCCCGTCGGGCGTAATGCTCGGGGTCACCTCAAGCGCCAGCTCGGCATTCACAAACTTCACCGAGGTAGCCCCGCTGGACGTGGCCTCTTGGTAGGGAATCTGCTTACCGGTCGCGACGCGTGCCTTTTGCTTGTCTGCAGTCAGTACGCGCGGTGTGGCAATCACCTCGCCATGGCCATCCGATTGCAAGGCGGAAAGCTCAAGATCCAAAATCTGGCTGTCCGTGTTCATGATACCAACCGCCAAAGAGCTGGCCCCGGCCTTGTCGACACCCAGATCAACGGCAAGCTCATTCGGATGGGTAAAGTTGTAGGTCCTGGTACCGTTTGTGGTGTCAAATGTCGCCTCACGGATGTCATTCAAGGTATTCCGGCTGCCAGCAACCATCGTGCGGGTATTGGTGCCAAAATGATCGGTCGCCAAACCCCAGCGAACACCGATCTCCTTGTCGAAACTGCTATCCGCGAGGACAATCCTTGCCTCGATCATGACCTGCTTCACCGGCACATCCAACTTGGCCACCAGATCACGGATTTCATCAATCTTCTTGGCGGTATCCTGAATCACCAAGGTATTGGTTCGAACATCCACGGAGATACTGCCGCGCGGGCTGAGCAGGGAACCGTTCTGCGAAGAACCCGACGAATTGCTGCCGCTGGAACCGGCGGTGATCAACGTTTGCAGATCGGACGCCTTGGCGTAGTTGACCTGTACATACTCGGTGCGGAGCGGTGCCAATTGTTCGGTCTGGGTCTGGCTCTCCATTTCGAGACGTTCGCGCGCAGCGATTTCATCCGCCGGAGCCACGAGCATCACGTTACCCACAGTGCGCTTATCCAGACCCTTGGTCTTGAGAATCAGGTCCAGCGCTTGATCCCAGGGCACGTTCTGCAGACGCAGCGTGATGCGGCCGGAAACCGTATCGCTGGCCACCAGATTGAGCGACGTAAAGTCGGCGATCAGCTGTAGGACCGAGCGAACTTCGATGTCCTGAAAGTTAAGAGACAGCTTTTCACCCGTATAGGTAAAATCTTTTTTGCGCTTCTCTTCCTTGGTGACCGGCTTGACGCTGATTGTCATCTTGTTGTCGGCCTGATACGCCAGATACTCAAAATCACTTTGCGGCTGGATGACCATCACCCCATTCGGCCCTTCGTTATAGGCCTCAACCACCTTGACCGGCGTCGCGAAATCCGTCACGTCCAATCGGCGGCGGAGTTTTTCGGGAATCTTTGCTCCGAGGAAGCGCGCAACCACCTTGTTACCTTGCTGCTGTACGTCCACCGGGATGGATGACTGTGAAAGCGAGATCATGATTTGACCGTCGCCCTGCTCACCGCGGCGGAAATCGATATTGTCAATTTGCTGAACGTTCGACTTTGCATCCGGACGAGCCGATGACTGCGCCGACGAAACGGCAGGCGCCGACGTTGCGTTTTTGGCGGGCGCGGCAACGCTTGCGGGCGCGACTGCGTTCTTCGCCATATCCGCCAGTTCACTCTTGCCGACGCGCAGGAACAGATTGTTGCCTTCAACACGCGAAACATAACCCGCCAGTTCACCGAGGTTAATCACAACCCGCGTGCGATCATTATTGTCGACCACCGTCAGGCTGCGTGCGTTACCGTTTCCAATGCTCATGTAGCGCGTGGGCAACCCGTTCTTGGTGTTTGCAAGATCGAACACCAGACGCGCCGGCTTTTCAATTTGATAGGACTGCAGTTGGGGAGGCGTCTGATCGAAACCCAACTTGATCTCGATTTCATCGCCCGGCAGATTCACGAAGTCCACATTCTTCAGGAGCAAGCGATCTGCCGCGGCCGAGAACTGAACCAAAGACATCAAACCCAGCCCCAGTACCAGACGGCGGACTTTCATAGCACTCCCCGCAAGCTTGTTATTGTTCATATCGATCCGATTGATCATTTGCATTCTCCAGGCGACGTCTTACTTGTCAGCCATAACCAAACTGCGTGGACGTTCTGCCCAGCCATCTCGGCCATCCGGAACGATCTCGATCAGGTTGATCTGACTCTGAGTGATTTCGGTAATTTTCCCATGGTTTTTACCCATGTAATTACCAACCTTGACGCGCTGCACGCCGCCATCACCGTCCTCCACCAAGCCGTACAGTATTCCCCCGGGCTTCTGGATTGTTCCCCGCATCCGTAATGCCTCAAGGTTATACTTTTCCAGGTATTCCTGAGGACGGGAAAAGTCCGGCTTCACATCCGGCTTGGGATTCATCAGTTGCTGCGCCGTTTCCGGAGGCATGAAAGGGCTCCGTAACTGGTGCGCAGCATAAATAAACGAAGGCATCGGCGTGAACTCGGGGGGTGCCTCCACCCGACCTCTCGGCTGCTTCCTGATGGCGTCCATCCGGGCCTTCACTTCATCGAATTCAGACGAACACCCCGAAGAAAACACGGCCGCGAGGAGAACTCCAACACCTACATACTTGCAGGAACGGCTCATTTATGGTCCCCCCCCTTCGCGGCATCCTTCTTGTCATCTTTCTTATCATCGGAGGACGATTCCTTGTACCGGTATGTCTTGGCAAGGATTTCCATCGTCAATACCGGGGCTCCGCTGTCCGCGAGCTTGCTTGGCACAGGCACGATTTTGAAATCATGCAGGGTGACGATGCGCGGCAAGGCGGAGACACCGCTCACAAATGCGCCAAAGGCATGGTAATCGCCATGTACCTTGATATTGATGGGCAACTCGGAATAGAACTCCTTGGACTGCTCCTGCTGGAGATCAATGGAGTCAATTTCCAAGCCGCTACCGAGCGCGGTATGCGTAATGTCCTCCAAGAGTCCGGGCACCTCGGTATCCTGCGGCAATTGACGCAGGAGGGAACCGAACGAGTCCTCCATTTCCTTCAACTGACGCTTGTAAACATCCAGATTATTTGCCTTGAAGACTTTCTGTTCGTACTCCTGCAACAGGGTATCCTGCTCCTGCTCGCCGGAAGCGTACGTATCTCGCATGGGAGAAATATCAAAGACATACCCAAGAATCAGGACCACCACGAAAACAAGGACATACACCATCACCTTGACCGCGAGAGGCCATGACCCGACATTTTGCGGATCCAGGGTGTTCAGCGTGTTGATGAACTCCTGAAGATCGAACTTTTTCTTGTTGTCGTCCTTCAGGGCATCAACATTCAGGGACTTGATCTTCACTTGGCAGGCTCCTTCTTGGCCGAATCTGCCGATTTGGAATCCGCCGCCGGCGTTTCGGGCGCCTCCAGATCAACACTCATGACAAAGTGGTTCTTCTGCAACTGCTTGTCCACCTTGACGCCGGGGCCAACCTTACCGGCGGACTCCTTCGAATCTTCGGCCTTGACGTTCTGCAATACCGGATTCTTGAACCATGAGGATGCGTTCAGATTTCTCAGGAAAGTCGACACCTGATTATTGCTGTCCGCAACACCCTCCAGGCTGAACTTGTCCCCGGCGCGCTGGAACAGGGAGAGATAAAGCTTGTCAGGCGTAGCGCGTACCAACTCGTCAAACACCCGCACAATCACCGGACGACGCCCCTGAAGATCCTGAATCACCTTCATGCGGGCCAACAACTCATCCTTGCGTTTTTGAAGATCGTCTATCTCCTTGATCTGCCCATCCAGCACATCAATCTCGGATTTGATAAACGCCTTGCGCTCGGCTTGATCGCTGAGCTGGCTGGCGACCAGCAAATGAAAAAAAACAACCAGAATCAGGGCCACCACGGCCACCGTCATGTTGATGGCCAGAAATTCCTGCTGGCGACGCTTGCGGAGTTCCTGCCTCCATGGCAATAGATTGATCTTGGCCATCAGTCGAAGCTCCTTAAAGCCAATCCGCAGGCGATCATCAGGGAAGGCGCATCATTGGCGATCGATGCCGCGCTGATCTGCGGAGCAAATGACATATTCACGAACGGATTGGCGACGCTCACTGCGGTGCCGATTTTTTCCTGAACCACTTGGGCCAACCCGGGAATAGACGAAGTCCCGCCGGCCAGCAGGATATGATCCACATCGTTGTACTGGCTGGACGAGAAAAAGAACTGGAGCGAACGGGTCACCTGCTGGACAACCGCCTCCTTGAAGGGACGCAGCACCTCGACCTCATAATCGTCCGGCAGCCCCCCTTCCTTCTTCAGACGCCCCGCCTCCTCGAAGGACAAACCATAACGACGCTGGATTTCCTCGGTCAGCTGACGCCCGCCGAACAGCTGTTCGCGGGTATAAATAATCTTGCCGTCATTGACAACATTCAGGGTGGTCATGGTTGCGCCAATATCGACGATGGCCACGGTGCCCTCGCGACCGCACGGCAGGCTATCGACCAGAAGGCCGAATGCGCGCTCCATGGCGTAGGCCTCAACATCCACAACCTTGGCCACCAGTCCGGCAATAATCAACGCATCAACGCGCAATTCGACATTTTCCGTCCGGGAAGCGGCCAAAAGCACGCTGACCCGCTCCGGATTCACCGCAGAGGGCCCAATAACCTCAAAATCGAGATTGATTTCATCCAGCGGGTAAGGAATGTACTGATCCGCCTCAAGACGGATCTGGGACTCGCGCTCATCCTCGCTGAGGTCGGCGTCCATCTCGATAATCTTGGTGATCACCGCCGATCCGGCGACCGCCACCGCCGCGTTCTTGCTCTGGGGCTTGCTCTTGGCGACCAAACGGGTAACAGCCTCCCCCACCCCCTCGACGTCGGCAATGTTCTTTTCCACCACGGCATTCTGCGGTAGCGGCTCCACACCATAGCTCTCGACCCGGTAACGGTCTCCCTGCCTGCTCAGCTCCAGGAGCTTGACAGAGGTCGAGCTGATGTCCAGCCCGACGAGGCTGGTGTTCTTTTTCATCAGAAAGGGCAGCACGGCATTGGTTCCCTTTTATTTTTGTAGTGAAAATGTGGACTTACACCACATTCATACCTAACAGCGTTAAGTCATAGTCTTAACACGACTGGAATTGCCGCACAAGTGCTTCTTGCGGCTATAATCCACTATCTCTTCGCGGCTGTCATCAGTCCCCTCTGCATACTCCCGAGCCAGAATGACTCAATTCAACCAACCCGAGAACCACCCGATGCGACCTGCCGCCGCCCTAGGCTCCGCAGTCCTGCTAAGCCTAATACTGTTGGTTAGCGGCGTCTATTTATATCTCTTCCCGCAATTGCCAAACGTTGAACAACTCCACGAAATCGCCCTGGAGACTCCGCTGCAAATTTTCAGTCGCGACGGGCAACTGATCAGCGAGTTCGGCGAGAAACGCAGCAGGCCGCTCAAATATGAGGAAATTCCGCCCCGGATGGTATCGGCGTTCCTGGCCGCGGAAGACGACGGGTTCTTCCAGCACGGAGGGATCAGCGTCAAGGGTCTCGGCAGGGCCTTCGTGGACCTGCTCCAAACCGGCTCCATCCAGTCCGGCGGCTCTACAATCACCATGCAGGTCGCCAAGAATTATTTCCTCTCCTCCCGCAGGACATTCAGCCGGAAGCTGACGGAAATCCTGCTCGCGCACAATATCGAGCAAGCCCTGTCCAAACAGGAGATCCTTGCCCTGTACGTCAACAAGATTTTCCTGGGACAGCGGGCCTACGGTGTTGGCGCTGCTGCGGAAGTTTACTACGGTAAAAATGTTAATCAACTCTCTCTGGCGGAAATCGCCATGATTGCCGGGCTGCCCAAGGCGCCCTCCAAATACAATCCGGTCGTAAACCCCAAGCGGGCGATCGAACGGCGCAACTGGATTCTGGGCCGCATGCTGCAACTCGGCTCGATCGACAAGTCGCAATACGCCGAAGCGATCCAGGCCCCCGTGGGACTGCATTATTTCCAGATGACAACGCCGGTGAACGCCCCCTGGCTCGCGGAAATGGTCCGGGCCTCGTTGGCCGCCCGCTTCGGCGACGACGTACTCGGCTCGGGCTACAAGGTCTACACCACCGTCCGCTCCGATATCCAGAATGCAGCTGTTCAGTCGGTCATCGAAGGACTGGCCGCCTATGACGCCCGGCACGGATGGCGGGGCCCCGAAGCCGGGGACCGTTCCTCTCTGGCGGATTTCTATCCTGTGGGCGGACTGCAACCGGCGCTTGTCACCTCCGTTTCCGCCCGCGACGCGCGGGCGGTGCTCAAGGACGGTCGCGAAATCCGGCTCGACTGGGCCGCCATGAGCTGGGCGCGTCCCTACAAGAGCGTGAACGCCACAGGCCCGGCACC
>JAYRMT010000117.1:0-9657 GCA_041912575.1 Fluviicoccus sp. | reverse complement strand
TTAGCTTCCGTATCGGCGATCCGTGCCACAGCAGAAAGAAAGCGTTCCCCCAGAATCGATGCCCCTGGAACCGCGTGTGCCGTCGTGGTTGTGAATGTAACCTCACACCCCTCCCAATCAACAACCTTGATCATTTCACCCTGTCGTTGTTGATCTACACGTTGAAATCGTTTTGGTTGAACCGCTGTACCTGTTGAAGCAATGACCGATACTGCACCAAAAACACCAAGTTCAATCGCTTTTTGCTGTGCCTGTTGCTTCATATTCTGCACATCAATATCTGAAAATTCTAAACCCGAAAAAAAGCCCATCTCCCACCTCACACTTGTTCAAATATATTTTCCATTACCCTTCGCCCAAGTCCAGAGACAACCGGGTAAAGACCCTGTTCAAAGCTAAACAAGATACCGCCAACAAACAAGACACCACTACCCACCCACACGACACAAACCGTCGCCCCACCACTCACCGAATAAACGTATCCCTCGCCACATTCCCCACCGAATTCGTCGCCGCCAAATCCACCGCCCCGCCAATCAACCCGCCGATCAGCGGAATCGCCTTCCCCAAATTCACCACCCCCTTCTCGCCAAACTTCGTCAACAACTTGAATCCCACCGCCTTGTTGATCTGCTTGATCGTCTCGCCGGAAATCTGCTTCACCATGTTCATCGCCAGCTTGTTGCCCACCGCAATGCCCACATCCTTCAACACATCCTTGGCGCTGTTGGCAACCAGACAGGCGAACACCAAGGTCTTCACCCGGTCATTCCGGACATCATAGCCGCCCATGATAGCTATGGCGGCAATCATGCGGATTTGCACATAAAGCACGCTGGCCACGTTGGCGGGCAACGTCACCGGCAACGCCAGCAGACCGCCCAAGCCCGCCAGAAAGCCCGAACCCGCCGCCTTGGCGTTCTGCCAGCGAATCAGCGAGTCCACTTGCTCGCGCAGACTGCCATCGCCATCCAGATAGTCATCCGCCAACTCCTGCGCCGAATCCAGCCCGGGCGCGCCGCTTAACGCCTTCTCATACGCCCAATTCAAAACCTCGCCGATCTTGCTCTCGGTCAAACCAGAAGCCACGTCAATCTCCATGAAGTCAATCGTTACTGAATCTAGCCATGTCCACGACATTTTCACAAGCTGAAGACCGACAAATTGCCGGCGCATTCTGATAACCTATTTTTATTGATCCAACAAAACAGATAACCCCCGGGAATCCCATGAACACCGCCGACGTCCTCGCCTTCATCGAAGTCGCCCGCACGGAATCCTTCTCGCAGGCTGCCGAACGCCTGTTCCTGACCCAGCCCGCCATCAGCAAGCGCGTCAGCAATCTGGAAGAGTCGCTGGGCGTGCAACTGTTCGACCGTGTCGGCCGCCGCGTACAACTCACGGAAGCCGGGCGCGCCCTGCTCCCGCGCGCGCGCCAATGGTTGCTGGAGTTCGAGGACATCAAGCGCAGCATCGCCGATCTGGGCGGACCGGTGACCGGCATCCTGCGCATCGGCACCTCGCACCACATCGGCCTGCATCGCCTGCCGCCGACGCTCCGCCAGTTCTCGCAACAGTTCCCCGACGTGCGTCTGGACATCCAGTTCATTGACTCCGAGGAAGCCTACGAGGCCGTGCTCGGCGGCGAACTGGAACTCGGCATCGTCACTCTGCCGCCCGTGCCGGACACCCGCCTGCTGGCCGAGGAAATCTGGGATGACCCGCTGGCCTTTGTTGCGGGGAAGGACCATCCACTGGCGCTGAAACCGGACCTCACCCTGCAGGATCTGACCAAACATCCGGCCATCCTGCCCTCGCTGAACACCTTCACCCGCCAGATCGCCGCCAAACTGTTCCAGGAGGCGCATCTGGAACTGAATGTCACCATGGCCACCAACTATCTGGAAACCATCCGCATGATGGTGTCGATCGGCCTCGGCTGGAGTGTGCTGCCCGCCAGCATGGCCAGCGAGGACATGGTGGTGCTGCCGCTGACCGGCGTGGAAATGCACCGCAGTCTGGGGGTGGTGTATCATCCCCGGCGAACCCTGTCGCGGGCGGCCGGCGCCATGCTGGACCTGCTGCGACTGCAACGTCCCACCGCCTGACGAGAACACGAAATGCGGCGTTTGCTTCCGGTACTGCCGATCCTCCTGCTCACCGCCTGCCACACCCTGCCCAAGGCGCCCGTCGCCCCGGTTCCGCCGCGCGTCAACACGCCGGACTTGCTGACGGCCACGCATTTCCGCGCGCCGCTCGCCTATCTGGAAGCGCCGCTGTACGACCCGGATGTGACGGAGTGGATTCCGCAACACTTCCTGGATGAGGTGGCGCGCGCGATCCAGAGCACCATCGACGCGCCCTATACCGACACCCGACTGGCCGCCGCGCTGTCCACGCGACTGTCGGAAGACGACATGCGCGCGGTGATCGAGTTCTACCGTTCACCGACCGGCGCAGCCGTGCTGGCCGCGGAGGCCTCATTCCGGGAGCGGGTCAACCAGCCCGCGCCGACCGGCGTCAACCCGACCGCGCCGCTGACCTCCGCCACCCGGCTGGCGGAAGTGTTGCAAACGATCTTCATGAGCAGCGCCGATGCGGTGGTCAACCGGCTGGAAACCTATGACTGCCTGGCGATCATGCAGATTCCGGGGTCGCACATCGGGCTGAACATCGCCAAGCGCAACCGGGTCGGTTTCATGCGCAGCCAGGTGCGGCGTTCGCTGGCCAACCTGTATGCGCCGCTGAGTGCGGACCAGCAGGCGGCGTTCCTGCAGTTCGCGCAGAGTCCGGCGGGACAGCGGTTTTATCAGGCGCGGGTGGATGTGATGGGGGGCATCGGGACGGAGTTCGGGGAGCGGGTGGCGGAGGCGATTGCGCCGGGGTTGCCGGGATGCGTGGGGAGTATCCGCACCAGTGGCGGCTGAACGCTCAGGCATCCAGCACCACCTTCTGCGAATCCGGATACGACGTACACAAATACACCGCCTGCCCCAGGGTATTCCCGCTCACCCGCCCCTCTTTCAGCGTCAGCTTGCAACTCCCGCACATCCCCTTGCAGCAGCCCGACTCCACCGGCACGCCATGACGGCGCGCCGCCTCCAGCAAGGTCAGGCCCTCATCCTCAGCCGTCAGCTGCACGGTCCGGTTCAGATGGCTGAACCGGATCTCCGGCGCCGCCGCCTGAAAGTCCAGCGTCGTCCCCGGCAGGTTCTCCGCCAGCTGGAACCGCTCGGAATGCAACCGCCCCAGGTTGTAACCCAGATCCGTCAGCATCGAGACCATGGACTCCATGAACCCCGCCGGACCGCACAGATAAATATCGCGCTCCCGGAAATCCGGATAACGCCGTTCAAAATCCGCCGCGGACACCGGCGCGACAAAGCCCGGGCCATCCTCACGACTCAGCGCGATCTCCACCGGCATCCGCAATGACCACTGCCGCAGCGTCTCCTTGAAAATCACGTCTTCCGCCCGGCTGAAACGGGCATGCAATTGCATGTCCACCGCCGCGCCGTCCGCCAGCAAGGCGTCGATCATGGCGTGACACGGCGTTATCCCGGACCCCGCGCACAGGAACAGCACCTTGGGCTGTCCCCGGTAATGAAAACCGCCCTGCGCCTGGCTCAACCCCACCACCTTGCCCGGCGTCAGCCAGTCGTGCATCCAGCCGGACACCTCGCCCTTGCCGCTGCGCTTGACCGTGAGGGTCAGCCCGCCGTCCCGCGTGGGGGTCGGGCTGTAGCAACGGGTCAGCCGCTGGCCGTCGGCATCCACCGTCACCTCGACATACTGGCCGGGCGTCAGGCCGCGCCAGTGCTGGTTCGGCATCAGCGTGAAGGTTTTCACGCCCGGCGCTTCCTCCTTCACCGCCGTCACCACGGCCTTCAGGTCGTAGGTCCACAGGAAGTCGTTCAGCCGCCGGTTGACGACGGTCATGGTGTTGGACGCCAGATAGTCCACCCAGTCGCGCCCCAGCGCGCGCAGGGCCCAGAGATTGGTACGGGTTTTCAGGGCCTCAAGCATGCTGGCGCTCCGGCTTGTTCGGGAAGGAATACTTCCACATCACCTTCACGTAATTGCGGATCGCCTTGCCCCAGCTCTCGTTGCACTTGTAGGCGATGCCGTATTTGGCGCAAACCGCCTTTACTTCCTTCGCCATGTCGGGATAGCGGTGCGAGGGAATGTCCGGGAACAGGTGGTGTTCGATCTGGTAATTCAGGTGCCCCCACAGGATGCTCATGCGGCGGCTGCCCTTGAAGTTCACCGAGGAATCCAGTTGCGACAGGTACCAGCGCCCCTTGTGGTCCACGGCATCCTCGGGCTGCAGCGGTTCGGTAAAGTGCGTGGCCTGGATGGTCAGGCCGATCCAGTAATTGTTCACCATGTCGGCAATCGCGTTGCCCGCCAGCACCCGCAGGGGCGAACGCCCGGTCAGCAGCGCCAGCGCCGGGAAGACGCCGTATTCCTTGAACAGCACGCGGTGGATTGAACGGCTGTTACGCTTCTGACGCTCCTCCAGCGATTGACCGCCGGTATCGACCATCGCGTAGCCCTTGTTGCCGGTCGGGAAGGCTTCGGCGCGGTACTCCTGGGCGAAACCGAGATTCTGCCCGTTGAAGCGGTACAGCATGGTCGGATAGACGCCGAAGGCGTAGAGCGGCACCTGCCAGCGGTGCGCGGGATTCCACGGGGTACGGTCGTTGGTGCGCAGCAGGCCGTGGTTCAGGTCCGGATCCTTCTCGTACACATTGGTGTGCACGTGGTGCATGGCGTTGTGCTCGCGCCGCCAGCCTTCCTCGTCGATCGGGGCCTTCCACTTGAAGTTGTGGGCGTGAAACTCGGGGATTTCCGGGAAATAGTCGTACTGGCCGTGCAGCACGTTATGGCCGATCTCGATAGCCTCCAGGTTGCGATGCAACCACACCAGCCCGGTCCCGGCGATGAAGCTCAGCGGCCCGCGCCCGAACCAGAGCAAGCCGCGCCCGGCGAACTCGGCCACGCGGGAATTCCGGCGAATGCGGCGGATATAGGCGACATCCTCCGCGCCCAGACGTGCGCGATGGCGGGCGCGAATGGCCTCGAATTCGGCTTCGATACGGTCCAGGCGATCTTCGGTCGACAAGGCGGCTTCATCGGACGGCACAAGGGCGGCCTTCCGGGGCTCAAGCAGTTCGGACATGACGGTTTTCAGGGAATCAGAAAGGCGCGCACTCTACCATATCGCCCGGCAAATCGTATGGCTTTCGCGCCCGCCGTCGAGGGCCGGCGGCCAGCTGCCGCAACGGATGGCCTCAGGTTGCCCCGCACGCCCGGTTGGCGGGGACCGCCACATCCATCCACTTCGGGTCGGGCAGTTTCAGCGCCGCCATCTGCCGTACGTAGGCAGCTTCATCGGCCACCTGCAAGCGCGGGTTGTGGGCCTTTTCCTCGGCGATCGTGCTGGAGGTCCAGCCCTTGTAGTCATGGCCGGGCCAGACTTCGGTATCGCCCGGCAGCGCGAGCAGGCGTTGCAGGCTGCGGTACTGCGCGACGGCGTCGCCGTTCTGGAAATCGGTACGTCCGGTGCCCCGGATCAGCAGGGTGTCGCCGGAGAACAGCAGCCGTCGACCGGGCGTCTCCAGCCGGAAACAGTAGGAATCATCCGTGTGGCCGGGCGTGTACAGGGCGACCAGCTCCAGTCCGCCCACCGGAATCCGGTCGCCTTCCCGGAAGGTCGCACTGACGCAGGTGCTCAGGGTCGGCTCGCCCAGCAGGGTCTGGCAGCCGGTGGCGGTGCGCAGCGCGCCCGCTGCCGTAATGTGGTCGGCATGGATATGGGTTTCCAGCACGCGCACCAGCGTCAGGCCCAGTTCGTTCAGCAGCCTGAGGTAGCCATCCCGCTCTGACAGCACCGGATCGATCAGTACCGCTTCACGCGTGCGCTCATCGCCGATCAGGTAGGTGTAGGTACAGGATTCGCGTTCGAAAAGTTGACGGAAAATCATGGACTAACTCCAGACACGCCAGAACGTGTAACAGGACAACAGGACCACCATCAGGGCGAAGCCTTCCTGCAGACGCGGTCCGGCAATGCGACGTGCGATCCGGCTGCCCCCCGCCATCCCGAGCACCGCGCCGACCGCCAGCGGCGTCAGGATCACCCACGGCAAGGGATGACGGAGCAGGAAACTGCCAAAGCCCGCCAACGAGACGATGCCGATCACGCCCAGGGAAGTCGCTACAGCCGTCCGCATGGGCAGGTTGGTCAGCAACACCAGCATGGGCACAATGACAAACCCGCCGCCCACCCCGAACAAGCCCGACAACAGGCCGGCCAATGCGCCGGCCAGCGTGAGCCGCGCCACGCACGGCGACTGGAGGTACAAGGGCTTCCCCGTCATGACGCAGACCGGCCCGGGCTCAGGATGGTCCAGCTCGGTACTGGCGCGCAGGAGCCGAGTTTCTTCAGGGCGTTGACGCGCTTGCGTCCACATCCGTACGGCAATCGCCAGCGCCAGCAAGGAAAAGGCCAGCAGGAGCGCGCGCTCCGGCAAGAGATGCCCCAGCGCCTGCCCCAACGGAGCCAACAGGGCTCCCGCACCCGCCATCACGCCAACCAGAAACCACTGGATTTGCCCCGACCTCCATCTCAGCAGCACCCCCAGCCACGCGGCCAGCCCCACCGCGCCGAGCGACAAACCGCTTGCCATCGGCAGGGAAACGCCCAGCAAAGCCATCAACAGGGGAACCGCCAGAATCGAGCCGCCGGCGCCGGTCAGACCGAGCACCAGACCGATCAGCACGCCGATGACCAGGGTCAGCACGGGCGCCGTCTCCGGATCAAGCGTATTTGGTCAGCAGCGCCTTGACCTCGGACATACGGTCGGCCACCGGCTTGGTTTCCGCTTCCTCGATGACATTGGACTCGATCACGCAAGCCAGCATCTCGAAGAAGGCCTTGTCGAGCGCGCGCCGCGCGGCCGTCATTTGCTGCAAGACGGCCTCGCACTCCGCATCGGCCTGGATCAGGCGCTGGATGCCGCGAATCTGCCCCTCGACACGCGCCAGCCGCTTGAGGAGTTCGGTTTGGTGGGCCAACTGGTTCTTGGTCATGGAGTATCCCCTAATATACCCCCCATGGTATACCAGATTGCGGACAAAAAAAACCGGGGCAATGCCCCGGCTTTCCCGTCAACCGATCAGGCGGTCAGCGATTCGGGCGGCACGGTCAGGTACTTGATTCCCGCCATCTGCTCGACGATGCGCTGGACCTGGCAGCTGTAACCGACTTCATTGTCATACCAGACGTAGACGGTCACATGGTTGCCGTTGACGATCGTGGCCTGGGCATCGAACACGCCGGCGGCACGCGAGCCGATGAAGTCGGTGGACACCACTTCGGTCGAGCTGGTGAAGTCGATCTGGCCTTGCAGGTTGGAATGCAGGGCTATCTGGCGCACGTACTCGTTGATCTCGTCGCGGGTCACAGCGTTCGGCAGCGTCAGGTTCAGGATCGCCAGCGACACGTTCGGAGTCGGCACGCGCACCGAGTTGCCGGTCAGCTTGCCCTGCAGCGCGGGCAGTGCCTTGGCCACGGCCTTGGCGGCACCGGTTTCGGTGATGACCATGTTCAGCACGGCGGAACGGCCGCGGCGGTCAGCCTTGTGGTAGTTGTCGATCAGGTTCTGGTCGTTGGTGAACGAGTGCACGGTCTCGACATGGCCGGAGACGATGTTGTACTTGTCGTTCAGGACTTTCAGCACCGGGGTGATGGCGTTGGTGGTGCAGGAGGCGGCGGAGATGATCTTGTCGCTGTCCAGGATGTCCTTGCTGTTCACGCCGAACACGATGTTCTTGATCGCGCCCTTGGCCGGAGCGGTCAGGATCACGCGGGCGACACCCGGACAGGTCAGGTGACGGCCCAGGCCTTCTTCGTCCTTCAGCTTGCCGGTGTTGTCGATCAGGATCGCGTTGTTGATGCCGTAGGCGGTGTAGTCCACGTCTTCCGGCTTGGAAGCGTAGATCACGTTGATGAAATTGCCGTTGGCGATGATCGCGTTGTTCTCTTCGTCCACCGCAATGGTGCCTTCAAAGGAACCGTGCACGGAGTCGCGACGCAACAGGGAGGCGCGCTTGGCGAGATCGCCCTCCTGGGTCTTGCGCACGACGATGGCGCGCAGGCGCAGGCCCTTGCCGCTGCCGGCCTGCTCGATGATCAGTCGGGCCAGGATGCGGCCGATGCGGCCGAAACCGTACAGCACCACATCGGTGTGATGGTCTTCGGTAGCCTGCCCGATCGCCGGAGTCAGCGCGGCGCGCAGGAATTCGGCCGGAGTCTGGCTCTTGTCGCTGTTCTTGTAGTCGATGGCGATCTTGCCCACATCGACCTGGCAGGAACCGACGTCGGTCATGCCGGCCAGCGCGAGGATCATCGGCTCGGTGTCCACGACAGACAGGTCGCTGGCGATCATGCGCACGCGGCGGTGCAGCTTGAGGATCTGGATCACCGAGCGGTTGACGAGGTTGCGGCCGAAGACCTGCAGGATGATGTTGCGTTCGCGGTACAGCTTGCCGATCACCGGAATCAGGGTTTCGGCAATGGCTTCACGGTTCTTCCAGCGACCAAAGTGATCTTCACGCAGGGCTTGAATGTCGGCAACGCTCACGTCATCGTCCTCGCAGCAGTAGGGGAAATTGGGAGGGCCGTATTCTAGCGGCTTTTACCCGTGCTGTCAGTTTCGATTGGCGGCTGGCGCCATTTCGCAAGACGTCCTTACTTCTGGTATTTCACTTTCCATTCGTCGTAAGGCATGCCGTACAGGTCGGCGCGCACGTCGTCATAATCAAGGGAGACACCCTGCCCCTCGGCCGCCGCCTTCACCCACTTCGAGAGACAATTGCGGCAAAAGCCCGCGAGGTTCATCAGGTCGATGTTCTGGACATCGCTCCGTTCCTGCAGGTGAGCGACCAGTCGGCGAAACGCCGCGGCCTCCAGTTCGGTGCGCAGGGCGGGGTCCAGGTCTTTCATCAGGGTCTGGGTCACGGGGAAACTCCGGGGGTCGGGAATCAGGCGCGCTGGATCAGTTTGCGGCGCCACAGCGGCCAGCCGGGCTGCTCGGCATCGCGACGCATGAACAATTCGGTCATCAGGTCGTAAACGGCGCTCGCGGTCTGCTCGCGCACTTGCCACGGGGTGCGGCTGCCGACTTGCAGGTCGCGGGTCGGAATGCGCTCGCCAAAGGCAAAATAGAATTTTTCCGGCCGGGGGACGGGCAATCCCGCCACACCCGTCGACAGCGGCATGAACGAATCGCCGCCGCGCAGATACCTATCCGTCACGCCCGCCCGCTTGAGCAGCCGTCCGAGGCGCGAAGACTGGAAATCGTTGGCGTCGTACCGGATGCGGAACGTATCGTCCGCGCCGATCGCGGCGAACGGAATGATGTCATAGCCGTTCTGGATCGCCATGCGCGCGAAGCCGGTGCGCTCCTTCCACACCAGGCGGTACTCCTCGCCCTTGTTCTTCATGACTTCGCGCCCGCCGCCCGGATAGACCAGGATGTGCTCCCCCGCCTTCATCAGGCGGTCGCAATTTTCCGGTGTGCCGGGCACGCAGCCGTTATTGATCAGCATGTCGCGCCAGCCGGGCACGCGGAAATGGATATGGTCGCCCAG
>JAYRMT010000116.1:0-9751 GCA_041912575.1 Fluviicoccus sp. | reverse complement strand
GCGGAAAAACTCCACGCCATTGCTTTACTGGGGATGACCAACAGTCGTCTGAAGGACTACTACGATCTGTCGGTATTGCTGGAACGGGAAATCCTGGACACCGGACTGATGGCCCGGGCAATCCAGGCCACGTTCGAAAGACGGGGCATGACGGTTCCCGAAGCGCTGCCGGTCGGTCTGACGGACGAGTTTGCGCGCGATACCTCGCGGCAGGCGTTGTGGCTGGCCTTTCTCAAGAAAAACGAACTTCCGCCGGAGCCGTTGTCCGCTATTGTGAACCGCTTGAGCAAGGCATTGGCCCCCGCCTTCGGCGCGCTCAGGGCATGAAGATCGCTTCAGCAAGCCCGCCGCTGCAACAGGCGCATGGCGCTGCCAAGGGGTAACGCCATGAATCTCATTGTCGCTGGCCCAAAAAAAGCAAAACCCCCGCAAACGTTCATTTGCAGGGGCTTCGGAATTCATGGTGGCCTGGGGCGGAATCGAACCACCGACACGCGGATTTTCAATCCGCTGCTCTACCAACTGAGCTACCAGGCCGTGTCGCGAGGCGCGTATTAAAGCCCAACCGCCCCGCAACGTCAAGCCGCACAAACGCCCTCCCCGCCCCCCGCAAAAGCCGCTAGACTGAAAAAAGAACAACATCCCCCGGAGAACGCCCGCCATGCCCCGCATCCGGCCCCTGCTGATCCCCTGCCTGCTCGCCCTGGGCCTGCCCGCGCACGCCGAGATGTACAAATGGACCGACGCCAACGGCAACGTCCAGTTCTCCGACCACAAGCCCGCCGGAACCAACGCCGAAGCCGTGCACGTGGAAACGCCCAAGGCCCCCGCGCCCAAAAAGGAAAGCGGCGCCGACAAGGTCTTGAAACAAGCCGAAGAAGTGGAAAAGGCGCGGGAAAAACGCACGCAGGACGCCCGCGAAACAGCGCGCCAGCAACGCTGGTGCAACTCCGCGCGCAACAGCTACCGCTACTGGCTGGACCGCCGCCCCTACACCTTCAACCAGGGCACCGGCGACAAGGTCTACACCCGCGACCCCAGCTACGAACAGCGGCTGCGCGACGCGGAAAGCTACATGAAGGAACAGTGCAACACGCCCTGAGCCTCAGGCCTTGCGGCGCGAAGCCTCGATGCGCAGCAAGCGGGCGATGGCGGTGCAGCCCGGCAGGAAATGCGTCGATCCCGCCTCGCGCTCGATGCGGCACACCTCGCACACCAGCCGGTCGGCAATGCCCCGGCCGCGATTGGCGGGATGCACCACGATCCAGCGCAGCGTGCGCTGGTCGCCCGGCCCGAAGGCCATGATCGACGACACCGGTTTGCCGTTGAACCACCCCACATAGACCAGCCCGCCCTCCGACAGCACACGCTCCGCCGTCGCCACGGCTTCCGCGCCGCCGGAAAACTCCGGGCTGGCGTCATACAGCTTGCCCAGTCCGGCAGCCAGTTCGGGGGAGAGGGACTTTTCGGCGGTCACGATGACGGGCATGGCGGGCAGGCTCCTGGTGCGGAAACGGAACAGACGGGACAAAAGATTCATCATCCGACGATAACAGGCCGCGCCGTTGCGCGCCAGCGGCGGTCCGGACTGCGGCGTTCACCGGCAAAACCCGGTATAATTCCCGTTTCCGTCTGACCAGAGACCGACCCGCCATGACCGCGCGCCGCGCCGAAGTCGTCCGCAACACCAAGGAAACCCAGATCACCGCCGCCGTCTGTCTGGACGGCACGGGCATCGGCAGCCTCAACACCGGCATGCCCTTCCTGGACCACATGCTGGACCAGATCGTCCGCCACGGGCTGATCGACATCAGCATCACCTGCACCGGCGACACCGAGATCGACGACCACCACAGCGCCGAGGACTGCGGCATCACCCTCGGCCAGGCCTTCGCGCAGGCCATCGGCGACAAGAAGGGCATCCGCCGCTACGGCCACGCCTACACCCCGCTGGATGAAGCGCTGTCCCGCGTCGTGATCGACATCTCCGGCCGTCCGGGGTTGGAATTCCACGTGCCGTTCACCCGCGCCAGCGTCGGCGGCTTTGACGTGGACCTGTTCTACGAATTCTTCCAGGGCTTCGTGAACCACGCCAACCTCACGCTGCACATCGACAACCTGCGCGGCCGCAATACCCACCACCAGATCGAAAGCGTGTTCAAGGCCTTCGCCCGCGCGCTGCGCCAGGCGGTGGAGCTGGACCCGCGCATGGCCGGCCAGACCCCGTCCACCAAGGGAAGCCTGTAATGACGCGTGTGGCGGTACTCGACTACGGCATGGGCAACCTGCACTCCGTGGCCAAGGCGCTGGAGCATGTCGGCGCGTCGGAAGTCATCATCACCCACGACCCGGCCAAGGTGCGTGCGGCCGACCGCGTGGTGTTCCCCGGCGTCGGCGCCATGCGCGACTGCATGGCGGGCATGAAGGCGGTGGGCGTGGACGCGGAAGTGCGCGAAGCGGCGGCGCAGAAGCCGGTGCTGGCGATCTGCGTCGGCATGCAGGCGCTGATGGACCGCTCCGAGGAAAACGGCGGCGTCGACTGCCTGGGCCTGTTCGCCGGTCAGGTGAAGTTTTTCGGCAATGACCTGGTCGAGAACGGCGAGCGCCTGAAGGTGCCGCACATGGGCTGGAACAACGTCCGCCAGACGGTCGACCACCCGTTGTGGGCCGACATCCCGCAGGACAGCCGCTTCTACTTCGTACACAGCTACTACGTGGCGGTGGAAGACGCCGGCCTGATCGCCGGACGCACGCATTACGGCCTCGACTTCACCACCGCCATCGCCCGCGACAACCTGTTCGCCGTGCAGTTTCACCCGGAAAAGAGCCAGAAGTGGGGCCTGCAGCTGCTGAAGAATTTTGTGGGCTGGAAGGCCTGATTTCCTGAATTATTGCGAGACAACCCATGCTGATCATCCCCGCCATTGACCTCAAGGACGGCAAGTGCGTCCGCCTGAAACAGGGCCGCATGGAAGACGACACCGTGTTCTCCGACGATCCGGTGAGCATGGCCAGCCACTGGGTGGCCCAGGGCGCGCGCCGCCTGCATCTGGTGGACCTGAACGGCGCGTTCGCCGGCACGCCGATCCACGGCGACGTGGTGAAAGCCATCGCCAAGAAGCATCCGGGCCTGCCGATCCAGATCGGCGGCGGCATCCGCTCGCTGGACACCATCGAAGCCTATATCAGCGCCGGGGTGACCTGGGCCATCATCGGCACCAAGGCGGTGAAAGATCCGCAATTCGTGATTGACGCCTGCAACGCCTTCCACGGCCGCATCATCGTCGGCATCGACGCGAAGGACGGCTGGGTGGCCACCGACGGCTGGGCGGAAGTGTCGCAGGTGAAGGCCGAAGACCTGGCGAAGCAGTTCGCCGCCGCCGGAGTCAGCGCCATCGTCTACACCGACATCGCCCGCGACGGCATGATGCAGGGCGTCAACGTGGAAGCCACCGCCGCCCTCGCCCGCGCCAGCGGCCTGCCGGTCATCGCCTCCGGCGGCGTGACCAACATCGATGACGTGACCCGCCTGAAGGCGGTGGCTGCCGACGGCATCATCGGCGCGATTACCGGCCGGGCGATTTATGAAGGCACGATCAACCTGGCGGAAGCGCAGGCGCTGGCGGATGCGGAGTAAACCATGACCCTCGCCAAACGCATCATCCCCTGCCTGGACGTCGACAAGGGCCGGGTCGTCAAGGGTGTGAAATTCCTCGACATCCGCGATGCCGGCGACCCGGTGGAGATCGCCAAGCGCTATGACGCGCAGGGCGCGGACGAGATCACCTTCCTCGATATCACCGCCAGCCACGAAGGCCGCGACACCACGCTGAAGACGGTGGAGCGCATGGCCTCGGAAGTGTTCGTGCCGCTGACCGTGGGCGGCGGCATCCGCAAGCTGGAAGACATCCGCAACCTGTTGAACGCGGGCGCGGACAAGGTGAGCATCAACTCGGCAGCGGTGTACGACCCCGATTTCGTGCGCGCAGCGGCGGACAAGTTCGGCTCGCAATGCATCGTGGTGGCGATTGACGCCAAGAAAGTGGCGGAAGGCCGCTGGGACATCTTCACCCATGGCGGCCGCAAGGACACCGGCATCGACGCGGTGGCCTGGGCGGCGAAGATGGCGGAGTACGGCGCGGGCGAGATCCTGCTGACCAGCATGGACGCCGACGGCACCAAGGCCGGTTACGACCTGGGCGTGGTGCGGGCGGTGAGCGACGCGGTGAACGTGCCGGTGATCGCCTCGGGCGGCGTCGGCAACCTTGACCATCTGGCGCAGGGCATTTTGCAGGGCCATGCCGATGCGGTGCTGGCCGCCAGCATCTTCCACTTCGGGGAATACACGGTGCCGCAGGCCAAGGCGTATCTGGCCGGGAAAGGCATCGTGATGCGGGAGATTTGACTCTCCCTCACCACTACGGCTTCGGATCCCGCCACATCAGCCACAGCGTCGGCCCGTTCTTGATGCGGATTTCTTCCGTGACCTTGAAACCGAAACGCTCGTAAATCGGGATATTGCTTTCCTTCGGCGTCTCCAGGAACGCGCCGACCTGCATCTGGTCCGCCACCTCCAGCACCGGTTTCATCAGGGCGGACGCCCTGCCCTGCCCCTGCACGTCCGGATCGGCCCCGATCACCATCAGGTACCAGTGCGGCGTATGCGGGTGACGAGACTGGATATGCTCCACCGCCCGCCAGCGCGACCACAGATTCGTCAGTCCGAGCACCTGCACCCAGTCCGGCGCGAAGCGCAGTTGCTGCCACAGGCCCAGTTGCCAGCAACCCGGCGGCGCCCACAAGGCAGTCGCCAGACGGTCTTCCGTGGTCCAGACCTGACCGTGCGGAAACGCCAGATGATCCAGATACGCGCCGAACAGCCTCCGGTAACGACGGTCGAAATGCCGGTCGCGGTGCGTCAGCCAGGTGTACATCGGGTCGTCCGCAAAGGCGCGCACCAACGTGTCGATGAGCGCCTCGCGGTCGGCGGGCGTGGCCTGCCGGATGGTGACCGCCTTGGGCGGGCGGTCGTCAGCGGGGCGCATCGGCGGGCGCGGTCGCGGGTGCGGCGGCAGATACCGGGGACGGCGGCGCTGTCACCGGCTTGGCCGGTTGCTGCCAGAATTGCGCGGCCTTGAGCAGGCTCAGGCCGCCGAACAGCACATAATCCTCCTCAGCGAGCGGCTTCGGCTTGTCGACGTCCTTGGTCGCTGCCGTGGCATCCGCCGCAGGCGTCTTGTCGGCCGCGTCGGTCGCCGGCGGCTTGGCGGACTTGCCCTTCGGCGTCTTGTCCTTCCTGGACTTGGCGTCCGGCTTGGCGGGCGGAGTCACGGGCGTCGGCGACAGCACGGCGGGCGTCGCGGCTTTCTCGTCCGGATTGGCGAGATGTCCCTGCAGATCCGCTTCCTTGTAATACATGGTGGTGGTGAGGATCTGGTGGGTCGCCGGTTCCAGCACCACGTCGGGACGGATGCCTTCGGCCTGGATGGAGCGGCCGCTCGGCGTGTAGTAGCGCGCGGTGGTCAGCTTGATCGCCTTGTCATCACCCACCGGCAGCACGGTCTGCACGGAACCCTTGCCGAAGGTCGTCGTCCCGGCGATCAGGGCGCGGTGATTGTCCTGCAGCGCACCGGCCACGATTTCGGACGCGGAGGCGGAACCCGCGTTCACCAGCACCACCATCGGCACGCCGGGAATGGCCTGCCCGTCCACCGCCTCGAAGCGCTGGATCGAACTGTCGTCGCGGCCCTTGGTGTAGACCACCAGGCTCTTGTCCAGGAACGCGTCCGCCACCTCGATCGCGCCCGGGAGCACGCCGCCGGGGTTGTTGCGCAGGTCGAGGATCAGGCCCTTCAAGGGATTCGCGGTGTCGTTGCGGTACTTGGCCAGTTCGCGCAACAGGTCGCGGCCGGTATGGTTCTGGAACTGGCTGATACGGATCACGACATAGCCCGGCTCCAGCACGCGGCTGCGCACGCTGCTCAGCTCGATCTTGGCGCGCACCAGCGTCATCTCGATCAGGTCCTGATCCTTGCGCTGGATGCTCAGTTGCAGGGACTCGCCGGGCTTGCCGCGCATGGCGTCCAGCGCCTGGTTCATGGTCATGCCCTTCACGACCTTGCCGTCCAGGCGCACGATCAGGTCGCCCGCCTGCACGCCCGCCCGTGAGGCCGGGGTATCGTCGATCGGGCTGATCACGCGCAGGCCGCCATCCTCCATGCTCACTTCGACGCCGATGCCGCCGAACTCGCCGGTGGTGACGGTTTTCAGATCATCGTATTCCTTGGCGTCCAGATAGGCGGAATGGGGGTCCAGCGAGGACAGCATGCCGCGGATGGCGCTCTCGAACAGCGTCTTGTCAGTCACCGGATCGACATAGCTGTTGCGTATGCGATCGAAGGCCTCGACAAAATCCCGCAGCTCGTCGAGCGGCAGGGTCGGCGCGGCGGCGGGCTTGCCGGTTGCCGCCTTGGCGGCGGCGGGGGCGTCATCGGCCGACGCCGGAACGGCGAGGCTCAGGGCCAGCAGGGAGGAAGCAAACAGGGCCCGGGGGCGGAAACGGTTCATAGGGACTCAGGCATGACCGGCGGGATCGGCCGCGAATCCCCGAGAGTAGCAACGATCCCGCCGTTCGTCATGCCCCCGGCCCGCGCGGCCGGGTTGGCGATTTGTTACGCCGGCAAGACCAGCGGCTTGCCGGTCATTTCCGGGGGAACGGGCAGGCCCATCAGCGTGAGCAGGGTCGGCGCCACGTCGGACAGGATGCCGCCCGGACGGATCGTCGCCGGACGCGTGCCGACATAGACAAAGGGCACGCGTTCGCAGGTGTGCGCGGTGTGCGGCTGGTGGTTCTCGTAATCGACCATCTGCTCGACGTTGCCGTGGTCGGCGGTGATCAGCATCTCGCCGCCGGTTGCCTTCACGGCGTCGTAGAGACGACCCAGGCAGACATCCAGCGCCTCGACCGCTTTCACGGCCGCCTCGAACACGCCGGTGTGGCCGACCATGTCGCCATTGGCGTAGTTGCAGACCAATACGTCGTACTCGCCGGACTTGATCGCCGCCACCAGCTTGTCGGTGACTTCAAAGGCGCTCATTTCGGGCTGCAGGTCGTAGGTGGCGACTTGCGGGGACGGAACGAGGATGCGCTGCTCGCCGTCATAAAGATCCTCGCGGCCGCCACTGAAGAAGAAAGTGACATGCGCATACTTTTCCGTTTCAGCGATGCGGAGCTGGGTCTTGCCCAGCCCCGCCAGGTATTCGCCCAGCGTGTTGTGCAGGTTTTCCGGCGCGTAGGCGACCGGCGCCTTGATGCTGGCGGCGTACTGCGTGAGCATGACCCAGTCGGCGAGCTTCGGACGCACAGCGCGGGTGAAACCGCCGAATTCCTCGTCCACGAAGGCGCGGGTGATCTCGCGGGCGCGGTCGGCGCGGAAATTCATGAACACCACGGCGTCGCCGTCGGCGATCACGGCGGGCGTCTCGCCCTCGGCGGCGATGACGGTGGCCTTGACGAATTCGTCGCTTTCACCGGCGGCGTAGGCGGCGTCCAGACCGGCCATGGCGGTCGGCGCGGTGCGTACGGCGACGCCTTCGGTCAGCAGGCGGTAAGCCTGTTCCACGCGGTCCCAGCGGTTGTCGCGATCCATGGCGAAGTAGCGGCCGATGATCGAGGCGACGCGGCCCTTGCCGGTGGCGCGGATCGCCGCTTCCATCTTTTCCAGCGAGGGCATGGCGCTCTTGGGCGGCGTGTCGCGTCCGTCGAGGAAGGCGTGTACATAGACGTGCTGCGCGCCGCGCCCGACCGCCAGCTTCACCATGGCGTGCAGATGGTCCTCATGGGAGTGGACGCCGCCTTCGGACAGCAGCCCCAGCACATGCACGGCCTTGCCGGCGGCGACCGCCTTGTCCACGGCGGCGGTAATCACCGGATTGTTGAAAAAGTCGCCGTCGCGGATCGCCTTGGTGATGCGCGTGAAATCCTGATAGACGACGCGGCCAGCGCCCAGATTCATGTGGCCGACCTCGGAATTCCCCATCTGGCCGTCGGGGAGGCCGACATCCTCGCCGGAGCCGGAGATCAGGCCGTGCGGATTCTCGGCAAGCATCCGGTTCCAGTTCGGGGTGCGGGCGGCCAGGATGGCATTGGCGTCTTTTGCTTCACGATGGCCGAAACCGTCAAGGATGATCAGGACGTGGGGCTTGCGCATGGCGGGTGTCGTCTCGCGGGGGGCGGTGGGATGGGAGGCGTATTTTAGCAGCACTGGCGCGGAAAGCTAAGAAAGCAAAAAACACGCCCTCCGCGTCTGCCGTGCGGGGGGCGTGGTCAAGGGGGAACTCGCAACAGGACCGGTCAGGCGACCGGCTTGCCCTCCGGCGCGGCTTCCGCCACCCGGGTGCCGGGCTCCACCGTAGCGGGCGATTCGATGACCTTCGCACGGCTGGCGCGCTCCAGTTCCTCGATTTCCGCCGCATCGCGGATGTTCTGCTGGATCACCAGCTGGTCGTCGATGGCCTCGAAGGCCTGGCTGGCCAGCTCGCCGACTTCCTGGTTGACGCGGCGGATCGCTTCGTAGACCTGGCCAACGCTCTTGTTCCACATCGCGTCGCGCTGCTCGCTGTCGACATCCAGCAAACCGTTCTTTTCCAGTACCGACAGCGGCAGGTCTACAATGGCCTTGTGGATCTGCTCGACCGAGGTCGCGCCTTTGTCGATGGCGTCCTGCACCAGGTCCTTGAGGGCTTCGAGACGGGTCAGGGTCTTGTTCATGGGTTCTCTCCGGCGGACAGGCTCCCCGCGAACGGGGAGCGAAGGGCATCAGGCCGCCACGGCCTCGCGCGCCTTGCGGGCGCGGGGACGACGGCTCTCCGGCTTCGACACTGGCACGACCTCGGCCAGACGCGCAACCGCCGTGTCCGCCGAGGCGTCGGCTTTCCGACCGAAGGACGGCAAGGCGCCCTTGAAGATGCGGCCGACCACCGTGGAGAACTGCTTGGCGAAGGAACCGGTGTTGTAGTGCTGGCCGTACTTCTCGCAGATCTCGCGCACCTTCACGCTCATTTCGGCGTAACGGTTGGCGGGAATGTCCGGGAACATGTGGTGCTCAATCTGGTGGCTGAGGTTGCCGCTCATGATGTGCATCAGCTTGCCGCCGGTCAGGTTGCTGGAGCCGCGCAACTGGCGCAGGTACCAGTGGCCGCGGGTCTCGTTCTCCAGCACGTCCTTCGAGAAGACTTCGGCGTCCTCGGTGAAGTGGCCGCAGAAGATGATGCTGAAGGCCCACAGGTTGCGCATGATGTTGGCGGTGAAGTTGCCCGCGATCACCGGCAGGAAATTGGGACCGGCGATGACCGGGAAGAACACGTAGTCCTTCAGGAACTGGCGGCGCATCTTGGCCAGGATCGGCGGCATCTGCTTGCGCACGTCGGCCCAGGTCTTCTCGCCGTGCATGACTTTTTCCAGCTCCAGCGATTGCAGCGCCAGCGTCCACTCGAAGGTCACGGCCAGGAAGCCCGCCATGATCGGGTTGAGCAGGAAGCGCGGTTCCCACTTCTGTTCCGGGAAGATGCGCAGCACGCCGTAGCCGATGTCATGGTCCACGCCATCGACATTGGTGTAGGTGTGGTGCATGTAGTTGTGGGTGTGGCGCCAGTTGTCGCCGGTGCACACGGTATCCCACTCGAAGGTGTTGCCGCGCAGGGTCGGATCGTTCATCCAGTCGAACTGGCCGTGCATCACGTTGTGGCCCAG
>JAYRMT010000115.1:0-9777 GCA_041912575.1 Fluviicoccus sp. | reverse complement strand
AACATCAGCAGGATCGCGCCAAAAGCGGCTATCCAGGCGAGCACGGTTGCACGGAAACGGATCGGGTTTGACATGATGAGCGGTCTTGAGGCTGGGTTTGCGTGATTCCGCGAGTATGCCATTACCGCTCCGGTCCGTCAGCTTCGGTCTTCCCTCCAGTGCTCGCCGAACAGCCCGGCCAGGCGACTCTCAAGCGCTGCCTCCAGCCGTTCGGCATCACCGGGCGCTTCCAGCGTCGCGCGCATGCGGTGGACGGAGCGGACCTGGCGGTCATGAAAGAACCGCCCCGACTGACCGGGTGGGACATGGCCCGCTGCCAGCCAGACCGCGGTATCCGCTCCCTCGCGGGCATCACGCAGCACGCGCGACGTCAGGCGACGGAAACCGGGCAACGCGACACGCACCCCCTCGGTATCCGCCCATCCGGGATGAAGGGCATAGACCGCGACTTCCGGATGGCGCCGTGCCCAGATCTCTGTCAGGACCACCTGGCCGCGCTTTGTCCGGGCGTAGACCGCCGGTCCCTCATAGGGACGATCACGGGTTTCCGGGTCATCGGGATCCAGCCGTTGGGTATACATCCCGCCCGAAGACACGTTGACCACACGTGCATCTCCCCGCGCGGAAAGCAACGGCCAGAGCAATTCTGTCAACAGGTAATGACCGAGCAGATTGGTGGCGAAGGTAGTCTCGAAGCCTTCCGTCGTTTCCGATCTCGCGTTGAGCAATACTCCGACATTGTTCACCAGGACATCCGCATCCCCCGCCTGCCGCAGTTTCAGCCCCAACCGGCGCACGTCACGCATCAGGGAGAGATCCGCGCATTCGGTCCGCACGGCCCGCGCGCCCGAGACCAGCGCCCGGTCGCTGATCCCAGCCAGCTTGCGCGGGTCGCGGCCGACCAGAACCAGACGCGCGCCATGTTCCGCGAGCATGAGCGCGGTCTCCGCACCCAGGCCGCCTGTAGCGCCGGTGACCACCACGGTACGTGAAGAAAGATCCGGGAAATTCGCCCAGTCGGATTGGCGGCGAAGGCGATAACCGATGCGGGTATACCCCAGCAAACTCCAGTCCAGCAGCGTGTCGAGCATGTGACCTCCGGGATTTGCTTGCACTTTGTACGGGCTCGTCCAGCGGGTCAACCCTACAAAAGGCAATTCCGCTATCATGCGCTCCCGTCAACCGAATCCCGGAGAGACTGATGCGATGCGTCGCCCCCGCCATACTTCTTACCATGGCCGCAGCCGTAGGCCGCGCAGACACCGGAACGCCGCCCCGCGTCTGGCAAGGC
This sequence comes from Fluviicoccus sp., assembly GCA_041912575.1. Classification (GTDB taxonomy): domain Bacteria; phylum Pseudomonadota; class Gammaproteobacteria; order Pseudomonadales; family Moraxellaceae; genus Fluviicoccus. The sequence continues at coordinate 8,486 of JAYRMT010000115.1, read as the reverse complement.
GTGATTGACGCCGGTTACATCAGCAGCATGGGCACCAGCAGCGGCAGCAAGGAAACCTTCCACGGTAAAGTTGCCGTGACGCACAACGGCCCCTACTGGATCAATATCATGTCGGCGGAAGGTGTCAGCGTGCGTGACGAGATCAGCCAGACGGATGACCCAGAGCGTTACCTTGCCTCATACAAGGCGCGTCACTTTTACGATGAGCATAACTTCTTCACCTTTCGCGCCCAGTGGGAAAAAGATCAGGTCAGCCTGTACGAGTATCAGGTCTTCAGCTCCCTGGGCCTGGGGCGTGAGTTGCTGAAGTCTGACGCTCAGAACCTGAAAATCGAAGCGGGCCCGGGTGTCCGCGTCAATCAGGTGCGACACGGCGAAGACCAGAATGAAGGTATCGGCCTCTTCAGCTGGGATTACACCTGCCAGGTCAGCCCCAGCAGTCGTCTTTTCCAGAAGGCCAGCATCGAATCCGGCGCATCCGGGACGGTCACCCGCATCAACACGCAGTTCCGTCAGAGCATCACCCAGGTTCTGGCCCTGACCCTGACGCATGATTACAAACATGAAAACGCCGATAACAACACGCGTGAAGGCATCTTCAGTATTGGCTTGAGTTATCAGCTCTAACACATTGTATTAAATAAAAAACGGCGCTCGATGGCGCCGTTTTTTATTGGCCGGGAAGTACTTATTTCCAGCCGGTGACTTCCGCGATCGCCTTGCCCAGCTCGGCCGGGTTGCGCACGGTTTTGACACCGGCCGCTTCCAGCGCCGCGAACTTCTCGGCCGCCGTGCCCTTGCCGCCGGAGATGATGGCGCCCGCATGGCCCATGCGCTTGCCCGCCGGAGCCGTCACGCCCGCGATGTAGGACACCACCGGCTTGGTCACGTTGGCCTTGATGAAGGCCGCCGCCTCTTCTTCCGCCGAACCGCCGATCTCACCCACCATGATGATGGCTTCAGTTTGCGGATCGTTCTGGAACAGGGCCAGCGCGTCGATGAAGGTCATGCCCGGAATCGGGTCGCCTCCGATGCCGATACAGGTCGACTGGCCGAAACCGAGGTCGGTGGTCTGCTTCACGGCTTCATAGGTCAGCGTACCGGAACGCGACACGATGCCCACCTTGCCCGGCAGATGGATGTGACCGGGCATGATGCCGATCTTGCACTGGCCGGGGGTGATCACGCCCGGACAGTTCGGACCGATCATGCGCACGCCGCCCTTGCGGACGATGTATTCCTTCACGAACAGCATGTCGATGGTCGGCACGCCTTCGGTGATGCACACCACCAGCTCGATCCCGGCGTCCACGGCTTCCAGGATCGCGTCCTTGCACAGCGAGGCAGGGACGTAGATCACGGTCGCGGTCGCGCCGGTCTTGGCCACGGCCTCCTTCACGGTGTCGAACACCGGCAGGCCGAGGTGGGTGGTGCCGCCCTTGCCAGGCGTCACGCCGCCGACCATTTGCGTCCCGTAGGCGATCGCCTGTTCGGTGTGGAGGGTGCCCTGCGAGCCGGTGATGCCCTGGCAAATCACCTTGGTGTTCTTGTCGATCAAAACGCTCATTGCTCGTGCCCCCTCAAACCTGCTTGACCACCAGCTCGCCCGCTTCATTGAGCGAGGCTGCCGGGATGATGTTCAGACCGCTGTCGCGCAGCTTCTGCGCGCCCAGCTCGGCGTTGTTGCCTTCGAGGCGGACCACTACCGGCACTTTGACCCCCACTTCCTGCACCGCGCCGATGATGCCTTCGGCAATCATGTCGCAACGCACGATGCCGCCGAAGATGTTCACCAGCACCGCCTGCACGGCGGAGTCGGACAGGATGATCTTGAAGGCTTCGGTCACGCGCTCCTTGGTCGCGCCGCCGCCCACGTCGAGGAAATTGGCGGGCTGGCCGCCCTTGAGCTTGATGATGTCCATGGTGGCCATCGCCAGACCGGCGCCGTTCACCATGCAACCGATGTTGCCTTCCAGCGCCACGTAGTTCAGATCCCACTCCACGGCGCGCCGCTCGCGATCGTCGATCTGCGAGGGATCATCCATCGCCTTCAGTTTGGGCTGACGGTACAGCGCGTTGGAGTCCACAACGATCTTGGCGTCCAGGCAATGCAGGTTGCCCTGCTTGGTGATCACCAGCGGGTTGATTTCGATCATCGCCAGGTCGCACTCGACAAACATCCTGGCGAGGCCGAGGTAAATCTTCACGAACTGCTTGGTCTGGTTGGCGTCGAGCCCAAGTTGTCCGCCAAGTTCACGGCCCTGGTAAGCCTGCGCGCCGATCAGCGGATCAATGCGCACCTTGTAAATCTTCTCGGGGGTATCGTGGGCAACCTTTTCGATTTCCACGCCGCCTTCAGTCGAGGCCATGAAAATGATGCTGCGCGTCGCACGATCCACCACCGCGCCCAGGTACAGTTCCTTGGCGATGTCGGTGCAGGTTTCCACCAGAATCTTGGACACGGGCTGACCGCGGCTGTCCGTCTGGTAGGTCACGAGACGCGTGCCCAGTTTCTCGCGGGCAAACTGCTCGACCTCATCGAGGGTCTTGACCAGCTTGACGCCGCCGGCCTTTCCGCGGCCACCGGCATGGACCTGGGCCTTCACCACCCACAGGTCGCCGCCGATCTTCTCGGCAGCGGCGCGGGCTTCATCGGGGGTCGATGCGGCAAAGCCGCGCGAAACCGGCAGGCCGTATTCGGCAAACAGCTGTTTCCCCTGGTACTCGTGCAGATTCATGTTTCACCTTTTCTGGGCTGTGTTCCGGGCCGGTAGACCCGTCACCAAAAAAAAGCGCGGGGTCGCCGCGCTTCGTTTTACTTGCGTTTGCGCTGGATGGCGTGAATGGCGCGCCCGTCCACCGACAACGCGGCTTCATGCACCACTTCCGACAGGGTCGGGTGGGCGAATGTCATCAGCTGCAGATCCTCGATGCTGGAGGCGAACTCCAGCGCGATCATGCCCTGATGCACGATGTCCCCGGCGCTGGGGCCGATCACGGTCATGCCGAGCAGGCGGTCGGTCTTGTTGTCGGCGACAAACTTGACCAGCCCCTGCGCATCATTGGCCGCCAGTGCGCGACCATTCACCTGGAAGGCGAACATGCCGGTCTTCACGTCCGTGCCATCCGCCTTGGCGGCATCCTCGGACTTGCCGACCCAGGCGATTTCGGGGTGCGTGTAGATCACGCCGATGATCGTGTCGTAATTGACCTGGGCGTGATGGCCCGCGATCAGTTCCGCCACCATCATCCCCTCTTCCATCGCCTTGTGCGCCAGCATCGGGCCGCGCACCAGATCGCCGATCGCCCAGATACCCTCCGCACTGGTGCGGCACTGGTTGTCCACCACCACGAAGCCGCGCGGGTCGACGTTGACCCCCGTGCCTTCGGCCAGCAGGTTGGCGCTGACGGGACGACGCCCGACCGCCACGATCAGCTTGTCGAACTCGGCCGTCTTGTCACCGTCCTTGTCCGTGTATGACACCGTCACCCCGCCGTTGTTCACGGCGGTGCCGGTGACTTTCGCGCCCAGCTTGATGTCGAGACCCTGCTTGGTCAGGATCTTGAAGGCTTCCTTGCTGCTGATCTTGTCGAGCATCGGCAGGAAGGTGTCCAGCGCTTCCAGGACAGTCACTTGCGCACCCAGACGACTCCAGACCGAGCCCAGCTCCAGACCGATCACGCCCGCGCCGATCACGCCCAGACGTTTCGGCACCGCTTCAAACGCGAGCGCGCCGGTCGAATCGACCACCAGGCCGTCCACCAGCGGAGCGACCGGAATATTGATCGGCTCGGAGCCGGCGGCGAGGATCACCGCTGTCGTCGCCTGTACGGTTTCGCTGGCGCCGTCATGGGCCGTGAACGCGACCTGTTTCCCGGGCAACAGCTTGCCGGTGCCTTGGAGCCAGTCGATGCCGTTACCCTTGAGCAGCGCGGCGACGCCGGTCGTCAACTGGTTGACCACCTGGTCCTTGCGCGCCTGCATGGTCGCGATATCGATCGCGACATCGCCGGTGCTGATGCCATGCACGGCCAGATTGTGTTTGGTGTCGTGATAGCGATGCGAGGAATCCAGCAGCGCCTTGGAGGGAATGCAACCGACATTCAGGCAGGTGCCGCCCAGCGAGGGCTTGCCGTTGTGAATGCGCTTTTCGATACAGGCCACTTTCAGGCCCAACTGCGCGGCGCGGATGGCGGCTTCATAGCCGCCCGGTCCGCCGCCGATCACTACCACATCATATTGACGCGACATATTGAAAATCCTTGACTGGTTTCCCTCTCCCCGTACGGGAGAGGACGCCTTGACTTACAGATCGAGCAGCAACAGCGCCGGATCTTCCACCAGCTCCTTGATCGTCACCAGGAAGCTCACCGCTTCCTTGCCGTCGATCAGGCGGTGGTCATAGGACAAGGCCAGGTACATCATCGGCAGGATCACCACCTGACCGTTCACGGCCATCGGGCGCTCCTGGATCTTGTGCATGCCCAGGATGGCCGTTTGCGGCGGATTCAGCAGCGGCGTGGACATCAGCGAGCCGAACACCCCGCCGTTGGAGATGGTGAAGGTGCCGCCGGTAATGTCATCCAGTCCCAGACGACCGTCGCGCGCTTTCTTGCCATACTCGATGATGTTCTTTTCGATTTCGGCCAGGTTCATACGCTCCGCATCGCGGATAACCGGCACCACCAGCCCCCGATCGGAGGACACGGCCACGCCGATATCATGGTAGCCGTGGTAGACGATGTCGTTGCCGTCGATCGAGGCGTTCACCGCCGGGAAACGCTTCAGCGCTTCCACCGCCGCCTTCACGAAGAAGGACATGAAACCCAAGCGGATGCCGTGACGCTTCTCGAAGCGCTCGCCATAACCCTTCCGCATTTCCATGATCGGCTTCATGTTGACTTCGTTGAAGGTGGTCAGCATGGCGGTTTGCTGGCTGGCGGCGAGCAGGCGCTCGGCCACCTTGGCGCGCAGGCGGGTCATCGGCACGCGCTTTTCGATGCGCTCACCCACCGCCGTGCTGATGGCGATTTGCGGCTGTACCGACGGGGCCGCGGCAGGCGCGCTGAGATGTGTCTGTACGTCTTCCTTGGTGATGCGGCCGCCGCGACCGGTGCCGCTGATCTGGGCCGGATCAAGCTGGTTTTCCGCCACGGCCTTGCGGACCGACGGCGCCAGATCGTTAGACACCGGCGCGGAAACGGCCGCCGATGACGACACCGTGGCGGCGGGCGCAGCGACCGTCGGCGGCGTGGAAGCGGCGGCGCTGCCGGCGCTGGTGTCAAACAACGCCAGCACTTCCTGGCTCAGCACGGTCTCGCCTTCCGCCTTAGCGATACTGGTCAGAACGCCATCGGCCGGTGCAACCACTTCCAGAACCACCTTGTCGGTTTCAATGTCCGCAAGGACCTCGTCCCGGGTCACGGGATCGCCAACCTTCTTGTGCCAGGCGGCAACCGTACCGTCGGCAACCGATTCCGGGAAAACGGGGGCTTTGATTTCAATAGCCATGTTCGTTAATCCTTGCGCTTAGATGTGGGTGTTGAGATTGAAGGCGTCATGCAACAGCGCGGTCTGCTGCGCGGTGTGCAGGTACGCGGAGCCGCAGGCAGGGGCCGCCGAAGAGGGGCGTCCGACATAACGGATCTCCAGATCGGGCTTCCAGGCCGCGACCACCCGCTGGAAGCGGTGGCGCGTGCTGTACCAGGCGCCCTGGTTCATCGGTTCTTCCTGGCACCACACCACATGCTGCGCGTTTTCGTACGGCTTGAGGATGCTGATGACCTTCTCTTCGGGGAACGGGTAAAGCTGCTCGATGCGGATGATCGCCACATCGTTGCGGCCGGATTCGCGGCGCTTTTCCAGCAGATCGTAATAGACCTTGCCGCCGCAGAGGATGACCCGGGTCACGTCCGCGGGGTTGATCGGCTCGACCTCCGGAATCACTGTCTTGAATCCGCCGTTGGCCAGTTCATCCAAACTGGACACCGCCAGCTTGTGCCGGAGCAGGCTCTTCGGCGTCATCACCACCAGCGGCTTGCGCAGCGGGCGGACGGCCTGACGGCGCAGCAGGTGGAAAATCTGCGCGGGCGTGGTCGGTGTGCAAACCTGCATGTTGTGCTCGGCGCACAGTTGCAGGAAGCGTTCCAGACGGGCGGAGGAATGCTCCGGACCCTGCCCTTCAAAACCGTGCGGCAACAGCATGGTCAGGCCGCAGATACGCTCCCATTTGGTCTCGCCGGAACAGATGAACTGGTCGATTACCACCTGCGCGCCATTGGCGAAGTCGCCGAACTGGGCTTCCCAGATGATCAGCGCCTTGGGAATGGTCGTCGCGTAGCCGTATTCGAAGGCCAGCACGGCTTCCTCGGACAGCAACGAGTCAAAAATCGCGAAGCGCTGCTGGGATTCGGACAGGTGCTGCAAGGGGACGTAGGTACTGTCATCCTTCTGGTTGTGCAGGATGGCGTGACGATGCGAGAAGGTCCCGCGCCCCACATCCTGACCGGTCAGGCGAACGACGTAATCATCCGTCAGCAAGGTAGCGTAGGCCAGCACCTCGGCGGCGCCCCAGTTGAGGTCCATCTCGCCGCGGTACATGCGGGCACGATCTTCCATCACCTTCTGGACCTGCTTCTGCATCACGAAGCCCGCGGGAACCTCCAGCTGCTTCAGTCCCAACTCGGTCAGGCGGACGGCGGGTAGGCCGGTATCCCAGTCGTCGATCACCGAATGCCCGAGGTAAGGACGCCAATCCACGAACAATTCGGTATTCGGCTGACGCACCAGCGCCTTGGCGACATGCCGTCCCTCTTCCAGCGCCTGCCGGTAATCCTCGACCATTTCGTCGGCTTCGGCGCGCGTCATCACCCCGGACGACACCAGACGGTCGGAATACAGGGAGCGCGTGGTCGGCAACTTGCTGATGACCTGATACATCAACGGCTGGGTGGCCGACGGCTCATCCGCCTCGTTATGACCGCGACGACGGTAGCAAATCAGGTCGATCACCACGTCCTTCTTGAACTGCATGCGGTAATCGAGGGCAACTTGCGTGATGAAGAACACGGCCTCGGGATCATCGCCGTTCACGTGGAAGATCGGCGCCTGCACCATCTTGGCGATGTCGGTGCAGTACTCGGTGGAGCGCGCATCATCACGGAAGCTGGTGGTGAAGCCGACCTGGTTGTTGATGATGATGTGCACCGTGCCGCCGGTCTTGTAGCCGCGCGTCTGCGACATCTGGAAGGTTTCCATCACCACGCCCTGACCGGCGAATGCGGCATCGCCGTGGACAATGACCGGCAGGACCAGCCGTCCGTCCAGGTCCTTGCGGCGCATCTGGCGGGCGCGCACCGACCCCTCGACCACCGGAGAGACGATTTCCAGGTGGGAGGGATTGAACGCCAGCGCCAGGTGCAGTTCACCGCCCGGCGTCATCACGTTCGAGGAGAAACCCTGGTGGTACTTCACATCGCCGGAACCGCGCTTGTTGAAGGTCTTGCCTTCGAACTCGTCGAACAGGTCGCCGGGGTTTTTCCCGAGGAGGTTGACCAGCAGGTTGAGGCGGCCCCGGTGAGCCATGCCGATCACGACCTCCTTGGTGCCCATGCTGCCGGAGCGCTGGATGATTTCGTCGACCAGCGGAATGAAGCTTTCGCCGCCTTCCAGACCGAAACGCTTGGCGCCCACGTACTTGCTGCCCAGGTATTTTTCCAGACCTTCGGCGGCGGTCAGGCGTTCCAGGATGTGCTTGCGGGTCTCGGTCGTGAAGTTCGGCTTGCCGCGCACGCTTTCCAGGCGTTGCTGGATCCAGCGCTTCTCGGCCGTGTCGACGATGTGCATGTATTCAGCACCGATGGAGCCGCAATAGGCCGCCTCCATCGCCTCGACCATCTCGCCCAGCGTGGCTTCCGTCTTGTTGATGGCAAGATTGCCGGTCTGGAACACGGTATTGAAGTCGGCGCGGGACAACCCGTGCGCCGACAGTTCGAGATCCGGCACTGCCTCGCGCTGCATCAGGCCGAGCGGGTCCAGCTTCGCTTTCTGGTGTCCGCGGTTACGGTACGCCGCGATCAGTTGCAGGACACCGACCTGGCGACGCTCGTGCTCGGTCGAGACACTGCTGACCTGCATCGGTTGCACACGGGTACTGTTGCGACCCAGCAGCAGGAACTGCTCGCGCACATTCTTGTGCGGCATGTCCTGTTCAAGGCCGTTCACCCGGGGGAGCTTGTCGAAATAAAGGCGCCAGTCCTGCGGGACCGACTGGGGGGCGAGCAGATACTGCTCGTAGAGGTCTTCCACGTAAGCTGCGTTTTCAGCGGAGAGTTGGGACAAATTCCCCTGCTGCAGCATATTGCCACTTTGCATGGTGTTTTCTTTCCTCGGCCGCGCCGGGAGCGCGACCAGTCAGTTGATGCAAGCGCCTGGGTAAGGCGACCTGCAACCCGGACCGTCCGAATCTTGCTCGAACGGCTGAACA
>JAYRMT010000114.1:0-9838 GCA_041912575.1 Fluviicoccus sp. | reverse complement strand
GCCTGCCCCAGGAGCGCTTCCATGTGCCGGGCAACATGCTCTCGGTGATGTTCAAGATGACCAACCCGCTTGGCGTGGTCAGCAGCTATGTCGAGCTGGTGCGCAATCTGGCCGATGACGACTACGTTGCGCGCTACATGACGATGAACGAATGGTTCACCAACATGCCGGATTATCCGGGCGCAACCGTGCAGGACATGATGCGCAAGATGGGGCTCTACAACCGCATGGCCAAGGGCAAGTTCCGCATTGGCGACCGCGTGGCCGACTTCCGCAACGTGAAGGCGAACCTGCTCGCATTCGCGGGTGATAACGACAAGATTGTCAGCATTGCCGGCGCGCGTGCGATCATGGGGATCGTCGATTCGACTGACAAGGTTTTCCATATCGTGCCCGGCGGTCATGCCGGGGTGTTCACCGGCAGCAAGGCGGTGCACACCACCTGGAACATCAGCAAGGACTGGCTGCAACTGCGCTCCCGCCCGCTGACCTCCCGGCCCGCGCCCAAGGCGGAGGCATGAGCCTCCGCACCTATGACGGCATCACGCCGTCGCTGGGCGATAATGTCTTTGTCGATCCGGCCGCCGTGGTGATCGGCGATGTCACGCTGGCGAAGGATGTGTCCGTGTGGCCGTGCGCGGTGATCCGGGGCGATGTGAACAGCATCCGCATCGGTGAAGGCAGCAACATCCAGGATTTCGCGATGCTGCACGTGACGCACAAGCGTCCGGCCGATCCGGAGGGCGCACCACTGGTCATCGGCCGGAACGTCACCATTGCGCATCACGTGACCTTGCACGGCTGCACGATCGGGGACGAGTGCCTGATCGGTATCGGTACGATCGTCATGGATCGGGTGGTTATCGAGCCGCGAGTGCTGGTGGGGGCGGGCAGCCTGGTGCCTCCGGGCAAGCGGCTGGAGTCCGGCTTCCTGTACCACGGCAATCCGGTGAAGCAGGTCCGCCCCCTGACCCAGGGCGAGCTGGACTGGTTCGCCTATTCCGCCCAGCATTACATGCGCCTGGCTGCCAAGCACCGCGCCAGTCTGGATTGACCCGGGAGAACGTCATGGATGCTCATACCGCCTTGCTCACCCGCGCCTCGATCGGTGCGTTGTCGGAGCCCGCGCCGGATGCGGAGGTGATGGAGCGTGCTTTTCGCGCCGCCTTGCGCGCGCCGGATCACCGCTTGCTGCGGCCCTGGCGCTTTCTGGTCATTGACGGTGCGGCGCGCGAACGGCTGGGCCAGTTGTTCCTGACGGCGGGACTGGCGGACAATCCCGCGATGCCGGATGTCGAGCGGCAAAGATTGCTCGCCATGCCGTTGCGCGCACCCCTCGTGGTTGTCGCAGTGATGTCACCGAAAACAGACCCGAAAGTCCCGCCGGTCGAACAGGTGCTCAGCGCCGGCGCGTCGGTTCAGAACCTGTTGCTGTCGTTGCATGCGGACGGCTTTTGCGGCATGTGGCGCACCGGCTGGATGGCGGAGCATCCGCGCGTGAACGCCGGTCTCGGGCTGGCGCCGTCGGAAAGCATCGCCGGCTTCATCTATATCGGCACGCCGACGGCCGGTCCGAAACCCTCTTCACCGTTGCTGGTCAACGATTTTGTCCGCTCGTGGAACCCCGACGCATGAGTTCTGACGCCATGTCCTTTCAGGACTACCTGAAGCAACATATTCCCCTGAGCACCGCCATGCAGGTCCGCGTGGAGACCTGTGACGCCGAAACCATGGTGCTCTCCGCGCCGCTGGCCGCGAACCACAATGACAAGGGCACCGGCTTTGCCGGTAGCATCGCCAGCCTGGCTTCGCTGGCCGGATGGGGATTGTGCATGCGCTGGGCGGAACGCGAAGTCGGGACGCCGTTGGTGGCGATCGCTCATGCCGACATCCAGTACCGCAAGCCGGTAACCGGTAACTTCCGCGCGCGCGCGACGCTGCCGGGGGATGACGCGCTGCGCGCCTTTCACCGGCGTTTTGCCGAAAAGGGCAGGGCGCGGCTGACGGTCCGGATCGAGGTCTCGGATGATCAGGGCCTCGCCGCCGAACAGGTCGCCGAGTACGCGGTCTGGCGCTGATCAGGCAAAAGCGTCAGGTGTTCTTCGGTATTTATATTCAAAATCAGTCTTTTACCGGATATTTTTCATCCCTTCTGCTGTCGTTTCAATTCGGGGAAATACGTTCCCGCCCGGCTGGACAATCCGCATTCCCTCACCTAAGGTAGGGGCATACCCGTGAGTATGTTCCCATGCGTGAAAAACTGATCGCCGCGCTCCGCCAACTTTCCCGTCATCGCCTGATGGCCGATATCACGCCCGCCTTGCTGGCCGATGCGGCGGGAGTCGATGTCGAAACCGTAGAGCGGACTCTCGGTGTTCCCGAAAACTATCCCCATCTGCTGGCCGGCGAACAGAATGTGACGCGGGACCGGATCCTCGCCGCTGCGATGCATGTTTTCGCGCAAAAGGGCTGGCATCGCACCACGCTGGATGAGATCGCGCATGCCGCCGGCATGACCAAGGGGGCGATCTACTGGCATTTCCGCAACAAGAACGACCTGTTTTTCGCCCTGATGGATGCGCGTCTGCAGCGGGACACTTCCCCGGTGACCGAGGAAATCCGCGATGCGGTGCAAGCGGCGCGCGAAGGGCGGGGCGAGGCGGCGATGACCCGGCTGTTCACGGTGGCATGGGCGCGCTGCGCCGAGGACCGTGACTGGCCGCGATTGTTCCTGGAGGTCGTGAGCCAGGCCGGGGAGCCGGAAATTGCGGCCCGGCTGGACAGGCTCTATACGCATCTCTGGGAAATGTCGGGGCGTTTTGTCGAGGAAATGCAGGCGGGCGGCCTGGTGCGGCCCGAGGTGGATGCAGAGACGCTCGGGATATTCTGGTGCGCCCTGTTTGACGGCCTGATGTTCGCCACGATGGCAAAGCCGGAGCTCGATATCGGCGAGCTGACCGGCCGGATCGTACCGATCCTGTGGCGCGGCATCGGGAAAAACAACTGATGTATCAGTTGGATGCACGCCTTTTCTGATGCTGATCCAATGCCCAGTTCACGTGTTCTCTCACCAGATCGCTCAGGTCATCACGACGCGATCGGAGCGCGGCGAGTACCTCCGGCGAGCCGGGCGCGTTCCCCAATCCGACCGCCACATTCCGCAGGAATCCCGCATACCCCGTCCGCCGGATCGGCGAACCCTCGGTCTTATGCAGGAACTCCGCTTCCGTCCAGGCGAACAATTCCGCCAGTGTCAGCCGCTCCAGGCCGTGACGCGGCTGGAAGTCTTTTTCCCCACTCAGTCGCGCGTAGCGGTTCCACGGGCAGATCAGCTGGCAGTCGTCGCAGCCGAATACCCGGTTGCCGATCAGCGGTCTGAACTCCTCGGGAATCGGTCCGCGATTCTCGATGGTCAGGTAGGAAATGCAGCGGCGGGCATCCAGCTCGTAAGGCGCGACGATGGCCCGGGTCGGGCAGATATCCAGGCACGCCGAGCACGATCCGCAATGCGCGCTGACCGGCGCATCCACCGGGAGGGGAAGATCGGTGAACAACTCGCCGAGGAAGAAGAAGGAGCCGGCATCCCGGTGGATGAGCATGGTGTTCTTGCCGATCCAGCCCAGTCCGGCCTGTTCCGCCACCGCGCGTTCCAGCACCGGGGCGGAGTCCACGAAAGCGCGGTATCCGTGCTCGCCGATCTCGGCGCTGATGCGCTCGGCCAGTTGCTGCAGGCGCTTGCGCATGGTCTTGTGATAGTCCCGGCCGCGCGCATAGCGGGAAATCACGCCGGTGTTCGGCTCGTACGGTATACGCCGCGGCTCCGGTTTTTCCGCCAGATAGTCCATGCGCACGCTGATGACGCGGCGCGTGCCGGGTTGCAGCAAATCCGGTCGGCCCCGCTTCTCGCCATGCGCGGCCATGTATTCCAGGTCGCCGTGATAGCCCTTGGCCAGCCAGCGCGCCAGATGACGCGGATGTTCGCCCAGATCGACATCGCTGATGCCGACCTGCTGGAATCCGAGCTCCCGGCCCCAGGACTTGATCCGGAGCGCCAGAGCGGTCATCGGGTCGGCGGCGGGAATTCGTTCGGGCATGGCGCGGAGGGTCGGCGTGAGCTAAGTTGCCGGATTATAATGAGCCTTTCCGCTTGCCGAGCGCTTTCCGATGGATAACTTTCTCTACAGCACCGCCCAGATCCGCGCCATCGAGCAGGCGGCGTTTGCCGGGGTCATTGCCAGTGATGCCCTGATGCAGGAGGCGGGCACGGCGGCCTTTGCCGTCCTGCGCGAATCCTGGCCGGAGGCCCGGCGATTGCTGATCCTGTGCGGGACGGGAAACAACGGAGGCGACGGATATGTCATCGCTCGGCTGGCGAAGGAGGCGGGTCTGGACGTGACACTGATCGCCCTGGATGCGCCGAAAACCGCCGATGCCTTGGCGATGGCCTCAGCGGCCCGTCAGGCGGGCGTCACGCCGCAGCCCTGGAGCGGTGTGTTGCCCGATACCGACGTGATCGTTGACGCCTTGCTGGGCATCGGCCTGAACAGCCCCTTGCGCGGTCCGGTGGCGGAGATGGTCGCCGCCGTGAATCGCAGCGGCCTGCCGGTACTGGCGGTGGACCTGCCGACCGGCATCGACGCGGATACCGGCGCGGTGTGGGGCGACGCCATCAGCGCAAATATCACCGTCACCTTTCTGGGCGACAAGCCCGGCCTGCTGACCGGCGAGGGGGCAAGCCATGCGGGGCGACGGATCGTCAAGTCGCTCCGCCTGCCGGCGTCATGCTATCCGGAGCAACCGCTGGGGCGCTGTCTGTCCGACGCGGATTTGCGCTTCCCGGCGCGCACCCGCAACAGCCACAAGGGCGATTTCGGTCATGTGCTGGTGATTGGCGGCGATCAGGGCATGGGCGGGGCGGGCATCATGGCAGCCGAGGCGGCGTTGCGCGCGGGGGCGGGGCGGGTCACGCTGGCGACGCATCCGGACCATGTCGCGGCCATGCTGGCGCGCTGTCCCGCCGTCATGGTCCGGGGCATCCATCATCCGGCGGAGCTTGAGCCGTTGCTGGTGCAAGCGTCGGTGATCATTGTCGGTCCCGGATTGGGACGGCATTCCTGGGGGCAGCGCCTGTGGCAGGCGGTACAGTCCGTGCCTGTACCGCAAATCGTGGATGCGGACGGACTCTATTGGCTGGCGCAATCCGCGCCATCCCCGCGCGCCGATCGCATCCTGACGCCGCATCCCGGTGAAGCGGCGACCTTGCTCGGAGAAAAGACGGCCGATGTCCAGCGTGACCGGATTGCCGCCATCCGGCGACTGGCGGCCCGTTTCGGCGGCATTCCCGTGCTCAAGGGCGCAGGCACGCTGCTGGCCTCCGGAGACGCGCTGGCGCTCTGTCCCTTCGGCAATCCGGGCATGGCGACCGCGGGCATGGGCGATGTGCTGGCCGGGGTGACCGGCGGGCTGGTGGCCCAGTTCGGCGCGAATTTCGAGACGGTATCCCGCGCCGTGCTGGCGCATGCGCTGGCGGGGGACAAGGCGGCGGTGGAGGGGCAGCGCGGGCTGATGGCCACCGATCTGCTGCCTTGGGTGCGGGAGTGCGTGAATCATGCGTGAGTTCGATATCCATGCAGAGGACGAAGCGGCCATGGAGGCGCTGGGCGGACGTCTGTCCCGAGCGCTGGCCGGTGGCGGAACCGTCTGGCTCGACGGCACGCTGGGTGCCGGTAAAACGACGCTTGCACGCGGCGCATTGCGCGGGCTCGGTTATACGGGAGCGGTCAAGAGTCCGACCTATACGCTGGTTGAGCCCTACGAGTTGCCCGGTGTCGCCGTGTACCACTTTGACCTGTATCGCATGCAGGATCCCGAAGAGCTGGAGCTGATGGGGTTTCGCGATTATTGCCGTCCGGAAAACCTGCTGCTGGTCGAATGGCCGGAACGAGGGCGGGGACTGATGCCCGCGCCGGATATTCATGCCGCGATCACAGTCATTCCGGACGGACGTATGATACATTTCAAGGCTTTATCCGCCCGCGGCGAGACCGCGCTCGCCAAGTTGACGACATGAGACTGATGCCTTATCTGCTGGCCGCCCTGATCGGCGCGGCCAGCCTCCCTTCACTCGCCGCCAACGTGACCGCCGTCCGTTCATGGCGCGCGCCCGACAACACGCGCCTGGTCCTCGACCTCAGCGAGCCGGTCCGTTACACCGTGGTGAGTCAGGATGACAACCAGGTGGTCATCGACCTCGACAAGGCGGATATCCTGGTACCGGCCCCCGCCTTGCCCTCGCATGTCGGGCTGGTGAAGGACGTGATCTTCCAGCCGCTGGAAAAAGGCGGCCAGCGCCTGACCATCCACCTGTCCGGCAGCGTGCGTCCCAAGGTGTTCTCGTTGGCGGCGAACGACAAGTACGGACCCCGCCTGGTGATTGACCTTTTTGACAAGATGGTCATGGAAGCGCCGCCGCCCGCGACCGAGGAGCCGGCGGTCGCCGAGCCGGAAGCCAAGGGACGCGCGGTGATTATCGCGATTGACGCCGGACACGGCGGTGAAGACCCCGGCGCGATCGGCGCGAACGGCAACTATGAGAAGAACGTGACGCTGGCGATCGCGCGCAAGCTCGCCGCCACCTTCAACAGTAATCCCGGATTCCGTGCCTACCTGACACGCGACGGCGATTACTTCATCCCCTTGCAGGACCGCCGCAAAATCGCGCGCAACCGGTTCAAGGCGGACATTTTCATCAGTATCCATGCCGATTCCGCCCCGTCGCCGCAAGCGAAGGGCATGTCGGTGTTCGCCTTGTCGCGCAAGGGAGCAAATACCGCGACCTCCCGATTCGCGGCTGCGCTCGCGGACCGTGAAAACCGCTCCGACCTGATTGGTGGCGTGGATCTGTCGGGCGGTACCGGCAACCAGCTGGCGGGCATCATTGCCGACCTGATGGTGGAGGGTTCGCTGACCCACAGCCTCCACATGGGTAACGCCATTCTCGACCAGCTTTCCGATATCGGCCAGTTGCATACCCGGCATATCGAGCAGGCGGCGTTTGCCGTGCTCAAGGAGCCGGGGATGATCTCGGTGCTGGTGGAGAACGGTTTCATTTCCAATCCGGACGAGGAGCGGTCGCTGACCTCGCCCGAGCATCAGCAGGAGCGGGCGAACGCCATTTTTGACGGCGTACGGTCCTTTGTGCAGAAGTACCCGTTGCCGGGCACCTATTTCGCGTGGAAGCGGGAGAGTCGCGGTCGCAAGCTGAATCCGCGCGTGGCGGCTTCCGTGGTCAAGCCGGCCCCGGTTTTCCCGGAAAATACGCCGCAAACAATGCTGGACAAGCCGGTGACGCCGGCAGCTCCTCCTGTGTCTCCAAAGCCGGTAGAAAAGGAACAGCCGGTCGCTGCGCAGCCGGTTCCGGTTGTGCCGACGACCATGCCGTCCGTGACCAAACCGGTGGTTCAGGCCACCTTGCCGATGTCGCTGGAAGATTTTGCCGGGGGGAATGGGAAGTCTTCCCCGACAAATGCCGCGAATCCCCCCGTGAAAGCTCCCGGGAAACCGGAAAAGCTTGCACCGAAGCATGAGCCTGCACCGGTCAAACCGGCTCACCCGGATAAGTCGGATAAGTCGGATAAGTCGGATAAGTCGGATAAGTCGGATAAGTCGGATCACGCCACACAGAAGACCGGCAAGGACGGCAAACCGGTCAAGGCGGACGCCGCGAGCCCGGAAAAAACGTTTGCCAAGCCGGAGGCGGCCCCCCAGCCTAAAAACAAGGCTGACAAGGCTGACAAGGCCCGTCCGAAAACCCACAAGGTCGTTGTCAGCGATACCTTGTCCGGGATTGCCGCGCATTACGGCGTTTCCGCGAAGGTCCTGCGCGACGCCAATCACCTCAAGGATGACAACGTCCTTGAAGGCCAGACCTTGAAGCTGCCCTGAGTCTACCATGACGACCCGCATCCATTTGCTGGATCCCCAGCTGGCCAACCAGATCGCGGCCGGCGAGGTGGTGGAGCGTCCGGCCTCGGTCATCAAGGAGTTGCTGGAAAACGCGCTCGACGCCGGTGCCGACCAGATCGACATCCAGATCGGCGAGGGCGGCACGCAGCTGATCCAGGTGCGCGACAACGGCGGCGGCATCCCGAAGGAGGACCTGCCGCTGGCGCTCGCCCGGCACGCCACCAGCAAGATCCTGACCCTGGAGGACCTGGATGCGGTCAATACCCTCGGTTTCCGGGGAGAGGCGCTGGCGTCGATCGCCTCCGTGTCGCGGTTGACGCTGACCTCGTCCACCGATGACAGCGGCGTCGGCTGGTCCGTGCAGACGGAAGGCCGGGACATGCAGGCCGTGGTGTCGGCCGCCAGCCATCCGCGCGGGACGACCGTGATCGCCCGCGACCTGTTCTTCAACACCCCGGCGCGGCGCAAATTCCTGCGCGCGGTCAACACCGAATACGGTCATGTGGAGGAGGTGGTCAAGCGCCTCAGCCTGATCAATTTTCATGTCGGTTTCCGCCTCAGCCATAACGGCACGCTCAAATGGCACTTCCGCCCCGCTGAAACCGAAGCCGAGCAACGCCGCCGCATTGCAACCTTGTGCGGGCAGGCCTTCATCGAAGCCTCGACGCCTTTGTTTGTGGAAACCCACGGCCTGAGTCTGGGCGGCTGGTTGGGCAGCCCGTCGATGGCGCGCGGCCAGGCGGACATGCAGTATTTCTACGTGAACGGGCGCATCGTGCGCGACAAGGTAGTGACCCACGCCATCCGCACTGCCTACAGCGATGTCCTGGCGCACGGGCGGCATCCGGCCTACGTGCTGTTCCTGCAACTCGATCCGTCGAGCGTGGATGTGAATGTCCATCCGACCAAGCATGAAGTGCGCTTCCGCGACCAGCGGACAGTTCACGAGTTCCTGGCGCGGAATATCCACCGGGCGTTGTCAGGACTGAAGACTGTACCCGTCAGCGCACCTGAATCCACGCCGCTTGCGCCGGTGTTGATGCCGGAGCAGGGCCGCATGGGCTTCGTGCCGCCGGGCGCGCCGGACCTTGCATTCTCGCCGGTGCGGAATACGGGCTCGCTGCCGCCGTCATCCCCGGCGGTGCAGGATGCGATCGCTGATTACCTCGCCCCGTTGCGCGATGCGTGGACGACGGAAGGGGAAGCGCCCCGCGCGGATGACAAGGCGCCGGGTCTGCCGCCGTTGGGCTACGCGCTGGCGCAACTTCACGGGATCTACATCCTGGCCCAGAATGCCGAGGGACTGGTGATCGTGGACATGCACGCGGCGCACGAGCGCCTGGTCTACGAGCGCCTGAAAGCCGCCTGGGCGGAGGGGCGGCTCGCTTCCCAACCCCTGTTGTTGCCGCAAACCGTTGCGGTGAGCCGGGGCGAGGCTGAGCTGGCCGAGCAGTCGGCTCCGTGGCTGGCCCGCCTGGGATTGGAGGTGGACCGCATCGGCGAGGAGGCTCTCGCGGTGCGCTCCGTGCCCGCCTTGCTGCCGAAGGAGAACCTGCCGGGACTGCTGCGCGACATCCTGGCGGATGTGAAGGTGCATGGCCAGTCGCAGCGGGTGGAGGAGGCGATCAACGAATTACTCGGCACCATGGCCTGTCACGGCGCGGTGCGCGCGAACCGGGCGCTGTCCCTGCCCGAGATGAACGCCTTGTTGCGCGATATGGAAGCGACGGCGTTCAGCAGCCAGTGCAATCATGGCCGTCCCACCTGGCGGCAGCTGGGCATGTCCGAACTGGACAAGCTGTTCTGGCGGGGACGCTGAAGCCCGCCGCCTGTGCGGGAAACCTCATGCGGAAAATGAAAAAGGCGCCTTCAT
>JAYRMT010000113.1:0-9841 GCA_041912575.1 Fluviicoccus sp. | reverse complement strand
GGCTTCGTGGTGCCGCTCGGCGCGCACCTGAACATGGACGGCACCGCGCTCTACGAGGCGGCGGCGGCGCTGTTCGTGGCGCATCTCTGCGGTATCGAACTGTCGCTGGGCCAGCAGCTGGTGGTCTGCTTCACCACCATGCTGGCCTCGGTCGGCGCGCCGGGCATTCCCAGCGCCGGGATGGTGACGATGATCATGGTGCTGCAATCGGTGGGCCTGCCCGCCGAGGCGGTGGCGATCCTGCTGCCGATCGACCGCCTCCTCGACACCGTACGCACCATGGTCAATGTCGAGGGCGACATGGTGTCCTGCCTGGTGGTCCAGCGTATCGCCGGAGACGGTGCGCCCGCCTGAGCGCTCAGCCGCGCCGGAAGGCCAGCGGCGAACGGCCGTGCCAGGCGCGGAAGGCGTGACTGAACGAACTGGCCTCCCGGTAGCCGAGCAGGTAGGCGATCTCGCTGATGCTGAGCGCGGAGTGACGCAGATAGTCCTCCGCCATTGCCTTGCGCACCGCCTCCAGCTCGCCGACAAACCCCGTGTCCGCCTCCTGCAGCCGCCGTTGCAGGGTGCGCGTGCTGACGTGCAGGCGCTTCGCCGCCTCCTCGACGGTCAGCACGGCGGGCAACCCCTCGCGCAATACCTGCCGCAAGCGGGCGATCAGCGCGCCCGGCCCGCTGCGTTCGCGCATCAGGCGCTCTGCCCAGGCTTCCAGCACCGGCAACAGGCTCGGATCGGCCTGCGGCAAGGGCCAAGCCATCAGCTCGGCGGAAACAAGGAAGGCATTGCGGTCGCTGGCGCGCACCGGCGCGCGGTAAAAGGCCTCATAACGCGACAACGGCAGCACCGGCGTCTGCAACTCCATGTCCAGCAAGGGAATCGGACGGCCGGTCAGCCAGCCCGCGAACGCGATCATTCCGGAAAACACCGCGTCCACCAGCACGCCTTCGCGCCAGACGTTATGCCAGATGAAGCGCATCGCCCGGCCGCCCTCCGCCGGTTCCAGCGTCGAACGCCCCAGGTCATGCACCAGGCTCTCGAAACGCAGCACCTGCTGCATGGCCACGCCCAGCGTCGCGCAACTCAGCAGGCTGATGCCGAGCACGCCGTAGGTGCCGGGCCGGACGTACTCGCCGATCCGGAGTCCGAAGCCGGGATCGCGGCTCAACGCGCTGGCGGCTTTCAACAAGCGGGGATAATACTCGGCAGGCAGTTCGTCCACCGGGCGCGACAGCAGGTCCGGCGGCAGTCCGGCCGCGTTCAGCAGGCTTTCCCGCCCTATCCCGGTGGCGGCGGAGGTATCCAGCAAAGGTTGCAGGTAGGGGCCGATCACCCGCGCGGGGACGGCATCGGAAACTGACATGGCGGCACAAGCCTTTGGCGTACGATCACAAGCGCAAGCCTGCCACGCCGCCTAGACTTTGACCAGAATCAAGACCAACAAGAAGAAGATTCCATGAATTCCGCCCTGCTCGACACCGTCCTCGGCTGGTACCGCGACCCGATGTGCCTGCTGTTCCCGGTCGCTACCCTCGGCATCAGCATCGTCGCCTTCCTGACCTTCGCCCTGCCCTACACCGCGCTGGCGTGGGTCGATCCCCCGTCCCTGCGCCGCTACAAGGTCCAGGACAAGCCGTTCGACATTGAACGTTGGTGGTGGCCGACCCTCCGCCTGATGATCACCAACAACCTGCTGATGCTGGGCATCCTGTTCCTGAGCTGGCCGCTGCTGCGCCTGATGCCGATCCATCTCGGGCCGATGCCCGCCTGGTATGTCGTCATCGCGCAGCTGCTGTTCTTCATTTTCCTGGACGACTTCCTGTACTACTGGGCGCACCGCGCGCTGCACAAGGGCTGGCTGCTCAAGCATGTGCACAGCGTGCACCACCGCATCCGCCAGACCACGGCCATCAACGGCAACTACTTTCACTTCCTCGAATTCCTGACCATCACCAGCCTGGCGCTGGTCGGTCCCTGCCTGATCGGCGCGCACCTGTACGTGCTGTGGATCTGGATCGTCATCCGCCAGTTCGAGGCGGCGGACGGCCACTGCGGCTACGCCCTTCCGTGGAATCCCGGCCATGTCTTCCCGCTGTACGAAGGCGGCGGCTACCACGACTTCCACCATTCCCAGTACCAGGGCAATTACGCGGGCTTCCTGCCCTATCTGGACCGCTATTGGGGCACCTATGCGCGCGGGTATCTGGCCTGGCGGAAAAAGTTCCGGGCGGGGGAGCCCGCCGGACACGTCGCGGCGGAAGCCGTCACCCGGCGGGACGCCTGATCAGTCGTATTCCCAGTCGACATCGCCGCAGAGCACCACCGGCCGCCCGTCCAGCGTCAGCAGGACCGACAGGGTGACGCAGTGGTTGGCGCCGGTCAGCGACAGGTAGGGCCGCGAGATCTGCACCCGCCCCGGATGTTCCAGCGCGCGCCGGAAATAGGAGCGGTGCGACCAGCTGGCCTGCCGCACATCCGCCAGCGGACGCAGCTGCAGCTGCCGGACCGCCCGGCGCGAAGGCGCGATGGCGTTGTCGCCGATCTGGAAACCGTCGCGATCCAGCAGGAAACAACGGGCGGCATGGGAACGCAACAGGAAAAAACTCCCGGCGTCTTCGAGCGACATGCCCGATTTCAGGGCCGTGATCACGTGGTCGAAGGCTTCAAGATACGGCGCCAGCCGGAACCGGTTGGCCTCCAGCTCCAGTCCGGCGTATTCCCGGTAATCCGTCAGCAGGCGGGACATCAATGCACGCTCATCGGGCATCGGGCTGCCCGCCGGCACGGGACGCGCAAAATAATAGCCCTGCACCAGATCCGCCCCGCTGTCCATGGCGATTACGGCATCCAGGCTCGACTCCACGCCTTCGACCAGCACCAGCGCGCTGGTTTCATGCAACAGCGACACCATGCCCGGCAGCACCCGTCCGACCGCGCCGCGCTGTCGGGCCGCCGCCAGCAGCGAGCGGTCCAGCTTGACGATATCCGGATGCAGCGACCACAGCCGGTCGATATTGGAATGCCCCGCCCCGAAGTCATCCACCGCAATCAGGAAGCCGTGCTCCCGGAACAGCGCGGCGGCGTCAATCAGCGCCTGCGGGTCGCTGACCGGAGTCTCCAGGATCTCCAGCACCACCTGATGGGTGTCAATGCCCAGGGCTTGCAGGCGGGCGGCCATGCGCCCCAGCAGGGCCTCGCGGTGCAGGAAGGTGTCCAGCTGGATATTCAGGAACAGCCAGCGCTCGCGGCAGCGCAGACGCGCGAAATTGGCGACATGCAGGCCGCAGCTCAGGTCATCCAGTTCATGCGCTTGTTCGGTGGACGCCGCGCGGCGGAAGAGGTCCGGCGGCAGGAGCGTCCCGTCCTCCGGATGCATGCCGCGCAACAAGGCCTCGAAGCCGACCTCTCG
Source organism: Fluviicoccus sp. (assembly GCA_041912575.1). Taxonomy (GTDB): domain Bacteria; phylum Pseudomonadota; class Gammaproteobacteria; order Pseudomonadales; family Moraxellaceae; genus Fluviicoccus. The sequence continues at coordinate 6,435 of JAYRMT010000113.1, read as the reverse complement.
GCCATGCGCCAGGCTATAAATCGGCTGGAAGGCGCTGCTCAGCCGGGCTTGCTTCCACTCCCTGATTTCTGTTGAAACGTGTTGCTCCACCTCCGTGTCAAGGCAGTCGGGAACGGGCATAACAACCTCATCAAAGGGAACTTCCCCGGGAGAGGCAATATTGATGCCAGAGTGTGACAGCGCAGGGTCAGCGGAATCCGCACGCGGCAAAAACGTTCAACATCAGGCGGTACAAAAACAAGGGCCGGTTGATCAACCGGCCCGGGAGACTTACCAGAACTTCCACCACCACTTCTTCTTGGTCATGGTCTGCTGGACTTCCTGGTTCCAGGTCTGGTACTGCTGCAGGTTCTGCGACTTGGCGAAGAAGTCGCCGAAACGCTTGTCGCTTTCGTTGATGTGGTGCACCAGCCAGTTCTTGAGGAAGTGCAGCAACTCGAAGGTGATGGTGACGTTCTCGTAATCCAGCTTGTGCTGCAGTTCCTGGATCTGCTTGATCAGGTCTTCATGCTGCTGCTTGTGGATTTCCAGACCGGGATAATGCAGCACGCGCATCAGGCTTTCTTCCAGCAGGAAGTGGGTGCGGGTGTAGTCGGCGAGCTGGTCGAGAATGTGACGGGAGGCGGCCTTGCCGCGATGGTCCTTGATCGCGTGATGGAGCTGGTTGAGCAGGTCGACCAGCACCTTGTGCTGTTCGTCAACTTCCTGGATGTTGACGTTGAAACTGTCTGACCAGTGAAACAGGTCGTCATCGTGGGATTTGGCGGGTGCCGTGGCAGTGCTCATCGCGGGCCTCATAGGCTTACAAAAGTTGTGGCCATTATAAGCCATCCCGAATGCTTGCCAACGGAATCTTAACGCTTGCAGGCGACTAACCGGTCACACTTCCGCAATTCAGGGATGCTGACGCCGGAACAGGGGAATCGGCGACTGCGCGAACGTGCGTTTGACTTTCACCAACCCGTTCTCGAACTCGAGGATATCCGCGCCATACCAGGCGGGCGTGCGACCCAGCGCCAGCCGCAAGGCCCGGGTGCGCAACTTGCTGAACAGATCCTCGCCGTTTTCGTCGAAATAGTGCTGGCACCACCAGGTCACCACCGCGGCCTGCTGCGCTTCGTCCACGATCAGCTTGTCGCCGATGAATTCGATGCGCCCCCAGGCGCGATGGAACTGCGGTTCCAGCTCCTGCCAGATCGCGGGCCTGCCCTTGCAGACCTTGCCGTCGAAGGTATGGTATTCGGCGTCCTCGGCGAACATGGCAACGGCGGCGTCGAGGTCCTCGCGGGAAAAGGCATCAACGAAGGTCTTGACGGTTTCGTGCAGGTTCATGGGTTTCCCTCGGAAAACAGGCAAAGAAAACCCCGGACATCGCCGGGGTTTTCAGGCAGGACCGCCGGATCAGGCGGCGTACACCGGGAACTGGCTGCAGATCGTTTCGACCTGCTTGGCCACGCGCTCGATCACGCTGTCGTCGGTATGGTTGTCAAGGATGTCGCACATCCAGCCGGCCAGCTGGGCCACTTCCGCCTCGCCGAAACCGCGGGTGGTCACCGCCGGGGTGCCGACGCGGATGCCGGAGGTCACGAAGGGCGAACGCGGGTCGTTCGGCACGGCGTTCTTGTTGACGGTAATGCCGGCCTTGCCCAGCGCGGCGTCCGCGTCCTTGCCGGTGATCTCGCGTCCGATCAGCGACACCAGGAACAGATGGTTGTCAGTGCCTTCGGAGACCACGTCGTAGCCGCGGTTCATGAACACGGCGGCCATGGTCTGCGCGTTCTTGACGACCTGCTTCTGGTATTCGGTGAAGCCGGGCTGCATGGCTTCCAGGAAGCACACGGCCTTGGCGGCGATGACATGCATCAGCGGACCGCCCTGGTTGCCCGGGAACACGGCGGAATTCAGCTTCTTCTCGATCTCTTCGTTCTTGCGGGCCAGGATCAGGCCGGAACGCGGACCGCGCAGGGTCTTGTGGGTGGTGGTGGTGGTGACGTCGGCGATCTGCACCGGATTCGGGTACAGGCCGGCGGCGACCAGACCGGCCACGTGGGCCATGTCGACCATCAGGTAGGCGCCCACCTTGTCGGCGATCTCGCGGAAACGGTTCCAGTCCAGCACGCGGGAATAGGCGGAGAAACCGGCGATGATCATCTTCGGCTTGTTCTCGACCGCCAGGCGCTCGACTTCGTTGTAGTCCACTTCGCCGGTGACCGGGTCCAGACCGTACTGGACCGCGTTGTAGCTCTTGCCGGAGAAGTTGACCTTGGCGCCGTGGGTCAGGTGGCCGCCGTGGGCCAGGCTCATGCCGAGCACGGTGTCGCCCGGGTTCAGCAGCGCCAGGAAGACCGCGCCGTTGGCCTGGGAGCCGGAGTGCGGCTGCACGTTGGCGTAGTCGGCGCCGAACAGCTCCTTGGCGCGCTCGATGGCCAGGGTTTCCACCACGTCGACGTATTCGCAGCCGCCGTAGTAACGCTTGCCCGGATAGCCTTCGGCGTACTTGTTGGTCAGCTTGGAGCCCTGGGCGGCCATGACCAGCGGCGAACAGTAGTTTTCGGACGCGATCAGCTCGATGTGGGCTTCCTGACGGGCGTCTTCGTTATCGATGGCCTGGGCCAGCTGGGGATCGAATTCGGAAAGGGAGACTTTACTGAACATGGAGCAGTACTCGCGTCGAAGGGGGCAACCGGAAAGGGCAATATTCTAGCACGACCGCCCCCCGCTGGCAGGACTTTTGATCAGCCGCGACCGCGAATACCGCCGATTGACGCCAAATCGCAGGGCAGACCGGCGCGGGACGCCTATACTGTGCGACAAGAATCCGCGATACCCGCCGAGAACGCGGCCATGCCCCTGCGCCTGCTTGCTTTCAGCCTCCTGCTCCTGTTGTGGCGACCGCTCTACGCCGCGTCGCCGATCACCGTCTGCATCGACGAGAACGCCTGGGCGCCCTACACCTATTGGGAAGGCGCAGGCAAATCGCCGGTCTACAAGGGGTTCACCGTCGAACTGGCGAGCCGCCTGCTACAAGATCTCGGCCAGTCCTTCCGCATCCGGCGGCTGCCCTGGCCGGAAGTGCACAAGCGGGCGCAGAGCGCGTCGGCCGGTGAACGCTGCGACATGGTCTGGGACATCAGCGCCACCCCGGCGCGCGAGGCCTACCTCGACTTTACCGATCCGATCTACCGCCTGCGCTACAACCTGGTCTTCAACCCCGCCCGCTTCCCCAACGGCGCACCGCTCCATCAGATCAACGAGCTGAAGCAATGGCAGGCCTGCGGCGTCGAAGGCTACAACTACGGCAACCTGCTGCCGGACCTGGCGCTCACCCGTTATCCCTCGATCGAGGCGGCGCTGGACGCCGTGCGCACGCAATCCTGCGATTTCTTCCTGATCGAGGCGGCCGTGCTGGCCAAGGGGCAGAGTCTGGGCTTCTATGTTTCGTCGAAATTCGACTGCATCGACCTGGAAGGCTTCAGCAAGGCCTACCGGCTGGCGGTGTCGAAACAGGCGGAAAACGGCGCGGCGCTGATCGCCGGATTGCGCAAGGGCGTGGAAGGGGCCCGGCGCAACGGCCTCTCCAGCGGGCTGGCGGAGAAATACCGGCTGCCCGCCATCAGTTGCCGACAGAAGATCGAGTAAGGCGCCTCAGCCCGCCAGCACGCGGCGCGCGCCGGTATACGCGCGCTGCCAGTAGGGCTCGCTGAGGCTGTCCACCCGCACCGCACCGCCACGGGCCGGGGCATGAATGAAGCGGTCATTGCCGACATAGATGCCGACATGGCTGACGCCGCGGCGGCCGCCGAAGAAGACCAGGTCGCCCGGATGCAGGCCGTCGCGGGAAACCCGCGACCACAGCGCGCCGAACAGATCCCGCGACGAGCGTGCGGGCAGTTCCAGCCCGGCCTGCTGATAGACAAAACGCACGAAGCCGCTGCAATCGAAGCCGCCCGCCTGCGGCGAGTCGCCGCCGGGGCGGTAAGGCGTGCCCATCAGGCTGAAGGCCGAGACCAGCACCTCCTCATCGGGCGGCAGCTGCACGGTTTTCAACGGGGAAAACGCGAAGGATCCCGGGGAAACTTCCTCGGCATGAGCCGTTCCGACCCCGGCGAACAGCAGGGTCATCAGCAGCGGCAGCGCGTGTCGAAGGGTCAATTTCTTTGATTCCAAACCAGTCCTGACGCCGAAACTAGCCTATTGACACGCCCTTCCATAACCCGGATTGCCCGACAATCTGTAACAGGAGGTGTCATCCGGCCGCGCTTTCCGACCGATCCGGCTGCGGAAAATCGCCGCGCAGGCGTATAATCGCGGCCATTTTTCAGGTCTCACCCACAAGGTTGTCATCCCGATGGCGCAATACATTTACACGATGAACCGCGTTTCCAAGCTCGTGCCGCCGAAACGCGAAATCCTCAAGGACATCTCGCTGTCGTTCTTCCCCGGCGCCAAGATCGGCGTGCTGGGCCTGAACGGGGCCGGCAAGTCCACCCTGCTGCGCATCATGGCCGGCGTCGACAAGGACTTCCAGGGCGAAGCCCGCGCCCAGCCGGGCATCAAGATCGGCTACCTCGAACAGGAACCGCAGCTCGACCCCGCCAAGACCGTGCGCGGCAATGTCGAAGACGGCGTGCGCGAGGCGCTGGACGCCATGGCCCGCCTGGACGAAGTCTTCGGCGAGTACGCCCTGCCGGACGCCGATTTCGACAAGCTGGCCGCCGAACAGGAAAAGCTGGAACAGATCATCCAGGCCTGGGACGCGCACAACCTCGACAACCAGCTGGAACAGGCCGCCGACGCGCTGCGCCTGCCGGACTGGGACGCCGATGTCAGCAAGCTGTCCGGCGGCGAACGCCGTCGCGTCGCCCTGTGCCGCCTGCTGCTGTCCAAGCCGGACATGCTGCTGCTGGACGAACCGACCAACCACCTGGACGCCGAATCCGTCAGCTGGCTGGAGCGCTTCCTCAAGGATTTCCCGGGCACCATTGTCGCCATCACCCACGACCGCTACTTCCTCGACAACGTGGCGGACTGGATCCTGGAGCTGGACCGCGGCTACGGCATTCCCTATGAAGGCAACTATTCCGCCTGGCTGAAGCAGAAGACCGCCCGCCTGGAACAGGAAGAGAAGCAGGAAGAAGCCCACTACAAGTCGCTCAAGCGCGAACAGGAATGGGTCAACCAGAACCCGAAGGCCCGCCAGGCCAAGAGCAAGGCCCGCCTGGCCGCCTACGAGGAACTGTCGAGCAAGGAATTCCAGAAGCGCAACGAAACCCAGGAAATCTACATTCCGCCGGGACCGCGTCTGGGCGATGTGGTGGTGGAGGCCCGAAACATCAGCAAGTCCTTCGGCGACAAGCTGCTGTACGAGAATGTCAGCTTCAGCGTGCCGAAGGGCGCGATCGTCGGCATCATCGGCCCCAACGGGGCGGGCAAGACCACGCTGTTCCGCATGATCACCGGCGAACAGCAGCCGAACAGCGGCGAAGTGATTGTCGGCGACACCGTGCGCGTGGCCTACGTCGGTCAGATCCGCGACAATCTCGACGACAAGAAGACCGTGTGGGAGGAAGTATCCGGCGGCCTCGACATCATCAAGGTCGGCGACTACGAAACCCCGTCGCGCGCCTACATCGGCCGCTTCAACTTCAAGGGCTCCGACCAGCAGAAGCGCGTGGGCGAACTGTCCGGCGGCGAGCGCAACCGCTTGCAACTGGCGAAGATCCTGCAGGCGGGCGCCAACGTCATCCTGCTCGACGAACCGTCCAACGACCTGGACGTGGAAACGCTGCGCGCGCTGGAAGAAGCCATCCAGACCTTCCCGGGCGTAGTGATGTGCGTCAGCCACGACCGCTGGTTCCTGGACCGGATCGCCACCCACATCCTCGCTTTCGAAGGCGACGAAGTGGACTGGTTCGACGGCAACTACACCGAGTTCGAAGCCTGGCGCAAGGCCAAGCTCGGCAAGGATTCGGGGCCGCACCGGATCAAGTACAAGAAGATCGGCGGCTGATCCCGCCTTTCTTCCACGGTGATGAAAAACGGACGCTTCGGCGTCCGTTTTTCATTCCGGATTGAGCTTCCCGCCCGTGACCGCCCGGTCACTTGCATTGATCCTATTTCCGATTCACGGCACTCTTCGGATCACCGAAATTCCTGACGCGGAGCCCGTCATGTCCGACCTGATCACGCTGATCCAGCATCCGAACCAGATCGTCGAGGTCTGCCTCAACCGTCCCGACAAGCGCAACGCGATGAGCTTCCAGCTGCTGCGCGACCTGCTGAAAACTGGCGAAAGCCTGAAGAAACGTCGCGACGTGCGCGCCGTCATACTGACCGGCGAAGGCACTTCCTTCAGCGCCGGCATCGATCTGGGCGACCTGCAGAACCCGAAGAACAGCATTGTCGCGATGTGGGAACTGAGCCGCCCCGGCCCCA
>JAYRMT010000112.1:0-10137 GCA_041912575.1 Fluviicoccus sp. | reverse complement strand
ACTGGAAAGAGGACTGACATGAACAAGCTGACCCAAGAAGCCGCCGAGCACTGGCGCTTTGTCGCGCCCCTGTTGTCCAAGCCGACGTGTGAGGCGGATTACCGTGCCTTGGTGGAGGCGCTGGACGAGTTGCTGGACGTTGTCGGCGACGACGAAAGTCATGCGCTGGCGGGGCTGGTGGAGCATCTGGGCGATCTGGTTTCCGCCTATGAAACGGTGCAATACCCGATGCCGGAGGGTGACGGCCGGTCGGCGCTGGCGTTTCTGATGCAGCAGCATGGTCTGGGGCAGGCGGATTTGCCGGAGGTGGGGGCGCAGTCGGTGGTGTCTGATGTGTTGAGCGGGAAGCGGCGGTTGAATGTGCGTCAGATCCGGGGCTTGGCGAAGCGGTTCGGGGTATCGGTGGAGACGTTTTTCTGATCATACCTTGAGCACGTACCCACAACGTACTAACATCATCGCATTGATGACTTTCGGTACCCCGTCATGGCGTCCACAGCCGCTCCCCCTTCAAAAAGCCCCCGTTCGTCCCGGCTGGGTGTTCGCGCCACCCCCGACCAGGAAGCCATCCTGCGACGGGCGGCGGCCATCCGGCATCAATCCCTGACGGATTTCGTGCTGGACAGTGCCTGTCAGGCGGCTGAGCAAACGCTGATTGATCAGCGGCTGTTTCTGGTGTCCGGCGAGCAATATGACAGCCTGCTGGAACTGCTGGACCAACCGGCCGCGGAAAATCCCGGTCTGCGGGAACTGTTCGCCAAGCCTGCCCTCTGGGAGGAATCCTGACCGTGCATGCCCCTGTACAACTGGATGTACACCATCGGCTGGATGATTTTGATTGCGGCAATGCGGGTTTGAATGATTGGTTGATGCGTCACGCCCGGCAGGCGCAAGCCAGCGGTTCGGCCCGGACCTTCGTGGTGACGGATGCGGGACGCGTGGCGGGCTATTTCAGCCTGACGGTGGGGCAGGTGGACACGCTGGAGGCGCCGGAGCGCATTCGGCAGGGCATGGGGCGGTATCCGTTACGGGTGGTGATCCTGGCGCGGTTGGCCGTGGCGCTGCCGGATCAGGGGCGGGGCATCGGGCGGGGGTTGCTGAAGGATGCGATCCGCCGGACGTTGCTGATTGCCGATCAGGCCGGGATACGGGCCTTGATGACGCATCCGGTGGATGCCGGGGCCGAGCGGTTTTACCGGCGGTTCGGGTTTGTGGCGTCGCTGTTGCGGGAGCAGCAGTTGTTGCTGCTTTTGAAGGATGCGAGGAAGGTGTTGGGGTAGGGGGGGTTATGTTGCTCTGTCCCCGGTGTTTTCAACACGATGTTCTATAACACGTTGAAAATTTTGGGCTTCGTGCCTCAGCCGCAACCTACGCGGGCTGGTGTCTTTTTTGAAGGGCTAGGACGTTCGCAACCCCGGCGACAACCAAGACTCCGCCGAGACTGGCAAAAAACAGGAATGTTCCCTGCCCAAGGTATGCAACAGAGCCGAAAAGCACAGCCAGCACACCCGACAACCCAACGAGCGAGTTGAAGACCAGTGCAACCCGAACGACACTCGAGTGCGCGTTCGCTCGCGCCGCAATAAGCCAAGAGGCTGGAGCAAGTGCAAACAATGCCAATGCCATTTGAATCAGGCGGCTCCATATGTCCGAACGGATCAAGGCCCAGGAGAACACCATCAGGGCAATCCAGTTAGCGAATACCATGAATCTAGCCATTCCCTGCCCCCACACAGTTCACATTAGTAAGGCGTAATCGTATTGCGCCGCATTTCATCAAACATGATGTCGTGTTCGGCATGGTCTAAGAGGTCTTTTTGCGGACAGTGTTGCAGAGCGTTTCATGGAGGAAGTGCATATTTTTTGAATTCCCGATGTGCACTTCTTTGCCTCCCATTCTCACTACGACACACATGGCCCCTTCTTCAAGTCCGTAGTCGCCGCCAAATGAAATATCTTCGATAAATTCAGCAGAGTATTTCTTATACGGAATAAAAAACCATTTTCTAACTACTGTGACTTGACTAGAGCAGACTGATATCGATGAGCGGAGACCAGCAACCAAAGACGCACAAATTGCAATGACAAGCAGGACCGCCCACCACCCCAAGAATTCGCGCGCGAGTTCAATCAAGATGCCGCCCCCTGCGATGGGCAATATCCATACGGAAAACTGTGCAAGCGAGTCCGCACTCTCGAACTCAAAGGATGATTGCAAGTGCGATGATGTCATGGCGGTAAACGTTGGAATTAGTCTGCGGCCTATGAATACCTAAACCAGTAGTAGGGCGCAATCGTATTGCGCCGCATTTCATCAAACATGATGTCATGTTCGGCATCTACGAGGTCTGGTGGCCGTGTGGTCACCTTGCAGTGATCTGCCCAATTACCTCCTCGATGTCGTCGTTGTAGATATAGAGCGTAGTTCCCTTAGGGAGGCGGGATCGCGCGATTTGAATGGTAATTTGGCGTATGAATTCCTCCTTTGAGGAGAAGAATCCGCTACTTTTTTCTGTAGCTACGTGAAGAGTCGCCATTCCATTGTTAGGAATCGACATCCACGGCTTCTCGAACTTCCCGGCTGCGTAGAAGGTGCTGGTTATAGTGATGGTGAGGCCGTTCTGATCAGCCAAAAAAGTGGTTCGGCTGGTCGGCTCCCCGTTGAGGGCGCCCGAAGTGCTCTTGATCGTCAGTTCGCTCGTAAGATCCCAGCCGTAGCTTGCAAAGGGAAGCCCGGAAACCAAGACAACAAGCCAATAGCGAGCGAGAAGATGCGTTAAAAAAATGCTTGGCGATGAGCGCCTAATCTTAGAGTTCACTGCACAGTCCTGTGTCGTTTTTCGCCTGAAACCACGCCAAATCAACGCATTCCACTACAAATAAACCCTAGCACGGACAACACCTCCGGGCAACGTCACCCCGACTACGCCATCCCCCCAAAACAGGCATAGAATAATCGGATGCCCAGAGTAATCGTAAGGACATCCCGCTTGACCCACACCCTCCTGCACCCCGCCCGCCTGGTCCCGATGGCCTTCCTGCTCGTCATCCTCGCCGGCGCCGGACTGCTCATGCTGCCCGCCGCCCACAACGGCCCCGGCGGCGCCCCGTTCCTCACCGCCCTGTTCACCGCCACCTCCTCGGTCTGCGTCACCGGCCTCGCCGTCACCGACACCGCCACCTACTGGACCGGCTTCGGACAGGCCGTGATCATGGGCCTCATCCAGATCGGCGGCTTCGGCATCATGACCGGCGCCACGCTGCTCGGCCTGCTGGTCACCCGGCGGCTCAGCCTCAGCACCCGCCTGGTGGCGCAAACCGAACACGCGGCCGGACTGGGCGACGTCAAAAGCACCCTGCGCCTGGTGCTGGCGGTCACGGTGCTGGTCGAACTCACCGCCTCGCTGCTGCTGTTCCTGGCGTTGCATTTCCGCTACGACGAATCCTGGCTGCACGCCGCCTGGAACGGCCTGTTCCTCGGCGTCTCGGCCTTCAACAATGCGGGTTTCGCCCTGTATTCCGACAACCTGATGCGTTTCGTCAGCGACCCGTGGATCAACTTGCCGATCATCGCCGCCATCGTCATCGGCGGCATCGGTTTCCCGGTACTGCTGGAACTGCGGCGGGGCGGCATCCAGGGTACGCACTGGTCGGTGCATACCCGCCTGACCCTGCTCGGCACAGTCCTGCTGCTACTGCTCGGCACGGGCGCGATGCTGCTCTACGAATGGCATAACCCGCGCACGCTCGGGCCGCTCGGTGTAGGCGGCAAGCTGCTGGCGGCGCTGTTCGAGTCGGTGTCGGCGCGCACGGCGGGCTTCAACAGCATCGACATCGGCGGCCTCACCACCGAGAGCCTGGCCGTGCATTACCTGCTGATGTACGTCGGCGCGGGCAGCGCCGGCACGGCGGGCGGGGTGAAGATCACCACCATGTTCCTGCTGTTGTTCGCGGTGTGGGCGGAAATCCGCGGCGAACCGGACACCACGGTCTTCGGCCGCCGCATTCCCGCCGACGTGCAACGCCAGGCGCTGGCGGTGGTGTTCCTGAGCACCACCATCATCGCCGTGGCGACGCTGGTCATGCTCAACGTCACCACGTTCCGGCTGGAGGTGCTGGTGTTCGAGGTCATTTCCGCCTTCGCCACCGTCGGCCTGTCCACCGGCATCACGCCGTCGCTGCCGCCGGCGGGGCTGTGGGTGCTGATCCTGCTCATGTACATCGGCCGCGTCGGCACCATCACCGTCGCGACCGCGCTGGCGCTGCGCCAGCGCCGCAAACCCTTCCACTATCCCGAGGAGCGCCCTTACGTTGGCTAACAAGAACCGAACTTCCCGCCACGACAGCGTGGCGATCATCGGCCTCGGCCGCTTTGGCGGCGCGGTGGCGGAGTCGCTGCTCAGCCTGGGTCACGAGGTGCTGGGCATCGACGAGGACTACGACACCGTCCAGCAATGGTCCGGCCTGCTGACCCATGTGGTGCAGGCGGATTCCACCAGCGTCGAGGCGCTGCGCGCGCTGGGCGTCGCGGATTTCCGCTGCGCGGTGGTCGGCATCGGCAACAACGTCGAGGCCAGCGTGCTGACCGTGCTGGCGCTGGAGGAACTGGGCGTGAAGGAGATCTGGGCCAAGGCGATGACCGCCAAGCACGGCCGCATCCTGGAGCGCACCGGCGCGCATCACGTGGTGTTCCCGGAGGCGGCGATGGGCGCGCGCGTGGCGCACCTGGCCACCGGCCGCATGATCGATTTCATCGAGCTGGATGACGGCTACGCCATCGCCAAGACGCGCACCCCGGCCGAGTTCCACGGCCGCACCATTGCCGACGCCGGGTTGCGCAGCCGCTACGGCGTCACTGTGGTCGGCATGAAACGGCCCAAGGAAGAAGTGATCCACGCCAAGATGGAAACGGTGCTGGACCGCGAGGCCTTGCTGGTGGTGTCCGGCCCGACGAAGCGGGTGGAGGAATTCGCGGCGATGACCTGAGCGGGATACGCATTTCTCCTTGATTCCGGCTTGCGGGCGCGCGATGGTGGCGCGGTTGCATGCCGGAGAGTGTTCAATGCGTCGCCTTTGCCTGATCCTTGCGCTGAGCGTGTCCGCGTCCGGGTTTGCGGACGACAAGACGTCCTGCCGCAAGAAGTCTTCCTGTGTCAAAGACCCGGTGGCCGCGCTGGTCGGCTGCTACCGCAGCGACCTGGACGGTTTCTCGCCGGGCTTCGCCATCCAGCCCGCCGGGGATAATTACGTCCTGCAGACCGGGAGCGGCCCGACGCTGCGCAACCAGTCGCTGGGGGCCGCCACTCCGGAGGATCTCAAGGCGGTGGGCGCGGTGTACGGGCAGGTGTTGCGCGCCGGGCTGGCGCTGCGCTGGGACCGCGACATGCACGACCGTCATCCCTACGGGGTCTACGACGGCCTGTCGCCGGAGGGAAAGCGGGTGCTGCTGATCTACGCCGCGCCGACATCCGGGCAAGCCGAGAAAGTGGATTGCCGCGCGAGGCGTCGTCCGACGCCCTGAGCGCGCTTATTTGGCTTTCATCACGTCCTGCATGCGCTGCATCACGCGGGGCATGTGCTGCTGCAGCAGCGCGACGGTCTGGTCCATCACCTTGGGCATCTTGTCCACCATGGCCTTGCCGGCGGGCGTGCCGTAGAAGTCGATCATGCCCTTCACTTCCTCTTCCGTGAACGTGTTCTTGTAGAGCGCGATGTAGTCGGGTTCCAGTTTCTTGTAGGCGAACTCGTCCTTCAGGATTTTCTCCAGAGCGGGTCCCTTGGCGCGCAGTTCCGCCAGCGCCTTGTCGCGTTCGGCCGGGGAGGGCGCGTTGCGCATGATCATCGCTTCCATCATCGGCCGGAATTGCGAGGCGTAGGAGTTGGTCAGACCTTCGACCTTGGTGACTTGCAGCAGCTTGTGCACGCTGGCGTCGGTGGCGGGTTGGCAGAGGCCCAGGGTCGGGGCGAGCAGGCAGGCGGCAGCGAGTGCGGCGGTCCTCATCATGGTTCGGGGGTTCCTTCAGGGGGGGATGAAGGTCCGGGCGCGTGCGCCGGACCGGAGGCGGCGAGGCGGAGGGTCCGCCTCAGGTATTCAGTTCCGCGTGCGTCCTCCGTCCGGAGGGCAGGGGCTTGCGCTCGTTGATGAGCCGTCGCGCCGCGTCGTTGCAGGAGTCACGCAGCAAGTTCATGTTCAGCGGCGACTGCTGGTTGGCGCTGAGCGCCAGCCGGTACAGCAGGCCGGAGACCTGCTCGATCATGTAATCCACCTGCGGACCTTCGCGTGATTTTTCCTGGTAATTCGAAATGCGCTCGCGCAGGTAGGAGGCGATCTTGACCTGACTGACGGTCCCGCTGTTGTAGTAGTTCCGGCGTCCCCGGTCATGTTGCCGCGACACGGCCATGTCGAAGGCGCTGACGGCCAGTCCGCAGAAATCTTGCGCATAGGCTTCGTCGGGCACATCGGGAATGGTGATCTGGCGAGGCTGGTTTTCCAGGGTCACGGAGGCCGCGTTCTTGCCGCAGGGCTGCTGGCTGTAAGTCTTGTGGCCGTTGTCGTCGCACATGTAGATCTCGGCGTGCAACGGCAGGGAGACCAGCAACAGGGCGGGCAGCAGGCGTTTCATGTGAGGTTTCCCCGGAATATCGTCCTTTCCCGTATCCTGTCGGCGCGGCCCGGGCGCTGTCAAGCGCCGCCGGACCGGACAGGCGCTGTTCCGGCGAAAGGCCTCCCGGCGGCGATCAGTACCGGTAGACGACGATCACGAACTGCTCGTCGTGCGGCAGGGTTTCCACCTTGGCGACCGTGTTTTTCACCCAGGCCGGGTCCTGCGGCAGGCCGTTGACGAAATCGAGGATGTCGACCTTGGAGGCCAGCGCGCCGACCGTGTCCTCATCCAGCGCAATGCCCCGGTAGTCCGCCGAGAGCAGCAGCGTGCGGGCCGCCTGGTAGTGCTCCGCGTCGCTGAAGGGGCCGAGGTCGAGGATCTCTTCCGGCAGCAGGCCGTGGTTGTCGCGGCCCCACTGGAACTGCGGGTCGCGGGTGTTGCCGATGTAGAGACGGTGGCCGGACATGACGGGAGTACTCCTGACGGTTAGCTATCCATGCATCATGCTACGGCGCGGCCCGGCCTGCAATCACGCCGTTTCCAGTACCATCGCCGCGCCGATGCCGCCCGCCGCGCAGGCGGTGGTCAGCCCGAGTCCGCCGCCCCGGCGCTGCAGTTCATACAGCATTTGCATGATCACCCGCGCGCCGGTGGCGCCGAAGGGGTGGCCGTAGGCGATGGAGCCGCCGTTGACGTTGAGGATGCTCCGGTCCACCTCGCCCAGCGCGCGGTTGCGGCCGAGGTTCGCTTTCAGGTAGGCGGCGTCATTCAGCCCGCGCAGGTTGCAGGCGACCTGTCCGGCAAAGGCCTCGTGCATGTCCACCAGCGTCAGGTCGGACAGCGCCAGTCCGGCGCGGTCCATGGCGATCGGGGCGGCCAGCACCGGGCCCATCAGCAGGTCGTCGCGCGGGTCGCGCGCGGCGAAGGCGTAGGAGCGGATGTAGCCGAGCGGCGTATAGCCCAGAGACTTCGCCTTTTCCTCGCTCATCAGCAGCAGCGCACCCGCGCCGTCGGTCAGCGGGCTGCTGTTGCCTGCGGTCACGGAGCCGCGCCCGGAGGTGGTGTCGTAGACCGGTTTCAGTTTGTCGTAGCCGGCGCGCTCGGAATTCAGGCGCACCAGGTTGTCCTCGTGGACGCGGCGGCCGTCCGGCAGGGTGACGGCCATGACCTGGCGGTCCAGGCGGCCTTCTTTCCAGGCGCGCGCGGCGTTGCTGTGCGAAGCGTGCGCCAGATCGTCCTGCTCGGCGCGGCTGACGCCCCATTTCTTGACCATTTTCTCGGTGCTTTCGCCCATGGTCTCGCCCACGGAATATTCGGTGATCGACGGCCGTTGCGGCAGCAGGTCCTTGACCTTCAGCCCGGCCAGCAGGCGGATCTTGTCTTTCGTGGTTCTGGCGAAGTTGATATCGCGCAGGGTGGCGCTGAGCTGCCCGGACAGCGGGATACGCACGGAGCTGGTGGAATCGGTGCCGCCGGCGATGCCGATGTCGGTGTAGCCCGCGAGGATGTTGTCGGCCAGGCTGGCGGTGGTCTGGAAGCTGGTGGCGCAGGCGCGGGTAATCGAGTACGCGTCCATTTTCGTGTAGCCGCAGGCGAGGGCGATCTCGCGGGCGATGAAGGGCGCTTCCGGGATCATCACCGTCATGCCGAAGACCAGCTGGCGGATGTCCTCGGGATCAAGGTTGTTGCGGCCGATGATCTCCTTCACCACCAGCACGCCGAGATCGATGGCGTTGAGGTCGCGGTAGTGGGTGGCGATGCGGGCGAAGGGCGTGCGCACGCCGTCGACGATGGCGACGCGGCCGTGCTTGCCGGTGAAGGGGATGGCGGATGTCATGGGATCGTCCTCGGGGTGCGCTTGAATTTGGACGATCGTACGGGGAATGGGGAGGGCTGGCGTTGGCTGGGGCGACGGCGCGACGCGGGGAATCGGGTCAATGGTCTCAGGCGACCTGACCCGCCGTATGGCCAGACGCCCAGGCCCACTGGAAGTTGAAGCCGCCCAGCCAGTCACTGCAGCCTGCATGCCAATGCAGGAAAAATAAGCTAAAACATGATGTTATGTTCCATGCGGCCTCGAATTTGCAAACGCCGTGCAGACCCCCGGACTTGACCGCGCCTCCCGCAAGGGTGTATATACGGCGTATAAACATACGCCGGAGTAACGTCATGAGCGAAGCCATCCTTGATATCAAGCACTGGGGCAACAGCCTTGGCGTGCGTCTGCCCGCGCTCATTGCCCGTACCGCCAAGCTTCATGTCGACCAGCGCGTGCGCGTGCGCGTGCAGGACGATGGCAGCGTATTGATCACGCCGGTTGAACAGGCTCCGCTCACACTGGAACAGCGTCTTGCCCGTTTTGACCCGGAGAAACATGGCGGCGAAGTCATGCGGACAGAGCATCTGGAAGGGACCGAGAAGTGGTGAGCGCCAAACCGGTATGGATACCAAAGCGGCAAGACATCATTTGGATAAATTGCAATCCGCAGGCCGGTCGCGAAATGCGCGATGTGCATCCTTTTCTGGTGCTGTCGCCCAAGGAGTTCAACCAGCGCACCTCACTGGTGCTCGGCTTGCCCATGACCACGGCGGCATACAACGCGGATAATCCGTTTGCTGTCGTTGCAGGCGCTGCCGGCGGACGCAAATCCGGTGCAACCAGTTATGTGCTGTGCCATCAGCCCAAATCCTTCGATTGGCGTGTGCGCGACGCCAGGCCGCATCCGATGAAACGGATTGGCGATGAGGCGTTCACGCAAGTGTTGCTGGTGTTGAACCAGATTGTGCAGTTGGCTTGAAAAAACCGGGACGGAGCACGATTTCGAACTTTTCGCGAAATAAAACCGTACGGATGCACACCGCCGACGATCGAGGCACGGGTATCCCCTCAGGCGACCTGACCCGCCGCATGCCCCGACGCCCAGGCCCACTGGAAGTTGAAGCCGCCCAGCCAGCCGGTGACGTCCACCACCTCGCCGATGAAATACAGGCCGGGTTGCAAGCGGCTTTCCATGGTTTTCGACGACAATCCGGCGGTATCCACGCCGCCCAGCGTCACTTCGGCGGTGCGGTAGCCTTCGAGAAAACCGGGACGGAGCACGATTACCCCATGATAAGGACAGCAGAGGGGGGCAGGATTCCGCGCCCCGGATACGGTTGCTCAGGAACGCCGCTATTCCCCCGCCTCGGCCAACACCGCCGCTATAACCGCGTTCCCAATAAAGTAGCCCGATTGCGCCAGCTTGACCAGCAGCGGCCGCGCCGCCGGAACCAGCCCTTCCGTCTTGGCGAGGCCGATCACCGCCGCCGTGCCGATTACCGCAATGTCATGGCTCCTGGCCTCCAAGCGCCCGGCGCGGTCATCCATCACCAACAGCACGGTATTGCCCGCATCACGCCAGACAAAGGCAGTATGAATGGCGTCAGCCTCACCCGGATCGACACCGGGGTTTAGCGGCTTCCAGTCGTTCAAGGGGATGTCCACAATCTCGATCCAGCCTTCGGCCAGGGTTTGCCTCAACAGTTCGGCATC
>JAYRMT010000111.1:0-10334 GCA_041912575.1 Fluviicoccus sp. | reverse complement strand
TGTTCCGCAACAGCCGGTTCTCGGGCGGCGACCGGATTGACGACGCCAACCAGCTTTCGCTCGGCCTGACCTCCCGCTGGTTGGACCAGCATGACGGCCTGGAACGCCTGCGCGCCTCCGTCGGGGAGATCCTCTACTTTGAAGATCGGCGCGTGCGCCTGAACGCGCAGGACCCGGTCGCCACCGGCACCGCCTCCGGCATGGCGGGCGAAATCGCGGCGCAGTTCAACACGTCCTGGAGCGCCGGCTCCGATGTCCTCTGGACCCAGAACGGCCAGATCGGGCAATTCGGTTTACAAGTCCACTATTTACCCGACAGCGGCGACCGGCTATTCAATGCGGGCTACAGCTACCGCAAGGAAGTCCCGGCCCTGAACCAGAAGGCCCTGCGTCAGGCCAGCGCGTCGGTGGTGAGGCCGTTGACTGACAACTGGCGGCTGCTGGGACTCATCCAGTACAACCTGGACGCCGAACAGTCCCAGGACAACCTGCTGGGTGTCCAGTACGACGCCTGCTGCTGGAGGCTGTCGCTGTACCGCCGGCAGTTCCTGGCGGATCCGGACAACATCAGCCCGTCCAAGCGACGTCGCAGCGCCGTCTTCGTCGAGCTGACCCTGAAAGGACTCGCCGGTCTCTCCAGCAGCGTGACCGAACTCCTGGCCAACAAGGTCTTCGGCTTTGACCAGCTGCAGGACCGGTCGCAAACCCGATTCCGAGAAAAACCCTGATGCGCCACTTGCTACGCACCCTGTCCCTGATTCTCCTGCTTTCCCCGATGGCGCATGCCGCCGATGCCCTGGACCGTATCGCGGCCGTGGTGGACGACGATGTCGTGCTGGAAAGCGAGGTGCAGCAGCGCACCCTCGATGTCCGGCACCAGATGGCCGCGCGCGGCCAGACCGCGCCGGCGGACGATGTCCTGCGCGCCCAGATCGTGGACCAGCTGATCCTGCAGCATCTCCAGCGCAATCTCGCCCTGCGCGCGGGCGTGCGTGTCGATGACAATACGCTGACTTCCGCCGTGTCCGACATCGCGCGGCAGAACCACCTCACGCTTGACCAGTTCCGCCAGCAACTCAATACCGAACAGCCCGGCGGCTACGCCCAGATCCGCGAGCAGATCCGCAACGAGATGACCATCAACCGTTATCGCAACCGCAAGATCGGTGAGCGCATCCGCATTTCGGACCAGGACATCGACAACTTCCTGAACTCCCCCATGGGGCAAGCCGCCCTGGAGAGTGAATACCATCTGGCGCACATCCTGATCAGTGTCCCCGAAGGCGCCTCGCCGACCCAGCTGGCCGACGCCCGGACCAAGGCGGAAAAGGCGCTGGCCGAACTGCGCGGCGGTGTGAATTTCGCCCAGGTGGCCGCCCGCTACTCCAATGCGGAAAATGCCCTGGACGGCGGGGACCTCGGCTGGCGCAAGGCCGCGCAGCTGCCGACGCTGTTCGCCGCTGAAGCCTCCCGCATGCAGCCCGGCGACTTTGCCGGCCCCGTCCAGAGTCCGGCGGGCTTTCACGTGCTGACGCTGATTGACAAGCGCGGCGCCGAAACCATGAGCGTGCACCAGCGGCAAGTCCGCCACATCCTGATCAAGCCCTCGGAAATCCTGACGCTGGAAGACGCCCAGCAAAAGGCGGAGGACATCCGCCAGCGCCTGGAGAAAGGTGCGGAATTCGCGGAGCTGGCGCGCACGTACTCGGAAGACCCGGGCTCTGCCCGTAACGGCGGCGATCTCGGCTGGGTCTCGCCGGGCGAAATGGTGCCGTCGTTCGAGGAAATGATGAACAAGACGCCGGTGAAAGGCATCAGCCCGGTTTTCGAATCCCAGTTCGGCTGGCACATCCTGCAAGTACTGGGCGAGCGCGATCAGGACATGACCAAGGAATACCGGCGCAATCTGGCCAAGCAAGCCCTGTACAACCGGAAATTCGACGAGGAGCTCCCGATGTGGCTGCGCGAGATCCGCGCGGAAGCCTATGTCGAAATCAAGGATGTCGCCAAAGCGCCATGAAGCCGCTGCTGCTGACGTCGGGGGAGCCTGCCGGGATCGGGCCCGACCTGTGCGTGCAACTGGCCCGACGGGTCTCCGGTGTGCCGCTGGCCGTGATGGCCGACCGCGAACTGCTCGAGGCGCGTGCCCGGCTGCTGGGCGAGCCGGTGACCCTTACAGACTGGCAGCCGGGCGAACCGGCTCCGGTATTCGGCGACGGCGTACTCCCGGTCTGGCACGTCCCCCTGTGCGCACCATGCGAGCCCGGACGACTGGACGTGCGGAACAGCGCCTACGTCCTCGATCTGCTGCGTCTGGCCGCTGAAGCCTGTCTGGCCGGCCGCGCGGCGGCGATGGTCACCGCACCGGTGCAGAAGTCCGTCATCAATGACGCCGGCATTCCGTTCAGCGGCCATACCGAATTCCTTCAGGAGCTGTGCGGGGTCGAGCGTGTGGTGATGATGCTGGCCTGTCCCGGCCTGCGCGTCGCGCTTGCCACGACCCACCTGCCCTTGCGCCAGATTCCCGACGCCATTACACCGGAACTGCTGGTCCAGGTCTTAAGCATTCTCGATGCCGATCTGCGTGAAAAGTTCGGCATACCCCACCCCCGTATCCTCGTGACCGGCCTCAACCCCCACGCCGGGGAAGACGGGCATCTGGGCACCGAGGAACAGCGCATCATCAATCCGGTGCTAGCCAGGCTGCGCGCGGAAGGCATGAACCTGAGCGACGCCCTGCCCGCCGATACGCTGTTCACGCCGCATAACCTGGCGCATGCCGACGCCGTACTGGCGATGTATCACGACCAGGGCTTGCCTGTGCTCAAGTCGCGCGGTTTCGGCGAGGCCGTGAATGTAACCCTGGGCCTGCCGATCATCCGCACCTCCGTCGATCACGGCACCGCCCTCTCGCTGGCGGGGACCGGCAGGGCGGAGTCCGGGAGCCTGCTTGCGGCGATCCGCATGGCCGCCGACCTGACAGGGACGAAAACCTGATCGCCGGGACGGGACAAATCCGCCGTCATCCCCTACTATTCGCGCTCATTCCATCCCGGTACGCCATCGATGCCCAACGACCTGCAAGGCCATGTCGCCCGCAAGCGCTTCGGCCAGAACTTCCTGCATGACGAACGGATCATCCAGGCCATCGTGCGCGGCTTTGCGCCGCTGCCTGGCCAGCGGGTGGTCGAGATCGGCCCCGGTCTCGGCGCACTGACCCGCCACCTGCTCCCGTTCCTGGCGGAAATGCATGTGGTGGAACTGGATCGCGACCTGGCGGCGCGCTTGCCCCATACCTTTGCCGGACAGGGCACGCTGCATATCCACCAGGCGGACGCGCTGCGCTTCGATTTCAGCGCGCTGGCGGACGGCCCGCACAGTCTGCGCATCATCGGCAACCTGCCCTACAACATCTCTACCCCGCTGATTTTCCATCTGCTGGAATCCGCGCCGCTGGTTGACGACATGCACTTCATGCTGCAAAAGGAAGTCGTGGACCGGCTGGCGGCCGCGCCGGACACCCCGGACTACGGCCGCCTCAGCGTGATGGTGCAGTACCGCTGTCGCGTGGACTGGCTGCTGGCGGTTCCGCCCGGCGCGTTCAATCCGCCGCCGAAGGTGCATTCCGCGGTGGTCCGGCTGACGCCTCACCGGGACTTGCCTTATCCTTGCGAGAACGAGGCGCTGCTGCAAAAGATCGTCAGCGCCGCCTTCAACCAGCGCCGCAAGACCCTGCGCAACGGGTTGAAGGGGCTGGCCACGGACGCCGACTTCGAAGAGACCGGCATTGATCCCGGCCTGCGCGCCGAGGTCCTGTCCGTCGCGCAATTTGTCCAACTTGCCAACCGGTTGAACCGCCATGTCCCAGGCTGAGCCCTCCCCGATCCGTGTCCAGGTCCGCTCGGAATTCCTCCCGGAGCAGTCCTCGCCCGACGACCGGCGCTTTGTGTTCGCCTATCACATCACCATCACCAACGAGGGCGATCGCAGCGCCCGTCTGCTGACACGCCACTGGATCATCATGGATGGCGACGCCCACGTGGAGGAAGTGCGCGGCGACGGCGTGGTCGGGCAACAACCCTCGATCGCCCCCGGCGAAACCTACGAATACAGCAGCGGCGCGGTGCTCAAGACCCCCGTTGGCAGCATGCAGGGCTCCTACGGCATGATTGACGAACAGGGCCGCCCTTTCGAGGCGCCGATCCCGGCCTTCCGGCTGGCCGTGCCGCGCATGGTGCACTGAGTCATGGCGGACTACGCGATCGGCGACATCCAGGGCTGCGACGAATCCCTGGCAGCCTTGCTGGATGAGATCGGTTTCGAAGCCGGACGCGACCGCTTGTGGTTCGCGGGCGATCTGGTGGCGCGCGGTCCCGACTCGCTGGGCGCGCTGCGCCGCGTGATGGCGCTGGGTGACAGCGCGCGCGTTGTGCTCGGCAACCATGACCTGCACCTGCTGGCGAATTATTACGGTCACAGTCCCGCCAAGAAAAAAGATCGGACCGCGCCGGTACTGGAAGCCCCGGATGTCGATACCCTGATGCGTTGGCTGCGCCGCCAGCCTCTCCTGCTTGACATCCCCGGTCATGACGCGGTGTTGACCCATGCCGGGATTCCGCCCTGCTGGAGCGTCGCCCAAGCGCGTGAGCTGGCGATGGAAGTCGAGGTCGTGCTCCAGAACGACCTGCTGATCGGCGAATTCTTCGGCGGCATGTACGGCAATACGCCCGCCCGGTGGAGTGAACAGCTGACAGGCACGGTGCGCTGGCGTGTCATCACCAACTACCTGACCCGGATGCGTTTGTGCAATCCGGCGGGCGAGCTGGAGTTCAGTCACAAGGAAGGCCTCGACGACCTCCCCCCCGGATGGTTCCCCTGGTTCACGCTGCCCAACCCGGGGCTCGACGGCTACCGCATCCTTTTCGGACACTGGGCGGCGCTGGAGGGCAACGGCCCCTCCGCGCCAATCATCGCCCTGGACGGCGGCTGCGTGTGGGGCGGCAGCCTGATTGCCTACCGCCTGGATGACGGCATGTTCTTCAGCACCCGGACCGGTTGCCAGGACTGCGGCCTGTTCTGAAGCGGAACGGTTTATGCGCCCACGTCATCCCCCCTATGATGGAGCGCCCCTCACCTGCAAAAAGGACGCTCCATGGACGTGCAGAACCCCTACCAGACCCCGATCGCGCCGGTCGCCGCCGACGACACCGGCGCGACGTACCAGCCCCGGCTGTTCGCCCTCTCCGGCCGTATCGGTCGGTGGCGCTATCTGGCCTATTCGATGACAGGCCCTATCCTGGCCATGATGCTCGCCATGCTCCCGGCCATCGCGGTACAAGCCTTGGGGCTCAATACCCTGGGCATGATCCTGATGGCCATGGGCATGGCCGCCGTCATGGTGTACGCACTGTCCATTACCGTGCGCAGGCTGAACGACATGGACATGAGCGGCTGGATGTGCCTGCTGATGATCGTGCCGCTTGCCAATATCGCGATGTGGCTGCTGCTCGTCCTCAAGGGCGGCAGCGCCGGCGCCAACCGCTATGGCCTGCCGCCCGGCCCCAACAGCATCGGCGTCATCATCGCCGCCCTGATTTTCCCCTTCGGCATCGGTATCCTGGCCGCCATTTCGATTCCGGCGTATCAGAACTATGTGCACCGGGCGCACGCCGCACAGGCCGCGCATGCCCTCCAGGAGCCGTCCGCGGGCGCGCCCACCTTCTGATTCCCAGCCGTCGTCCCGGAAACCCCGTCCGGGACGACGGCTTGGCACAGCCCCTGCATGACTCCTTTCAGCCAGGCCCGGTCTGTTGTTTGCCCAGCAGCAAGCGCTTTCATCGCTCGCAGGATGCCGCTCATGACGCGGTTGCAAAAAACCCGAACACCGGGCGGGCAAATTATGACTAAGCTAGGTACAGGAGTCCTGACGAAATCGTCCGATGATGACGGGTTCCGCCCGGCCTCCACAATGCACCGTCATGGTGCGTACGATGATAAAGAGGTTTGCCATGAGCCTGTTCCAGCATTACCAGTCGCGCTTCGATAAAAGTCGTCCCGAAGAATATTCCCTCGAAGAATTCCTGAATCTTTGCAAGAAAGACCGCTCCGCCTACGCCACCGCGCCCGAACGGCTGCTGATGGCCATTGGCGAACCGGAACTGATCGACACCAGCCGTGACGCCCGGCTGTCGCGCATCTTCTCCAACAAGATCATCCGCCGCTATCCGGCGTTCAGCGAGTTCTACGGCATGGAGGACGCGATCGAACAGATCGTCGCCTACTTCCGTCACGCCGCGCAGGGGCTCGAAGAAAAGAAACAGGTGCTATACCTGCTGGGCCCGGTCGGCGGCGGCAAGAGCTCGCTGGCGGAGCGCCTGAAGTCGCTGATGGAGAAAATGCCGTTCTATGCGATCAAGGATTCCCCGGTCAACGAATCGCCGCTCGGCCTGTTCAACGTGGACGAGGACGGCGACATCCTCGAACAGGATTACGGCATCCCCAAGCGCTACCTGCGCGGCATCATGTCGCCCTGGGCGGTGAAGCGCCTGCAGGAGTTTGGCGGCGACATCAGCAAATTCCGCGTGGTGAAACTCTACCCGAGCATCCTGCATCAGCTGGCTGTCTCCAAGACCGAGCCGGGCGACGAGAACAACCAGGACATTTCCGCACTGGTCGGCAAGGTCGACATCCGCAAACTGGAGGACTTCCCGCAGAACGACGCGGACGCCTATTCCTTCTCCGGCGGGCTGTGCAAGGCCAATCGCGGCCTGATGGAATTCGTGGAGATGTTCAAGGCGCCGATCAAGGTGTTGCACCCGCTGCTGACCGCGACGCAGGAAGGCAATTACAACGGGACGGAGGCCATCGGTCCGATCCCCTTCGACGGCGTGATCCTTGCCCACTCGAACGAAGCGGAATGGCAGAATTTCCGCAACAACAAGAACAACGAGGCCTTCATCGACCGGATTTTCATCGTCAAGGTGCCCTACTGCCTGCGCGTCAGCGAGGAAATCCTGATCTACCAGAAGCTCATCGACAACTCCTCGCTGAAATCCACGCCCTGCGCGCCGGACACGCTGAAGATGCTGGCCCAGTTCACCGTGCTGTCGCGACTGAAAGACCCGGAAAACTCCAGCCTGTATTCCAAGATGCGCATCTACGACGGCGAGAACCTGAAGGACACCGACCCGCGCGCCAAGTCCTACCAGGAATACCGCGACACGGCCGGGGTGGACGAAGGCATGAACGGGCTCTCGACGCGCTTCGCCTTCAAGATCCTGTCCAAGGTGTTCAACTACGACATCAGCGAAATCGCCGCCAACCCGGTGCACCTGTTGCACGTGCTGGAAATGCAGATCGAGCAGGAACAGTTCGCCAGCGACACCGCCGCGCGTTACCTGCGCTTCCTGAAGGAATATCTGGCGCCGCGCTATGTGGAGTTCATCGGCAAGGAGATCCAGACGGCTTATCTGGAGTCCTATTCCGAGTACGGCCAGAACATCTTCGACCGTTATGTGCAGTACGCCGACTTCTGGATCCAGGACCAGGAATTCCGCGATCCGGATACCGGCGAAATCTTCAACCGTCAGGCGCTCAACGAGGAGCTGGAAAAGATCGAGAAACCCGCCGGCATCTCCAACCCGAAGGACTTCCGCAACGAGGTCGTCAACTTCGTGCTGCGCGCCCGCGCCAACTACAACGGCAAGAACCCGAGCTGGCTGTCGTATGAAAAACTGCGCACGGTGATCGAGAAGAAGATGTTCTCCAACACCGAGGACCTGTTGCCGGTGATCTCCTTCAACCCGAAGGCGTCCAAGGCCGACCAGCAGAAGCACCAGGACTTTGTGCATCGCATGACCGATCGCGGGTACACCGAGAAGCAGGTGCGGTTGCTGTGCGAATGGTATTTGCGGTTCCGTAAAGCGCAGTGATGCCAGCCCCTCTCCCCCGGCGGGAGAGGGAACCTCCGGAGGTCCAATGAGCTACATCATCGACCGCCGCCTCAACGGCCGTCACAAGAGCATGGTCAACCGCCAGCGCTTCCTGGACCGTTACAAGGCGCAGATCCGCGAATCGGTGACCGAAGCGGCGGGCAAGCGCAGCATCACCGACATGGAGCGCGGCGAATCCGTCAGCCTGCCGACCCGGGACATTTCCGAGCCGGTCTTTCATCATGGCTCGGGCGGCTCGCGCGACATGGTGCACCCGGGCAACAAGGAGTTCGTGACCGGCGATCAGGTCCAGCGCCCGCAAGGCGGCGGCGGCGGTCAGGGTTCCGGCAAGGCGAGTAACTCCGGTGAGGGCGAGGACGACTTCACCTTCAGCCTGTCGCAGGAAGAGTTTCTCAATTTCCTGTTCGAAGATCTGGCGCTGCCCAACCTGATCAAGCGGCGGCTGGCCGGGGTGGAAACCTGGGAATGGCAGAACGCAGGAATTGTGTCCGAGGGAAACCCGGCCAAGATCAATATCGTGCGCAGTCTGCGCCAGGCGACGTCGCGACGCATCGCCCTGGGCGCGGGCAAGCGGCGAGCAATCACGGCCTTGCAGGATGAACTCGCCGCGCTGGAGCGGCTGGATGCCTCGCCCGAACGGAACGCGCGCATCCGCGAGATCCAGACCGAGATCAGCCGGCTGAAACTGCGCCTGGAAAAGATTCCGTTCATCGATACCTTCGACCTGCGCTACAACCACCACATCAAGGTGCCGAAGCCGACCGCGCAGGCGGTGATGTTCTGCATCATGGATGTGTCCGGTTCGATGAGCCAGGTCACCAAGGACATGGCCAAGCGTTTCTTCCTGCTGCTGTACCTGTTCCTCAAGCGCAATTACCGCAAGATCGAGGTGGTGTTCATCCGCCACCACACCAGCGCCAAAGAGGTCGACGAGGAGGAATTCTTCTACTCGCGCGAAACCGGCGGCACCATCGTCTCCAGCGCCCTGAAGCTGATGCAGGAGATCATCACAGACCGTTTCTCGCCGGAACAGTGGAACATCTATGCGGCGCAAGCCTCCGACGGCGACAACTGGAGCGACGACTCCCCGCTGTGCCGCCAGATCCTCGACGAGCAGATCATGCCCTGCCTGCAATACTTCTCGTACATCGAGATCACGCCGCGCCAGCACCAGGCGCTGTGGCATGCCTATGAAGAGGTGAAGGAAAGCCACCCCGACACCTTCGCCATGCAGCAGATCATTGAAGCCAGCGACATCTACCCGGTGTTCCGGGAACTGTTTGCGAGGAAACCCGCATGAGCAAACCCATCTCCACCGGTTCGGAGTGGTCCTTCCCGCTGATCGCGGAATACGACGCCGCGATCAAGGCCATCGCCCACGGCGAATACGGGCTGGACACCTACCCCAACCAGATCGAGGTGATTTCCGCCGAACAGATGATGGACGCCTACTCGTCCGTGGGCATGCCGATCGGCTACCACCACTGGTCCTTCGGCAAGCATTTCGTCACCACCGAGAACGCCTACCAGCGCGGCCAGATGGGACTGGCCTACGAGATCGTCATCAACTCCAACCCCTGCATCGCCTACCTGATGGAGGAAAACACCATGACGATGCAGGCGCTGGTGATCGCGCACGCCTGCTACGGCCACAACTCCTTCTTCAAGGGCAACTACCTGTTCCGCACCTGGACGGATGCGGGCAGCATCATCGACTACCTCGTGTTCGCGCGGAACTACATCCGGAAATGTGAAGAACGCCATGGCGTGCGCGAGGTCGAACTGCTGCTCGACTCCTGCCACGCGCTGATGAACTACGGCGTCGACCGCTACAAGCGCCCCTACCCGATCTCGGCGGAAGAAGAACGGCTGCGCCAGGAAGAGCGGGAGGCCGCCCTGCAAGCGCAGGTCAACGACCTGTGGCGGACCATCCCGGTGTCGAACCGCAAGGGCCGCCACGAGGAAGCATCGCGCTTTCCCGCCGAGCCGCAGGAAAACATCCTTTATTTCCTGGAGAAAAACGCGCCGCTGCTGGAGCCCTGGCAACGCGAGATCGTGCGCATCGTGCGCAAGGTCGCGCAGTACTTCTACCCGCAACGGCAGACGCAGGTGATGAACGAGGGTTGGGCCACCTTCTGGCATTACACGCTGCTCAACCGGTTGTACGACAAGGGCCTGGTAACCGACGGCTTCATCCTGGAGTTCCTGCAGTCGCATACCTCCGTCGTGTTCCAGCCCCCTTTCGACGCGCCCTATTACCGGGGCATCAACCCCTACGCGCTCGGCTTCGCGATGTTCCAGGACATCAAGCGCATCTGCGAAAAGCCCACCGAGGAAGACCGGCGCTGGTTCCCGGACATGGCGGGCAACGACTGGCTGCCC
>JAYRMT010000110.1:0-10473 GCA_041912575.1 Fluviicoccus sp. | reverse complement strand
GACGCTTCTTTCGCGGGCTTGTCCTTCTTGGAGCACGAAGCTTCCTTCTTCGAACAGGACGCTTCCTTGGCGGCTACCTGCGCGTCTTTCTTCGAGCACGAGGCCTCCTTGGCGGCGTCTTTCTTGGAGCAAGAGGCTTCCTGCGCGACGGTCACCGGGGCGGCCGCCTTGCCTTTCTTGCTGCAGGAACCGGCGCCGCATTTGCGCTCGGAGCTTTCCGCGGCGAGGGCGGAGGAGGAAGCGATGACGGTCAGGGCGAGGGCGGCGAGGGAACGGATGGACATGATGTGACTCCTTGGGTTTGAAATCGGCACACAGCGTGCTCTCCCATGTCGTCGTCGCGAGGTCAGGAATCCTGACAAACTTTTGCAAATATTTTTTTATTCGTCATCAAAGCCGCGTTACCCTGCGTGCCCATGAGCACTTACACCCTCGCGCCGCTAGGCCAAACAGCGATCCAAATCCGCTTCGGCGATGGCGACACCATCGACATCACGGTGAACCGGCGCGTGCACGCTGCGTGGCGGGCCTTGCATGACGCCGCGCTGACCGGCGTGGTGAATCTGGCGCCGGCTTACGCCACGTTGACGGTGATGCTGGATCCGCTGGCGGTGCTGACGGGCCGGGTATCATTGGATGTCGTGCAGGCGCAGCTTCCGGCCCTGTTGAACACCGTGGACGCGCGGAATTTCACACCGCGCCGGATCGAACTGCCGGTGCGTTATGACGGCCCCGATCTCGCCCGCGTCAGCGCCCATACCGGCCTGAGCGTGACGGACGTGATCCGTCGTCACGCCGCCGAAGTCTATGATGTCTATTTTCTCGGGTTCTCTCCCGGCTTCGCCTACCTGGGCGGATTGCCCCCCGAACTGGCAACCCCGCGTCTCGATGCGCCGCGCGTGTCCGTCCCGGCGGGCAGCGTGGCGATCGGCGGCGCGCAAACAGCGGTCTATCCGCAGGCTACGCCGGGCGGCTGGAACCTGATCGGCCATTGCCCGGAAACGCTGTTCGATCCGTTCTCGGACACGCCTTGCCGTCTATTGCCCGGTGATCAGGTCGTGTTCGTGCCGGTGGAGGCGACATGCTGATCCTTGAGCAACCGGCGCTGTACAGCAGCATCCAGGACCAGGGCCGTCATGGACTGGCGCATCTCGGCATTTCCCCCGGCGGCGCGAACGACAGCCTGGCCGCCTGGCTGGCCAACCGGATCGTCGGCAATCCGGAAAACGCCGCCGTGCTGGAACTGATCGAGCCACCCGCGCGCCTGCTGTTCGTGGATGGGGCGCACGCCGTATTCAGCGGCGCCGATGCCGATATCCGATGTAACGGTCGCCAGGTGCCGCTCTATGCGCGTTGCTGGATTCCGGACGGCGCGCATGTGGAAATTGACCGACCCCGCGCCGGAAGCACGGTCTATCTGGCCGTGGAAGGCGGGATCGAGACGCCGGAACGCCTCGGCTCACGCAGCACCGATCCTCGACTGGGCATGACGCCGCTGGGCCGTGACACTTTCCTGCCGACCGCTGTACGGCATTTGCCCGCCTATTCGGCCCGGCTGCGGCTGCCCCGGCGCTTCATCAACGGCTTCACTTTGGGCGACCTGTACTCTCCCGTGCTGGATGTGCTGGCCGGTCCGCAGTTCGACTGGCTGGACCCCGATACCCGCCGCACGCTCGTCGAGCGGCCCTTCACCGTCAGCAGCCAGAGCAGCCGCATGGGCATCCGTTTGCAGGGGGATCCGTTGCACGCGCCGGATCGCCAGTGCCTGAGCGCCGGGGTGTGCCGGGGCGCGGTGCAATTGCCGCCGCAAGGCCTGCCTATCCTGCTGGCGGCGGAACACCAGACGACCGGGGGGTATCCGCTGGTATTGCAGGTGTGCGCGCATCACCTCGGCCGCATGGCGCAGTTGCGCGCGGGGGAGCGCATCCGCTTCCACCTGCTGGGGGCCGATGAGGCCGCTGCGCGACTGGCGCGCTGGCAGGGCGCGTTCGGTCGCACCGTGAAGGGGATTCATGCCCATGAAGCACTGTATTGACCTCAATGCCGATGTTGGCGAATTGCCGGAAGAGCGTAATCACGATGCGGCGCTGATGCCTTACATCACATCGTGCAATATCGCCTGCGGCGGGCACGCGGGATCGGAAGCGCAGATGCGGACGACTGTCCGGCTGGCGATGCGGCATGGCGTGCGGATCGGCGCGCATCCGGGGTATGCCGATCGCGAGCACATGGGACGGGTGGCGATGCATCTGGACGATGCGGCCTTGCGGCTGTTGATCCTCGATCAGGTGGGTTTGCTGGCGCGGATCTGCACGGAGGAGGGGGCGATGCTGGCGCATGTGAAGACGCACGGCTCCCTGTACAACCAGTCAGCCCGGGATGCGCGCATGGCCGGGTTGATCAGCGCGGCGATCCGTGCAATTTCTCCGGATCTCGTCGTGGTGGGGCAGGCGGGCAGCGAGCATGTGCGGATGGCCAAGGCATGCGGTTTGCGCGTGCTGGAGGAGGTGTTCGCGGATCGTTGTTACGAAGCCGATGGGAGCCTGACGCCGCGCACGCACCCGCAGTCGCTGATCGGGGATGAGCGGGAGGCGGTGGCGCAGGTCCTGGAGCTGGCCCGGAACGGACGAGTCAGGACCCGGGAGGGGCAGTGGCTGGACCTGAACGCGGAGACCGTTTGCGTGCACGGGGACGGCGAGCACGCGCTCCGCTTTGTATCGGGATTGCGGATGGCGCTGGAGGCGCACGGAATCACAGTGTCCCCAACGTGTAGATAAGGTCCTTCAAGGCGCGGCGATCACCTCCGGTTTCTCCATATCCCCTTCCACCCGGAAACGGAACGGCAAACGTCCCTCCGCGTCCAGCCGTGACGCCAATCCCGGCGACATCTTCAACAGCCCCCGTGTCCGTTCCGGCGACAGCCGGGCGCGGACATCCCAACGCACGATCCGCCGGTTCAGGTCAAACGAGCCGGTAAACAGCGCATCCGCCACCACGCTGTCCTTGTCCCGCAAGCCGTCCGCGGCAAAATCCGTAAACCGCACAAACCCGTTCTCGTAGTCCATCACTCCGTGCACTGCCGTTGTCACGAGCGCCGCCATCGGACTGACCGCCGCATCCACGGCCTTGGCCGGAACCGTCTTGCCCAATGCCAGTCGCAGGCCATCGCGGAACACCCAGGCGTTCAGCAGTTGCAACTCGTCCCCCTTCACCGTTGCCCGTGCCTGGATCGCAAAACGGGAGGGGGCCAGACTGGCCGAGAAATCCACTGCCAACGACGCCCCGGTTTTCTTGGCGAAGACATTGTCGAGGAAAAGCCCGATGCGGCTGACATCGAGCCGCCCGGTGGAGACCATGCTCTCCATGTTGCCTCGCGTCTGGATGTCCAGCGCCGTCGTGCCGTTAAACTGCAAGCCTTTCGGCAGGTAGGCGCGGAAGAAGGGGTAGACCTCCTCCATCGCCGACGGGTCCATCGCGGGCGCGCGCATCGCCACATCGATCACCGGGCGGCGCGGCAAGCCGGTGACCTTGCCGTCCACGGTCAGCCGGTTTCCGCCCATCGATACCGCCATGGCATTGATATCGAGCCGGTTCTCCTTCAATGTCAGCACGTTATGACCGATATCGAGCGCCATCGTAAACGGCTTGCCCTTGAGCTTGCCGTCGGGAGAGGTCATCACCAGCCTGTCCAGCCGGATGCCGCCCTTGGTCACCAGTCCTTCCCAGGCGTTGCCCTGCAATTGCAGGTTCATCGAGGCTTCGCCGCTTTCAGGATAAGCGGTCAGCCCGGCGGGGATGTAGGGAGAAAAGGGGAGGATCGGTGCACGATCGACGGTCAGCATGCCGGTAATCGGCACCTGCTCCGAGCGCACGGTCTTGTAGATCGGCCCGGCGATGCCGCGCAGGCTGACATTCCGCGACGTCGCTCCCGGCGTGCGCAGGCCGATGTCGAGATCGAACTTGTCCTTGACGGCGAACCCCGTAAAGCGGGCGGTGATGTCGTCGAAGACCAGATTCGCCGGACCGCGCACGGCGGTCGCATCCACCACCCGCACCGAACCTCCGGTCGCCAGGCACTGCTTGACGCGCAGCCAGTTCACCAGCGGGCCGCGTTTTTGCTGCATCAGGTCGCCGACATTGAGACGGAAGTCCTTGTCCACCAGCACATTGGCATGGAAGTTGGTCACGTTCAGGTCGGTGACCGCGATGCGGCCGATGAACAGGGGCAACAGCTCGGCCGTGATGTCGACACGGTCGGCGGTAGCGAAGGCGGACCAGTCGCGCAGCGGGTGCCTGGCGAAGGCGTCGTTCTCGGAAATGCTGATCTTGCTGACCGTTGCGCGGAAGGGCATGAAGCCGAGCTTCAGGGAACGGTAATCGAATTTGCGCGGAATGACGGTCTTGACGGCGGCCTCTCCGGCCTGTCTGGCGCGGCTTTCGTCAGGCTCGAGAAGCGGTTCGGGATAGGAATAACCGCTGGATGCCAGCAGGAGGGTCATCAGTACAACGGAGCGGGCAGGCGACACGGGCGGCGTTCTCCGTTGCGTCGGTTCCGACAGGAGGGAACGGGTAGTCTGGGCGTTGCGGCGGCATCCGGCAATGGCCGATGCGCCGTGGATGACGCCTAGGCCGGCAACCGGTACCCCTTCGCATGCACCAGACACAACATGGCATCCACCACCTCGGGATCAAACCAGCTGCCCCGATGGCTGACGATTTCCGCGATGGCCGTTTCCATCCCGAGCGCCGGTCGGTAAGGCCGATGGGTCGCCATGGATTCCAGGACATCGGCGACCGCCAGAATGCGCGCCTCCGGACAGATCCGGTCGCCGCTCAGCCCGCGCGGATATCCGCTGCCGTCCATACGCTCATGATGCTGGTAAATGATTTCGGCGATCGGCAGCGAGAATTCCACGTCCTTGAGAATCTCGTAGCTGTATTCCACATGTGTCTGGACCAGCTTGTATTCCAGAGCGTTCAAACGGGAGGGCTTGGTCAGGATATCGCCCGGAATCGCGATCTTGCCGATATCATGCACCAGCCCGACCAGCTCCAGCTCCTGGCAGCGGGTTTCCGGCCAGCCCATTTCCCGGGCGATGTCGCGCGCGATCAGGCCGACCCGGCGTTTGTGACCCGCCGTGTAGGGGTCGCGCATTTCCACCATGTTCGATACGGCCTGCAGGGTCTGCCGCATCGATTTTTCAAGTTGGCGGACGTAGTCGGCAATCTTCTGTTGCGCCTGTTTCTGCGCGGTAATGTCGTGGAAGGTGGTGACCACGGCGTGCGGCCGCGGGGCATCCGCATGGAACACCGGCTCCGAATTGATCGAAATCCAGCGACGGTCATCATCAGGCGTCCGGATGCCCATGACCACGTTCAACCGGGGTTCCCCGGTCCGCAGTGTCACCATGGAAGGATGTTCATCGCCGGGGAACGGCGTACCGTCTTCGCGCACTGCATCCCACGCCGGATCATCGGAAAAGCGGCCGAGCATGGCCTCGCGGGTGCGCCCTTCGATACGCTCGGCGGCCGGATTCAGATCGAGGATGCGGCCTTCGGCATCCTGAAAGACGACGCCTTCCGCCATCGCGTTGATCACGGAGCGGTAATTCGCCTCGCTCCGCGCCAGTTTCAGCCGGGATTCGCGAATCTCCGTGATGTCGCGGGCAAAGGCGGAAATGCCGTGGATCTTCCCCTCGCGCGCCAGCACGTTCAGCTTCAGCGCCAGTGTCCGGTTCTCTTCCGGCGTGGTGATTTCCGCGGTCAGGCGGCCGCGCGCCAGCGTGTCGCGGATCAGGCCCTGCCAGAGACCGATGCGGGACTCATCGCTGAGTATCTCGCCAAGCGGCATGCCGGTGCGGACCTGAAGCCCGCGTTGCGCGAAGAATGCGGCAAAGGCGGCGTTGAACCAGAGCAGGGTCAGGGACGCCGGGTCGAAGGACCAGATCATGTCGTCGGTGCTGTTGACCAGGCTTTCGAGCAGCAGGCGCGATTCGCTCAGGGCCTGTTCGGTGCGCCGATGCGCGGTCAGGTCGCGGATAATGAGCGTGATGCGCGGTTGCGCCTGATCGTTGAGGAACTGCTCGGCGCTGACCTCGGCGGGAAAGGCTTCGCCACGGTCGCGAAGGCAGGTCAGCTCACCGCGCGCGCGTCCCTGCCGCTGTTGCTCCTCCACGAAAGCGGCATACGCCGGTCCGGCGGTGTCGATGAGCGTATCGATACGGCGGCTGCACAGGGTCTGCTCATTCAGGCCGAACAACCGGCAGGCGGCCGGATTGGCGGCCAGTACGGCGCCGTCAGCCGTGATCAGGAAGACGGCTTCCATGCCATGCTGGAATACGGAACGGTAGAGGCCGGATGCGGTGGCCGCGTTCATGGATGTGTCCCCGGGAGGCGTGATTCGGAGTCCGGGGCGATCCTCGCGGCGCGCCGCCGGACAGATACGCGTTCCCTGCGGGCTGAGATTCCTGAACAGACGGGGCGGGGACGCGGGCCGTCCCCGGGGTTGAAGCGCTGGATCAGACGTTGAAGCGGAAGTGCACCACGTCGCCGTCCTGCATCACGTAGGCCTTGCCTTCCAGACGCCACTTGCCGGCATCCTTCGCGCCCTGTTCGCCCTTGTAGGTGATGAAGTCGTTGTAGGAAATCACTTCCGCGCGGATGAAGCCCTTTTCGAAGTCGGTGTGGATGACTCCGGCCGCCTGCGGCGCGGTGGCGCCGACCTTCACGGTCCAGGCGCGCACTTCCTTCACCCCGGCGGTGAAATAGGTCTGCAGGCCCAGCAGTTCGTAGCCGGCGCGGATCACGCGGTTCAGGCCCGGCTCGGTCATGCCCAGGGTTTCCAGGAATTCGGCCTTGTCGGCGTCATCCAGTTCGGCGATTTCGGCTTCGATCTTGTTGCAGATCGGCACCACCACCGCCTTTTCCTGCGCGGCATAGGCTTTCACCGCGTCCAGGTGGGCGTTGTTTTCAAAACCGTCTTCGGACACGTTGGCAATGTACATCACCGGCTTGGTGGTGATCAGGCACAGCGGCTTCAGCAGCAGCAGTTCTTCCGGGCTCAGGTCCAGCGTACGGGCGCGCTTGCCTTCGGACAGGGTCGGCAGGATCTTCTCGATGATCGCCTTCAGCGCCTGCGCTTCCTTGTCGCCGCCCTTGGCCTGCTTCTCGACACGCTTCAGCGCCTTCTCGGCGGTGTCCAGGTCGGCCAGCGCCAGTTCCATGTTGATGATCTCGATGTCATCGACCGGATGGATGCGGTTGGCGACATGGATGACGTTCTCGTCCTCGAAGCAGCGCACCACATGGGCGATGGCGTCGGTTTCCCGGATGTTGGCGAGGAACTGGTTGCCGAGGCCTTCGCCCTTGGACGCGCCCGCGACCAGACCGGCGATGTCCACGAATTCCATGGTGGTCGGCACCACGCGCTCCGGATCGACAATGGCGGCGAGCGCGTCGAGGCGTTCGTCCGGCATCGGCACGATCCCGGTATTCGGCTCGATGGTGCAGAAGGGGAAGTTTTCGGCGGCGATGCCCGCTTTGGTCAGGGCATTAAATAGGGTAGATTTGCCGACATTCGGCAGGCCCACGATGCCACAGTTAAACCCCATGTCCGGTTCCTCGTTACAGATGTTCGCGATGGCGCGCATCCTACACGAAAACGGCGTCAAATGCGCGGCCGGCCAGCCTCGGAGCCCGTTCCATGCGTCGCATTCTGTACCAGTTCCCGGTTTCCCATTACTGTGAGAAAGCCCGCTGGCTGCTCGATTTCAAGCATCTCGATTACGAGGTCCGCAACCTGCTGCCGGGCGCGCACCGCCTGCTGACGCAGTGGGCCGCCCACAGCGGCAGCGTCCCGGTCCTGCGCGACGGTAAGCATTGGGTCGCCGACTCCACCGAAATGGCCTTCCACCTTGACGCCGCCTACCCGGAATACCCGTTGCTGCCTCGTGACCCGTTGCTGCGCAGTCGTGCGGCGATGCTGGAAGAAATCGCGGACGAGGCGGGCGAGCATGTCCGGCGCTGGCTCTATTTCCAGTGCATCGACCAGGATGGCATCCGCGACGCCATGCTCGACAGCTTCGTCTGGGCGGCTCCCTACAAGGAGCTGATGTGGGCCGGGTTCAAGCGGACCATCTTCGGCGTCTACCGCATCAACGAGCGTACCGCCGCCGAGTCGCTGGACAGCCTGATGGAGGGGATCGGCCAACTGGAACAGGCGCTGGTCGCCAACGGCGGCCGCTATCTGGTCGGCGACGGTCTGACGCTGGCTGACATTGCCGCCGCTGCCCTCTACACGCCGTTGCTGGATGTTCCGGAAACTCCGTGGGCCGGCGTGACGCGGGGACCGCTGTTCCAGCAGGTGTTCGATGACATCAACGGGCGGCCCTTTGGCCAGTGGGTCCGCCGGGTCTACCGGGAAGAGCGCAACGCGCGCGGGAACTGGCAAGGGAAGGCTTGGCCGTTCTGACCGGCGCGATTGCCGGAATTCCCATTGCGGCGGAGTGTCCGTATCGGCTAGAACAGCATCTGACAGCGACATAACAAGAAACGACAAGGCTTTCCGCATGCTGACACAGAACATCAAGCGTCATCCCAAGGCCGACGCGCTCATCGGTATCATGGGCGCGGGCTTCGCCGGCATCTGCATGGGCATCCGGCTCAAGCAGGCGGGCATCCATGATTTCGTCATCGTCGAAAAAGCCCACGATGTCGGCGGCACCTGGCGCGACAATACCTATCCCGGCGCGGCCTGCGATGTGCCGTCGCACCTGTACTGTTATTCCTTTGAACCGAATCCCGACTGGAGCCGTTCCTTCGCGCCGCAGGAGGAAATCCAGGCCTACATCCGGCATTGCGCCGACAAGTACGGCATCCGTCCGCACATCCGTTTCAATACCGAGATTGTGGGGGCGCGCTACGAGGATGACACCGGTTTGTGGGAGGTCCGCGACACCCAGGGCAATACCGCCCGCGTCCACATTGTCATCTCCGCCAAGGGCGGCCTGCACATTCCCGCGCTTCCCGAGATTCCCGGCCGCGACACCTTCAAGGGCGAGGCTTTCCACTCCGCGCAGTGGCGGCACGATGTGAATCTCAATGGCCGCGAAGTCGCGGTGATCGGCACCGGCGCCAGCGCCATCCAGGTGGTTCCCGCCATTGCCGGACAGGTCAAGTCGCTGACCCTGTTCCAGCGCACGCCGCCCTGGGTCATGCCCAAGCTGGACCGGCCTTATCTGGAAGTGGAAAAGCTTGCGCACCGTTATCTGCCTTGGGTGGGCAAGCTGCACCGCAACCAGCTGTACTGGCAGTTCGAAAGCCGCGCCCTCGGTTTCGTGGTCGATCCGCGCCTGATGAAACTGGGCGAGACCGCCGCCCGCGCCTGGTTGAAGCGCTCCATTCCCGATCCGGCGCTGCGCGCCAAAGTGACGCCGAATTACACCATGGGCTGCAAGCGTGTCCTGCTCTCGAATGACTACTATCCTGCCCTTGCGCGCAAGAATGTCAGCGTGGTCAACGAGGGCATCCGGGAAATTCGCGAGCACTCCGTTGTCACCCGCGATGGCGTGGAGCATCCCGCCGACACGCTGATCTACTGCACCGGCTTTCATGTCACCGATTCCCTGATGGGACTGAGCATCCAGGGGCGCAACGGCGTCGATCTGCGCGACGCATGGAAGGAGGGGATGCAGGCCTACTACGGCATGACGGTGCACGGCTTTCCCAACCTGTTCATGCTGCTGGGGCCGAATACCGGACTCGGTCATAACTCGATCATCTTCATGATCGAGGCCCAGGTGAACTACATCATGTCCTGCCTGAAGCGCATGCTGAAAAAAGGCTACCAGCAGGTGGAGGTCCGGCGGGCGATCCAGAACGCCTTCGTCCGCGACATGGAGGAGCGCTCGAAACATACCGTCTGGAAAGCGGGCTGCGCCAGCTGGTATCTCGATGAACACGGCCATAACACAACCATCTGGCCCGGTTTCACGGTGCAGTACTGGATGGAAACGCGGCGCTTCGATGAACGCGATTACAAGCTGACTCGCAACGCCTAACCGATGTCCCTGAATAAAAAGGGCGCCTTAAAGGGGCGCCCGATACGCTGAAGCCCGACTCAGGGACAGCGGTAGTCTGACTGGGTGAGCAGATCAATCCCGCAATCCAGTTCCTCGATCCAGTCGAGGAATTTGTGCACCATCTCCTTGCCGACAAAGGCCTTGCCGTGTTGCGGCACCATCATCTCCACATCCATTTCCCGGACCATGTTCGCCCACAGCTTGATCACCTTGCGCGAGCACATGTAGCGCTGGTGGAAGCCGCGCATGAAGGGGATATGCTCATCAAAGTTTTCCACCGGGGTTTTCGCATCCGGCACGATGGACGCACCCATGTCGCCGGAGAACAGGATCTTCGAGATCGGGTCGTAAAACTGGAAGTTGCCGACCGAGTGCAGGAAGTGTCCCGGCAGCG
>JAYRMT010000109.1:0-10506 GCA_041912575.1 Fluviicoccus sp. | reverse complement strand
CGCCGCAGAAGGACCAGCTGCTCTCCGAACTGCGCCAGCAGTTGCTGCGCGTGCCGCTGGATGACATTGAGGAGCAGATGCGCGTGCTGCGCATCTTCAAGAAGAGCCATGTGCTGCGGGTTGCCGCCTCGGACCGCGAGGGCACCTTGCCGCTGATGAAAGTCAGCGATTACCTGAGCTGGATCGCGGAAGCGGTGCTGGAGTCGGTGCTGGCGCTGGCCTGGCAACAGGTGGCGGTCCGATGTGGCGCGCCGCGTCGTCATGACGGCAGCCGGTCGACCGGCGATTTCATTATTCTCGGCTACGGCAAGCTGGGCGGCATTGAATTGGGCTACGGCTCCGATCTGGACCTGGTGTTCGTGCACGATGTGGACGGGCTGGCCGATACCGACGGGCCGAAGCCGGTCAGCGGCACGGAATTCTTCGCCCGCTTGGCGCAGAAGATCCTCAGCCTGATGACGACCGTCACCCCGGCCGGACAGCTTTATGAAGTGGATATGCGGCTACGGCCGTCCGGCGCGTCCGGCCTGATGGTCAGCAGCCTCAAGGCCTTCACCGACTACCAGGACAAGAGCGCCTGGGTCTGGGAGCACCAGGCGCTGGTGCGGGCGCGGGTAGTGGCCGGCGATCCCGCGCTGGCCGCGCGCTTCGATACGATCCGCCGGGACATCCTCTGCCGTCCGCGTGACATCGCGACGCTGCGGCAGGAGGTCCTCGACATGCGCCAGAAGATGTACGACAACCTCTCCAGCGAAGCCAAGCGCAAAAACCCGCCGGTCTTCGATCTGAAACATGACCGGGGAGGTATCGTCGATATCGAATTTATGGTGCAATATGGCGTATTGGCCTGGGCCAGCGATTACCCCGAGCTGGCCCGCTATTCCGACAACGTACGCATCCTCGAAGGCTTCGCGGCCTGCGGACGGATGCCGTCGGCCACGGCCGAGGCGCTGAAGGAGGCCTACCTGGCCTATCGCACCGAGGGTCACCGACTGGCGCTGGCGCAACAACCCGCGCAAGTCGAGGTGACCGGGTTCGCCGCCACCCGCGCACTGGTACAACAGTGCTGGCGCGACCTGTTTGCATTGCCCTGATCCGCTCTTCCGGTGAAGTTCACCCCGGCGGCGGGGTTTAGCCCTTTAGTCGCCGGGCCCATGCCCGGCTTCCTGTTTTTTGCGATTGTGGAGAAAACGCCATGAGCATGGCTGATCGCGATGGTCTGATCTGGTTTGACGGTGAAATGGTGCCCTGGCGCGAAGCCAAGACACACGTGCTGACGCACACCCTGCACTACGGCATGGGGGTATTCGAGGGCGTGCGCGCCTACGAGGCCGAGGGCGGCACCGCCATCTTCCGCCTGCAGGAGCACACCAACCGCCTGTTCGATTCCGCGCACATCATGAACATGAAGATCCCGTTCTCGAAGGACGAGATCAACGAGGCCCAGCGCGCTTCGGTGCGCGAAAACAATTTGCCGTCCGCCTACATCCGCCCGATGGTGTTCTACGGGAGCGAGGCCATGGGCCTGCGCGCCACCGGCCTGAAGGTGCACGTGATCGTTGCCGCCTGGAGTTGGGGCGCCTACATGGGCCAGGAAGCGCTGGAAATGGGCATCAAGGTCCGCACCTCCAGCTACACGCGCCATCACGTGAACATCTCGATGACCCGCGCCAAGGCCAACGGACCGTACTTCAACTCGATGCTGGCCCTGCAGGAAGCCTTGTCCGGCGGCGCCGACGAAGCGCTGCTGCTGGATGCCCAGGGCTACGTGGCCGAAGGTTCCGGCGAGAACATCTTCGTGATCAAGGACAATGTGATCTACACCCCGATGCTGACCTCCTGCCTGAACGGCATCACCCGCAACACCATCTTCACGCTGGCCGCCGAACTGGGCTACGAGGTGAAGGAAAAGCTGCTGACGCGGGACGAGGTCTACATCGCCGACGAGGCCTTCTTCACCGGCACCGCCGCCGAAGTCACCCCGATCCGCGAACTGGACGGCCGCGTCATCGGCGCGGGTCGTCGCGGTCCGATCACCACGAAGCTGCAACAGCTGTACTTCGATACGGTGAACGGCCGTCACGCCGCCCACCGCGCCTGGCTGACCCCGGTCCGCTAAGGATCCCGGGGCGGCGGTCCCGTCGCCCCGTTCCCCATCAAAGGTGTTCCCGTGCAGCCACTTGTCATCTGGCAGCTAACTGACGGCAAGCCCGGCCATGAGCAACAAAGCCTGGGCCTGATCCGCGCCATCGAACGCCTCGTGCCGGTGCAGACCGTCCGCATCGACCTGCGCCAGCAGCCCATCGGCCTGATGGACCTGCTGATGCGCCGCATTCCCTACGATTTTCCCAAGCCGCACTTCGTGATCGGCGCCGGGCATGGCACGCATGTGGCGCTGCTGGCGGCCCGGCTGGCGACCGGCGCGCGCTCCGTGGTGCTGATGAAGCCCTCGCTGCCGCTGTCCTGGTTCGATTACGTGCTGATGCCGCAGCACGACAATCCGCCGCACCTGCCCCATGTGATGGGCACTTACGGCGTGCTGAACGCCGTCGAGCCGTCCGACAGCCTGGTGATGCAGCAGGGGCTGATCCTGATCGGCGGGCCTTCGAAACGGCATGGCTGGGACGAGGACACGCTGGTGGCCCAGTTGAAGGCCATTACCGGAGCCACACCCCACGTGAACTGGCAGGTCAGTACATCCCGCCGGACGCCGGAACATACCCTGCTGGAGATTCGCAGCATCGCCCCGAACGCCAAAGTCTGGGCTGCCCAGGAAACGCCGCCCGGCTGGGTGGCGGAGCAGTTGAAGACCGCCGGGCAGGTCTGGGTGACCGAGGACAGCATCTCGATGCTGTTCGAGGCGCTGACCGCCGGCGGGCAGGTGGGGGTGTTGCAGGTGCCCCGCCTGGCGGATGACCGCATCACCCAGGCGATCGACCAGTTGCTGGTGCAGCGCTGGCTGACTTCCTTCGAGCAATGGCGCAAGAACGGCGTGCTCCAGCGCGCGCCCCGCTTCCACGAGGCGGACAAGGCGGCGCGCTGGCTGTTGCAATGCGAGGCCTTGTGGTGGAGCGGCGCCTGACCGTTGCGTTGCTGCTGCACGCCCCGGAGCGCCGGCTGGACGTGACGGCGGCGAGGCTGTTCCGTCTCGCGGAAGCGCTGGCCGATGCGCATCACGCGGTTCATGTGCTCTCCGCCGGCGACTTCCTGATCAACTGTTCCGACCGTATCCGCCTGTTTCCGGAGCCGCCGGGCTCCGGTGTGTCCCGCTGGCGTTATCGCTGGGCAGTCTGGCAGTGGCTGCGCCGGGTTCGGCCGGATGTGGTGCATACGCATGACCGGGAGTCGACCGACACCGTGGCCTGGCTGCGGCGTTTCCTGCCGCCGATGCGCTGGATTGTCTCGCTGCATCCCGACGAGCCGTTGCCTGCCGCATGCCCCGCCGCTGATCGTGTGATCCTGACGGGCGAGGGCGATCGCGCCCGCCTGCGTCATGATCCGAGGCTCCGGGTGCTGGCCGCCGGCGGCGAGCTCCGCGAGCCGATGCCCGCCGCATTGCGGGAGCAGGTGCGCCAATCCCTGCACGCCGCCCCGGACCGTCCGCTGATCGCCTTGCGGGGCGGGCCGAACGGCATGCCGCCTGCATGGTTGTATACCGTCATCCCGCGCGAGGAGGCCGATATCTGCCTCTTGGGCGAAGGCCGGGAGAGTCCGGACGGCCGATACGTCTGGAGCGGCCGTCGTCCCGTCGCCGTGGTCCTTCAGGCGGCGGATCTCATGGTGATCCACCCCGAGAGCCGGGATGTGATGGGCGACCTGACCGACGCTCTCCACGCGGGCTGTCCTCCGGTCGCGCCAGTGACGGCGGACACCCGGGCGTGGCTGCCGGATTATTTGTTGTACGAAGCGGGCAGTCCGGATAATCTTCGCGCTGTAATCCGCTCCGCGCTGGCGCTGCGGCCGAATTTGCGGCGGGGATGCCTGCCGGTGTTCCTGCGCGCGCGTCAGGAGCTCACCGCCGACGGGGTGACCCGTCAGCTGCTCGATCTTTATAACGACTTGATGGAAACGCGGCATGAGCCTCTCGATCACTGAACCCTTGCCCTCCCTCCGCAACAAGGCCTGGTGGCTGGCGCTCGGCCTGGCCTCGCCGTTGTGGCTGGTGTCGTCTCCGGTCTCCGCGGGCGTGCCGCTGGCCGCGCTGGCCCTGCTCGGGTTGCTGTTGCTGCTCAGCCAGATGCGCCAGCAGCACACGATCCTGTACGAGGACCAGGGCCTGCACGTGCTGGTGCGCTGCTTCCTGTTCCTGTGGGCGCCGATGCTCCTGTCCGCGCTGGGCGCTGACGATGCCGGGGCGACCTGGAGGGCCATCGGGCTGTATGCGGGCGGAGCCTTTGCCGCCGTGGGCGTCATGGCCGTCCTGCGCGCGCAACCGGTCTACCGCCAGATGTCGGTGATCCTGATGGCGTTCACGCTCATCCTGGCGCTGGACATCGTGTTGCAGAAAATCTGGGGCCGAGATATCGCCGGGTATCCGCTGGAGCGGTCGCTGGGCTTGCCCGGACACGCCAGCGGCTGGTTCGCCGAAGCCCGCGACGGCGGCTTCTACCTCGGCCTGCTGGCCGCCGTGCCCCTCTACACGGCCTGGATGGCGGGCATGAACCGTCTGACGCACATGATCATGCTGCCGCTGCTGGCTTTCGCGGTCGCTTACGCCGCCGACTGTTCGGGCTGGATCATGTTCCTGGTCAGTCTGGTGCCCTACCTCTGGGTGATGTACCTGCGCGACGCCCGTCATCCGCTTTTGTCGGCGGTGGTTATCTATCAGGTGTTCGGCTGGCTGCTCTTCGGCGTGTGGCTGCTGGGGCCGGATGCCAACCCCGGACATTTGCCCGGCGTGATGGAGGGCGCGCGGCAGGCCTTCGCCCAAGCCGCCGGATCGCACCATGACCTCTGGTCCGCCGCCGCCGGTGTCGCGGGCAATCATCCTTTCAACGGGGTCGGGGCGGGCGGTTTCGCCGCCGCCGTCAGCGATCACGCGGAAACGGTCCGCCTGCTGGACTCCGCGCGCGGCAACAGCCCGCAGCAGGTCATCCTGCAAGTCCTGGCCGAAACGGGCGTGCCGGGACTGATCGGATTCGTGCTGGCCGCCTGGGCGGTCTGGCGTTTGTGGAGCGGCGCGCCCGAGGCGCAACGGCAACTGGCCTCGCCGTGGCTGGCCATGCTGGTCGCCCTGTGGTGGCCTTTGAACGCGCATCAGGGCTTTTATGCGCCGTTGTCAATCGGTCTGACCTTCTTCCTGCTGGCGATGGCGGTGTCCGCCCTGACCCACAAGCGCGGCGAGATCATCTAGTGCGGCGCACCGCGACCGGCCCCGGGGAGACCCGCCGTCCGCGCGTGCTGCATCTGCTGGCTTCGACGGGCGGCGGCATGGGCGGAATGGAAAATCATGTCATGGGCCTGTGTCGGGGTCTGAGTCCGGACTTTGACGTGCATGTGCTGACGGATTTTCCCTACGCATCCCGGTGCCCGCCGGGCGTCAGTTTCCACGGAGCCGATTTTACGCGCAGCCGCTGGAATCCTTTCCTGTACCGCGACACCGCGCGTTGCATCCGTGACCTTGCACCGGATATTATCCATGCTCACGGCGGCAAGGCCGCGCAGTTATTGCGGCGGATCCGTCCGCTGATTCCCCGCAGTTGCACGATCGCAACCGTGCACGGCACCAAAACCCGGATTGATGATTATGATGCCATGGATGGCGTGATCGCCGTCAGCGCACAAATCGCCGGGCGCTTCGCCCCCGGACGCGTCCGCGTGATTGCCAATGGCGTGCCGCCCGCGCCGCTGCTGGAAGCATCCGCCTGTGAAGCCTTGCGGCAGTCCCTGCTGGGCGCGCATCCCGGCCCGCTGGCGGTCGCCATCGGCAGGCTGGCGCCGGTTAAGGGTTTTGATATCCTCATCGAAGCCTTCCGGGGGCTGTCAGCGCGGCTTTGCATCATTGGCGACGGCGAAGAGCGGGAAGATTTGCAGGCCCGTATAGATGCCGCCGGGCTTGCAGATAGAGTGGTTTTGACGGGGTATCGGGCGGATGCTCGGTCCATCCTGCAGGCGGCGGACCTTTGCGTGCTGTCTTCCCGTCGCGAAGGCTTTCCGCTGATTCTGGCCGAGGCGCTGCAAGCCGGATGTCCCATGGTGTCCACCGCCGTCAGCGGGGTCAGCGGCTTTCTGCCGGATACGGTCCTCGCCCCGCCTGAAGATGATGCCGCTTTGCACACGGTTCTGGCGGCGGCACTGGCTGATTTGCCCGGGCTGCGCACCGCGTTTGCGCCGGTTTTCAAGCGCGCCGCAGATGAATTGACTCTGGACGGCATGGTGCGCGCCACTGCCGCCTATTATCATGAATGTCTGGATTGCCATGTCTCCTGATGTGCTGAAATTAACCCTGCCGCACGGGCGTGATCGTGTGTGGCTTGTTGCGCTGTTCCTGGCGATGCCCCTCCTGTTACTGCCGACTTCCCGGTTGTTCATGTTTCCGCATGAATTGCTCTCGCTGGTCGGAATCTATTTTCTGGTGCGCGAACGCGGCGCTTTGTGGCGCGACGATCCGGGGATGCGCGCCTACCTTG
Source organism: Fluviicoccus sp. (assembly GCA_041912575.1). Lineage (GTDB taxonomy): Bacteria > Pseudomonadota > Gammaproteobacteria > Pseudomonadales > Moraxellaceae > Fluviicoccus. Next base: position 3,877 of record JAYRMT010000109.1, on the reverse strand, counting down.
CAGCCATGCTGGCCTTGTGGCTGCCGATGCTGTTTTCCGCCGTGGATACGGTGGCCCCGGCGGAAAGCTGGCTGACCACCTTGCTGTTTCCGCTCTTTGCCCTGGCGGGTGTAGGCGTGATTGCCTTGTTGCGCAAGACGCCGGTTTACGGGCCGGTTTACGCGGTCATGGCCATTGCGCTGGCCTTCTGTGCGGTGGATGCGACGTTGCAAACGGTCATCGGACGGGATTTCTTCGGAATAGATCTGGTCCGCGACGGTGTGGATGGCCACCGCGCCAGCAGCCTCTTTTACTCTCATCCCAACAAATTCGGGTTTTACATGGGCATGTTCGGCGCGTTGCCGCTGTATGTCCTTCATGCGTGGGGCGCGCGCCGCCATTGGCACATTGCCGCGATGATCCTGTTGTTTACCGGGGCGCTGGTCGGCGGGTCCCGTGACGGCTGGTTGATGTTCGGCTGGGCGTTTCTGCCGTATTTCTATCTGGAATTCCTGCGCGGCGCGAAACGACCCTGGTTGCCGGTTGTGCTGGCGCTGGTCATGGCGCCGGTCGCCTTTTGGGGGGTGATGAAGATCAGCCCCGGGGTGCAGGAACGCTTCAAGCAGAGCAGTCGTGCCGGTCAACTGGACTACCGATCAGTGAATGATGCCTCCAGCGGCCGCATTGATATCTGGATTGCCGCCGCACGCATGGGCCTGAGCCACCCGGTTAACGGGGTCGGGGTCGGTGCGTTCCGTAAGGTTTTCCAGAATTATCTGCCAGCGCAATCCACATGGCCCCAAGGGCTTGAGGCCCTTCATCCACATCAGGTGGTGCTGGAAATCTGGGCCGGTTCAGGCGTACCGGGGCTGGCCGGATTTGGCATGGTGTGGATATTGGCGTGGCGGCTGTGCCGCAGCGCGACTACGGCGCAACGCCGGGCCGCCTGGCCCGCATTGATCGCGGCGGCGACTCTGTGGTGGCCGCTGAATACGCACCGGGCGTTTTACGGATCGGAGCTGACCACTCTGACCTTGTTTCTGTTGTCTTTCGCCTTTGCGGCATTGACCGCCAGAGGCGGGGCGGGGGCGGCGAGCGAGGGCTGAATCAGGCCCCGCGCGGAACCAGACGCAACGCGTCCATGACGACCCAGCCGTGGGCGGCGTTATAGGTATGCATGCCTTTCAGCTCGCTGCCGGGTGTGGGCTCCATGCGCCGCACACAGTGCTCGGCATAGGCGTCACGACTCAGGACGGTGATTTCGCGCAACTCCATCGCACCGCCGTAGCGCGTCAGTGAATCCTGCACCGGCCGGTAGAGCCGGTCATCCCGGACAATGATGTTCCCCGCCGGGCGGTCATAGAGAATGCCTTGGCGGACCGGGTTGAGCGGATGCGGCTCCCAATGCGCGCCGAAGAGGTCATCGCCCCGAAACAGGAATAGCTTGTCGCCGAATTTTTTGCAGTTTTTGCGCAGGGCAGTAAACAGCCACCATTCGCCCCGATGGTAAAGCGGTGTAGTGTCCACTGCGGCGACACCCTCCATGAGCGTATGACTGAGCCGCCAGCGCCAGGGAAATTCCTCACAGGTCCAGATCTCAATCGTGTTGTGCTGGTGGCTTTCCGGCATCATGAACCACTGGCCGTCGCGCTGGAACATAACCGGGTAGGAGAGATGGTACGGCGTCCGGATCACCGGTCGAACTTCGCCGTGCGCGCCGTCCGCGAACACTTCGACCGCTGAGATGAAGCCGACCGGATCCGCGAAAGGGTATTCTTCAAAGAAGATAAAATGACGCCCTTGGTCATGCACCAGGAAGGGATCCGCGTAGAAACGGTCATCCGGCGGGACAATCCGGTGCAGGGTTTCGGGGTCTGGCGGGTTCAGAGGGTCCGCGTGTTCGCCGAAAAGCAGGAACCATTGCGCCAGAAGGGTGCGCTCCTCGCGCTTGACCAGACTGGCATGGAGTTTCTTGCGCAGATAACGTGACAGGGACATGGAGTGGTTCCGGAAGTCAGACAGCGGGATTCAGGCCGCCAATACTAAGTCATCCATCCGGTCGGCCCAAGCAAAACCCTGCGTCGCCCTGTCCGGAAAGAGTCGGCAATTTCCCGTGCAACAGGTAGAATCGCACCCGCAGGGCATGGCCGGCGGTTCGCCGGTTGTCGCCCGATCCCATCGGAATCATCATGATCGAAACGGTTATTTTCCTGATCGCGCTGGCGGCTTTCCTGGTTTTCTGCGCGCATTACAATTTCTGGCGGCCTTCCGCGCCGTGGTCCGCGCCGCGCATTCTGATGTACCACAGCGTCAGCGCGGACGAACCCTCGCGCGGTATCAACCTCAGTCCGGCGCGCTTCGAGGCGCAGGTGGCGTGGTTTGCCCGGCAGGGCTTCGAGTTCTGCACCATCACCGGGTTGCTCTCCGCGCCGAAAGACGGTCGCAAGCGCGTCGCGCTGACCTTTGACGACGGTTTTGAAAACAACGCGTCGGTCGCTTGGCCGATCCTGAAGAAATACGGCGCAAAAGCCACGATCTACCTGTCGCCCGCGAAGCCGGAGACTCGCTTGCTCAGTCCTGCGCAGATCCGCGCGATGGCGGATTCCGGCGACATTGAGTTCGGCGCGCACACCGTGAACCACATCAATCTCAAGAATGTACCGGATGACGAAGCGGCCGCGCAGATCCGACGGTCGCGCGAGTTGGCCGCCGAACTGTCCGGGAAGCCGTGCACCGCCTTCGCGTATCCCTACGGGCGCTTCGAGGCGCGTCATGTCCGCATGGTGGAAGAGGCCGGTTTCAGCAATGCCGTCACTACCAAGAAGCATATCCTGCCGGATCCCGCCGCGCAGCCGTTCGAGATTCCCCGCATCAGCGTCAACGGGGAAATGAACCGCCTGCAATTCCTGATCGCCGTCCGCAAGGGTCGCTACCGAGTGTGAATCATGAGCGAGAAATTGCCCGTCAGTGTCTACATTATTACCAAGAACTGTGAGGCTACACTGGCATTGACCCTGGCCAGTGTCCGAGATTGCGCGGAGGTGGTGTTGGTGGACTCCGGCAGCACCGACCGCACGCTGGAAATCGCTCGGGCGCAGGGTTGCCGGATATGGCATCAGGACTGGCTGGGCTATGCCCGCCAGAAAGCGCTGGCGCTGAGCTATTGCACGCAGGACTGGGTGCTGAATCTGGATGGTGATGAAGAAGCCAGCGCCGAACTGCTGGCGGATATAGCGGCTTGTATCGCTTCAGATGACGCGGATGGCCTCGATATTCCCATTCACGATTATTTTCTGGGCTGTCCCCCCGCCAAGAACGGTCGTTATAACCACCGCGTCCGTTTTTTCCGCAAATCTGCGGGCAGTTATGACACCGGCAAGGAAGTGCATGAATCGATTACGGTAACCGGCAAGGTGCGGACAGTGGCTGGAGGTATCCGCCACTACGGCGAAAATACAATCCGTATCAAGGTGGACAAGACGAATGCCTATTCCGCGCTTGCAGCCGCCGAGAAATTCGCCAAGGGGAAACAACACTCACTGGTCAAGCTGGTGCTGGTGATGCCCTTGATGTTCTTCAAGTCCTACATCCTGCGCCGCAACTTCCTCAACGGACGGCGCGGCTTCATCGGCAGCATGATCAACGCCTTTTACGCCTTCCTCAAGGAAGCCAAGCTGTACGAACTGCACCTGAACCGGCGGTTGCAAGGCGGCAAGACGTCGCGGGAGGACTGAGATGGGACTGGAAATCGAGCGCAAATTCCGGGTGCGAGGCGAAGGCTGGCGCGAGGCGCCCGCCGTGCTGTTCCGACAAGGGTATCTGAGTCGCGACCCTGCGCGCACGGTACGTGTTCGCATCGCGGGTGATCAGGCTTTCCTGACCATCAAGGGTAAGGGGC
>JAYRMT010000108.1:0-10601 GCA_041912575.1 Fluviicoccus sp. | reverse complement strand
GGTATCGCGAAGCTCGTAGGCCCCGGCCATGCCGCCCAGCCCTGCTCCGATGATGACGATGTGCGTCATGGCGCGCCCTCTCTGACATTCGTTATGGGTTATGCCAAAATACTATACCCCGTTGGGTATATTCGCAAGGGAAAGGCGGATGCCGTTTATCTGGAATGGCGGGCAGGTGATCGACCGCAGGGACAGGACACCTTGGGCCGCCCGCATGAAGATTCCAGCCTGCAAAGGCCGTTATAATCGCCCGTACACTTCACCACAGGGACAGATGAGCGATGCGCAGGGAAGGAAAACTCGCGGACTGGAATGATGAGAAAGGTTTCGGCTTCGTGCGCAACGACGAAAACCGGGAGCGCGTGTTCGCGCACATTCGCGATTTCGACGGCGGGCAACGCCGTCCGGTCAATGGCGACCGCCTTTCCTTCGTGATGGCGCAGGACAAGCAGGGACGACCGTGCGCCACCAGCATCCGTATCCTGCCAGAGACGCCGGCGATGCCGGGCGCTTCCCTCTGGGCCGGAGCCGGGATGACCGCCACCGAAGACTCGGCCCCCGTCGACGCCGGCCCGAAGACCCTCGCTGCCGGTATGACCTGCGGCCTCATCACGGAATGGAATGATGAACGCGGCTTCGGTTTCGTGACGCCGGATGCGGGCGGCGCGAATATCTTTCTGCATATCAAGGCCATGGCCCGGGGACAACGGCGCCCCGCCCGCGGATATCGCGTGACCTGCCGTACGGTCGCGGACGGCAAGGGAGGACTGAAGGCGGAGGAGGCGCGGCTTGACCTGCCCTTGTCGGCGCGCCTGACCGGGATTCCGCCGGCCGTCCTGTGCGCCGTGACATTCCTGCTGGCCCTGACAGGGCTGATCCTGGCCGGACGCCTGCCGCTCTGGCTGGGCGGCTTTTTCGCGCTGGCCAGCCTGACCACTTTTGCGGCCTACGCCCTCGACAAGTCGGCCGCCCGCAATAACCGCTGGCGAACCCAGGAAAGCACCCTGCTCCTGCTGGGACTGGTCGGCGGCTGGCCAGGCGCGATCGCCGCACAGCAGATCCTCCGGCACAAGTCCGTCAAAACGGCGTTCCGGCGGTTGTTCTGGCTGACGGTGGCCGGGAATATTTTCCTTTGCGGCGTTTATCTGCAGTCTGTCCCGGGCTAGCCGGACACGCCGGGACTATCCCCCCGGGGTCGGGGTGACGTTGCAGGCCCTCAGTGCTACCGTCACCCCTGTTCCCCCCGAAACGGAGATTCGCCATGCCCCACCGTCTGTCAACACTAGCGGCCGGTCTGCTTCTGGCCCTACCGGCGCTGGCCGCCACCCTCGATCCGGACACGATTGTCTCTGCCCACAACGCCTACCGCGCCGAAGTGTCCGTTCCGCCGTTATCCTGGTCGTCCGAACTCGCCGCCAGCGCCCAGGCCTGGGCCGAGGACATGGCGTCCAGCGGCCGGTTCCGCCACTCCAATTCGCGCTATGGCGAGAACATCTGGGCCGGTACGGCGAACGCGTACAGCCTGCGGGACATGGTCAAATCCTGGGGGGATGAAAAAGCCGATTTCGAATACGGCACCGGCACCAACTCCCGCAATGGCGGCGTGGTCGGGCATTACACCCAGATCATCTGGCGCAACAGCACCCAGGTCGGCTGCGGGCTGGCGAGCGGCGGCGGCACCGAGTATTTTGTCTGCCAGTACAACCCGCCCGGCAACTATGTCGGCCAGCAACCCTATTGATCCATGACCGATTTCAAATACCTGCGCGGCTACCCCGAACACCTGCTGGCGCGGATCGGCCAGATGCGCGACAGCGGCGAACTGGGACCGTATCTGGAACGCAAATATCCCGGCCGCCACGACATCCAGACCGACAAGGCGCTGTACCACTACGTCGACACCCTGCGACAGGAATTCCTGCGCAATGCGCCGCGCATCGACAAGGTGCTCTACGACAGCAAGCTGGATGTCATCCGCAACGCGCTCGGGCTGCACACGGCGATGTCGCGCCCGCACGGCGGCAAGCTCAAGGCCAGCAAGGAAATCCGCATCGCGGGCGTGTTCCGCGACGCCCCGCCGGAGTTCCTGCGCATGATCGCCGTGCACGAGCTGGCGCACCTGCGCGAGAAGGATCACAACAAGGCGTTCTACCAGTTGTGCGAGCACATGCAGCCGGGGTACGGGCAGCTGGAGTTTGATTTAAGGGTGTGGTTGACGTGGCGGGAGGACTCTCCGGTTTGAGTGCGTCATAACCTGACGCACTCCGTCCCTCCCCGTCTGGGTCAGCCGCAACGGCTTTGCTACGATTCTTCCAACTTCCCCGGACGACACTTCCATGAGCGGAGAATCCACCACCGTCTTCCACCGCCAATGGCACATCCTGATGTATTTGTCGGAAGGGGTCTGCGTTTCCACCGCGAACATTCGCGATTATCTCGCCCGGCAGGGCATCGAGGCTGAAATGCGCACGATCCAGCGCGACCTGCGGCTGCTGGAGCAGGTGGTGTCGCTGGAGTGCCGCCGCGACTGCATGCCGCACGGCTGGCGCTGGCGGCAGGGGCAGCGGGTAGAAGGGCTAAGCCTGTCGCAGGCGCTGACCTTGCGGCTGGTGGAAGAACAGTTGCACGAGGTGTTGTCCCCCACCCTGTTGGAAGAATTGCGCCCGCTTTTCAGCAAGGCGCGGCTGGTGACGGGGCTGGCGTCCGAGGAGGCGGTGCGCAGCGGTCTGGCCGACTTGCACAAAGCCCCGAGAGAATACCTTCGGGATCCGTCCCGCCAGACCGGCGTCGTGCCGGCATCCGCCGGGTCGCGGCTTGCGCGCGGTCTGCAATCGCTACTGGACAGCTTGCTGCCAAAGGAGGACGTCGAGGCGGACGCCCGACGGAGGGCATCGGCGGCGTTGCATGAGTTGATGGCCGTGCTGCGCGACAACGGGCTGGAGGAGCCCGCCGGGCAGTTGTGAACATGGCAAGGTTTGGCGGCGATGACATGACCTGTCGCGTCGCTCACGTATGGTGAACCCGTAGAGAATGAAAGGAGTCGATTCCATGCATACCAGCGTTATTGCCGGGCCGCCGTATTTTTATCTGTGCCTGAAGTGCAGCTTCAGTTTCAGCCGCCCGTTGCCGGTGTCCGGGCGGTGCCCGCAGTGCGGCAGCCGGTGGGTGATTGAGAATCCGGTGGTAGTGAAGTAGGGGGCAACATGGGTGTTTTTATCGCGATTGTGTTGATTTATCTGGTCTTCAAGCTGAACCGGGGGAGCGGCGCGATGAACAAGCTCAAGGCCATGTGGTTTGAGGCGCAGCATGGGGATGGGCGGGTGATTCCGCGTTTGGCGGAGTGTGTGCGCGTTCCGCGCGGGGTCGAGCACGGCCTTTATCTGACGGTGACTTATCGCCGCCGGTTCCGGTTGCAGGCGGACGATGAGTATGCAAGAGTTTGGGTTCCGGAGGCGTTCATGGGGTTGTCGCCGGAGGTGCAGGATTCGGTGCTGCTGATGATCTTGCGGCGGGGGCATGTTTTTGCGGCGGGGATTGGCGGGGTTGAGGAATATTCAGCTTGAACCCATGCAATCTGCATTGATAATTTTACCTTTCAATACAAAGAGATCTTCATGGTTACTGTCAAATCCAAACAGTCATTTAAAGACGGAATCGCATCTGGTGAGGATGAGATAAGAGTTGAAAACCCAGAACTGGCAAAGTGGATTGTTCTGATCCATGGTATCAAGCAAACGGCTTGGGCTGTTTCGATAGTCCTAGTAGCCGTAGGAATTTATTCCACCCTTGCCGCCCCCGCAACTGGCGGTAGTACTGTACCTATTGCGGCAGCAGCAGACGGACTGGCGCTAGGTATTGTAGGTCTTCGTGCCGGAAGCGCTGCAGCTGGCGCTGCAAGTATAAGTGCAATGCTGGGAATAGGCATTACGCTTGGAGGCGTTACGGGGCTTATTACGCTCAGGAAAAAATATAAAATTACAGAAAAAGGTAGTGGCTTCGTTGTTCTAAAGAAGAAGTAACATACACATAACGTAGGCCTTACCCCGCCCCCACCCGCTTCTGCAGCCACTCACCCATATCACTGTTTTGCACCCGATCATACACATCCTCCACCCGCAGGGTGAGGCCAATGGATGTCAGGGTGAACTCATCGCCCAGATAATAGTGTTCCGGCAACCAGCCATTACTGCGGCGAACGATTTCAATATCCACAAAATCCTGCTCAATCAACAGGTATTCCTGCACGGTGGGGATTTGCATGTAGGCAAGCCGCTTGACGGTTTCATCCATGCGGCGGGTGGACTTGGACATGACCTCCACCACAATAACCGGCGTTTGCGTGACCTGGCTGTCTCCCGGAAGGTCGCTGCAATCAACCATCACATCGGGATAAAAGTATTTGCTGCCAATATTCACCTTCATGTCGGCGCTGTAAGGCTGGCAAGGTTTGCCCTTCAGGTGCACGTTGAAGGCGGTGTGGATGTTGCCCGCGATGCGGTTGTGGTTCGCGCTGGCCCCGGACATGGCGTAGATGCAGCCGTCGATATATTCACTGCGGATGTCGGCGGTTTCTTCACCAGCCAGGTAGTCTTCCGGGCTGATGAAGGCAATCTGGTTGGCGGTTGGCATGTCGGGGCTCCTGGGTCCGGAATAGCCGGTCGGTTCTACGATACCTGATTTGGCGTTTGATTTCTCCGGACAGGTTTCCGCCCCCCTCTCCCTAACCCTCTCCCACAGGGGGAGAGGGAACTCCTGAATCAAACCCCATGCCAGAACCAGTTCAACGTCTTCGCCGTCACCCCCGGCACATCCACCATCGGCAGATGCCCGACGCCTTTCAGCTTGCGCACCTGCGCATGCGGAATCAGCTGCTTGAAGCTTTCCACGCAGCTGTGGTGGAGTACCTGATCCTCTTCCCCCCACAAAATCAGCGTCGGCACGGTCACGGCGGACACGCCCGGCCGCTCGCATTGCAGCGAATGCGCGATCATGTGATGGAACAGGTGCCGGTTCACGTGGCGGCGCGACACCATCTCCTGCCCCATCGTCGAGGCCAGTACCAGCGACAGCGCGGTCTTGTTGCGCTCCAGCACCGTGGTGAACAGCTTGACCACTTCCGGATAGCTGGACGGATTGAGGCCGTTCTCCCCCATCAGCAGGCCGCGCTCGAAGGGCGTGCTGCCCTGCCCGCGCACACCGGCGGCGTTCATCAGCGTCAGGCTGGCGACCACCTCGGGATGACGGGCCGCGACCAGACCGGCAATGCCGCCGCCCATGGAGCTGCCGACGAAGTGCGCCTTGCCCGGCAGGATTTGTTTCGCCCAGTCGGCGATGCGATCGGCCTGATGATCCAGACCGTAGAATTTTTCATGGCGGAAATGGCTTTCGCCCCAACCCGGCAGATCGGGCACCAGCAGGTGGTAGCGCTTGGACAGGAAGGGCAGCAGCAGCAGCCAGTTTTCCTTGCTGGAGGCGAAGCCGTGCAGCAGCACCACCGTCGGGCCGTGTGGATTGCCGCCTTCCAGCCAGACCATGCTCGCGCCGTCCACCTCCATGCGGCACTTGCGCAGGCCGATCACGCGGCCCTGCAACTCGCGCAACAGCGGCCAGACCTGCCCCTTCGGCCGCCAGGTGCGGACGGCTTCCGGATGGGCCATCCTGGCTTTGGCGGTATAGGCGGGGGCCACTTCGTGGACCAGCGCCTTTTCGAGGTGTCGGAGGGCGTGCGTCATGTTTCAACCTTGTCATTTATCAATGGCAAGACCGAACATAAACGTGACAAGCGTCCGGTAACAGGGGAATTCAGGACAAGAATTTGTGATTTGGGGACAGGAGGGTGTTACGCCCTCCTGTGGAACAGGGGGGCTGCCCGCAGGGCTGGGGGGTCACGGCGGTGCGCTTAACACGGCGCTTATGGCGGAGGGCGTGTACGGACGACGTTCCGCAACCCCCCTGTCACTCCGTGACATCCCCCCTGCCTTGCAGGAGGGAAAGTTTCTTTATTCTCCCCGCGCCCTTTGAATAATCCCCGCCGCATCCACCCCCTTCGGCAAGGTCCCGTAATTATGCTGCCCCACCGCCGCCAGCCGCCCGGCGCAGAACGCATCACTCACCATCGCCGGGGCATGTCGCACCAGCAACGAAGCCTGCAGCGCCAGCGCCATGCGGTCCACCACGCTGCGGGCGCGGAATTCCATGTCCGCCATATCGGTGAATTCCTGCTGCAGCGACCTCACATAGCCGTCCAGCAACGCATTGCCGCCCTTCGCCTTTTTCAATTCCGTGAAGAACGCCGTCACGACCTCCGGCGTCTTCTGCATGGCGCGCAGCACGTCCAGGCACTGCACGTTGCCGCTGCCTTCCCAGATGGCGTTGATCGGCGCTTCGCGGTACAGGCGCGGGTAGGGGCTGTCTTCCATCACGCCGCTGCCGCCGATGCACTCCATGGCCTCGTAGGCGTGGTTGGGCGTGCGCTTGCAGATCCAGTACTTGCCGACGGCGGTGGCGATGCGGACCATCTGTTCTTCATGCTCGTCGGCGGCGCGATGATCCATCGCGTGCGCCATGCGCATGGTCAGCGTCACCGCCGCTTCGCTTTCCAGCGCCAGGTCGGCCAGCACGTTCTGCATCAGCGGTTGCCGGTCCAGCACCTTGCCGAAGGCGGAACGCAGGCCGCAGTGATGCAGCGCCAGCGTGGTGGCCATGCGCATGCCGGCGCTGGAGCCGATCATGCAGTCAAAGCGGGTCATCGCCACCATCTCGATGATGTTGCGCACGCCGCGCCCTTCCTGCCCGATCAGCCAGCCCAGCGCGCCGCGGAATTCCACTTCGCTGGACGCGTTGGACACATTGCCCATCTTGCGTTTCAGGCGCAGCACCTGCAGCGGGTTCTTGCTGCCGTCCGGCCGCCAGCGCGGCACGAGGAAACAGCTGAGCCCGCCCGGCGCCTGCGCCAGCACCAGGAAGGCGTCGCACATCGGCGCGGACAGGAAGAACTTGTGGCCGACCAGTTCGTAGGCCTGACCCGGTCCGCCCTGCCCCACCGCGTAGGCGCGGGTGGTGTTGGAACGGACATCGGAACCGCCCTGCTTTTCGGTCATGCCCATGCCAATAGTCACGCCCTGTTTCTGATCGATCGGCACGTTACGCGGGTCGTAGATGCGCGAGGTGATCTTCGGTTCCCAGATCGCGGCCAGGTCCGGTTGCAGGCGCAGCGCCGGGATGGCGGCGAAGGTCATGGTGATCGGGCAGCCGTGACCGGCTTCGACCTGCGATTGCAGGTAGAAGTGTGCGGCGCGGGCGACATGCGCGCCGGGCTTGGGATCGCTCCATGGCGCGGCATGGATGCCGTGCTCGATGGCGGATTTCATCAGCTGGTGGTAGCTGGGGTGGTACTTGGCCAGGTCGACGCGGTTGCCGAAGCGGTCCTGCGGGTCGAATTCCGGGCCGAACTTGTTCGCCAGATGGCCCAGTTCCAGATACTCCGCCGAGCCGGTGAGCGCGCCGAAGGCGGTCAGCGCCTCGTTCGCCCAGCCCGCGCCTTCGCGCGCCACGGCTTCCTGCAAGGCGAGGTCGGTAGTGTAGAGGTTCACATCCTGGAATTCATGGGCGATGTTCTCGACCTCGTGGGTCTGGGCGAGGAACATCGCGGCGCGGTCTTGCTGCACGGTCATGGCGTGTCTCCGGCATCGGGATCAACAACGGGATCAAAGGTAAGCGTCGCCTGGCACCAGGCGGCGGCGCTGTGCGGCGGGGTCGTGGCGACGGTACGGCCGTCGGCCCCCAGAATCATCGAATGGCCCTGCCCCGGCACGCGGGGACGGCTCGCGCCCCAGTTGGCATTGGCAATCGCCACACCGAAGCAGTCGGCCAGCTCGGTCAGGCGGGCGGGACGGGAATCCTCTTCCTCGACCCAGGCCGAGGGGAACAGCAACAGGTCGGCGCGCGTGAGGACATCGGGCGCGTCATCGGCCAGAAAATGCAGGTCGTAGCAGATCGCGGCGGCAATGTTAACGCCGTTAAGATTGACCAGCGGCGTGCCGAGGTCGCCGGGTGCGGCCCAGGTTTCCGGCATCCAGGGATGGCGCTTGCGCCAGTGGCCGATGCGTTCGCCGTCCCGGTTGAACAGCAGCAGGCTGTTGAAGCAGCGCCCGCCGTCGCGCTCGATCAGCGGGACGGCCAGCGCGATACCGTATTTGCGGGCCAGCGCGGCGCAGGTGCGGGCGCACAGGCCGTCCAGCGGCTCGGCGAAGGGACTCAGGTCAAAATCGCCGCGCGGCGAGACGTAGCCGGTAAACGCCGCTTCCGGCAACAGCACCAGGTCGACCTGCCCCTGCCGTGGCTCCAGCACGCCTTCCAGCCAGCCCAGCGCGCCGGGCACGTCGTTGTAGCGCGCCGGGTACTGGGCGATGCCGACGGTCAGCGTGCGGGCGGCGGTCATGACAACGCCCTAGTGCACGACGCTGTCGCCGGCGGCGGCGGCGGGCTGGCGGAAACTGTCGTAGAGCTGCCGCCAGATCGCGTGACCGGCGCGATCGAAATGCTGCACGAGGTCGGCGCAGGCGCGACGGGCGGCGGCGTCCACCAGCGGCTCGGGCAGCAGCGGGTCGAAGACCATGTGCCGGATCGCCTCGTTGCCCAACAGGTAGGATTCGCGGGCGGCGGCCTCGGGCTCCAGACCGTCGGCCTTGTCGAGCCAGCCTTGCAGGCGCTGGCGGATGTCCTGATAGCGCCGGGTCAGCGCCGCGCCGTCCCACAGCGTGCGGGCGCGGGCGTCACGCGCCGGATCGAGCTCGGCCAGCCGGAACACGGCGGCCTCGTTATCCAGCCCGAGCTTGTACAGGCGGTCCCGCACCGCGCCGACCCCGCCCTGCAGGTTGTCCGGCCGCAGGTACAGTCCCCGCTCCAGTTCGCACAGGCCCAGCAGCGCCAGCGCCCGGTCGCGCACGCGCAGCGCGGTGCGGTCGCTGCGGCCCAGATTGCCCACATGCACCGCCACCCAGTCGCCGTTCCAGTCGCGCAGCCGCTGTTCGGCCTGCCGCCAGCCGGTCACGTTCGCCGCCAGTTCGGTGGCGTTGGGGCCCAGCCGGTACTCGCCCCGTCCCGCCGCCTCGATCAGTCCCGCCGCCGCCAGCCGCACCAGCGTCACCCGCACGCTGTTTTCGGTGATGCCGAACAAGGCGCAGGCGGACACCGCATCGCGGGCGGACAGGGAATGGCCCTCGGCGGCGGTCAGCAGGTTGAGCAGCAGATGGCGGGGGTTCGGTCGGCTCATGACGCAGGATCACAAATATTACGATTAAATGCATTTTATTGAACTATTGTTAATGTTGCTATAGGCTCGACCGGAATTCCGGCGCGAATTGTGAGGAGAGATTGCCATGACGACCTTGGTCCGCATCGAACGGCAGCCGCCGTTGCTGAAGGTGTTCATCACCCGTCCCGAGGCCCGCAACGCGGTGGACCGTCCGACCGCCGAGGCCCTGGCGCAGGCCTTCCGCGATTTCGAGGCGGATGACGAACTCTGCGTGGCGATCCTGTCCGGCGATGGCGGGAATTTCTGCGCCGGAGCCGACCTCAAGGCCGTGGCGACCGATGCCGCGCGCATGAACCGCATCGATCCCGACGGCGACGGGCCGATGGGGCCATCACGCATGCTGCTGTCCAAGCCGGTGATCGCGGCGGTGAGCGGCTATTGCGTGGCGGGGGGGCTGGAACTGGCTTTGTGGTGCGACCTGCGCGTGGCTGACGAAACAGCGGTATTCGGGGTGTTCTGCCGCCGTTTCGGCGTGCCGCTGATCGACGGCGGCACGGTGCGCCTGCCGCGCCTGATCGGCATGAGCCGGGCGCTGGACCTGATCCTGACCGGGCGGCCGGTGGATGCGGCGGAAGCCCTGCAGATCGGACTGGCCAACCGGATCGCGCCGGCCGGGGAAGCGCTGCGCGCGGCCGAGGAACTGGCCTTGCAGATCGCCGCCTTTCCGCAAACGTGCCTGCGCGGGGACCGGATGAGCGCTTACCAGCAATGGGGCATGGGGGTGGAGGAGGCGCTGGCGAACGAGTTCGCGCATGGGCTTAAGACGCTGGCGAGCGGGGAATCGGTGAGCGGCGCGGGGCGGTTTTCGGGGGGTGAAGGCAAGGGAGGAAAATTCTGAATCAAACGTATATACTTATTGTATATCCACACATCCCGGAGCGCACGCCATGACCCTTGCCCGCGTCTTCCAGTCCGGCAACAGCCAGGCGGTCCGCCTGCCCAAGGAATTCCGCTTCACGACCGACCAGGTGGAGATTTTCCGGCGCGGCGACGAAATCGTCCTGCGCGAAGTGCCGGTCAACGCCGCCGCCATTTTCGATCTGCTGTCCGCCCTGCCAGACGACTTCATGGCGGAGGGACGACAGGACCTGCCGCCGCAGGAGCGGGAGGATTTCTGATGACGGCGCGTTACCTGCTGGACACCAATATCTGCATCTACATCGCCAAGCATCGTCCCCCCGAAGTCCGGGCGCGATTCGAGCGGCATGCCGCCGGTGAACTGGCCGTTTCCGCCATTACGCTGGGCGAGCTCCGTTTCGGGGCGGAGAAAAGTCAGGCCCGGACC
>JAYRMT010000107.1:0-10660 GCA_041912575.1 Fluviicoccus sp. | reverse complement strand
CTGAACCGCGGCCCGGCCCTGACCGCCGTGCAGGACGTTGCCAAACGCCTGAAGGAAAAAGGCCTCACCGCGACCATTTCGCTGTTCTCCGCCCTGCGCAGCGAGGGGCTGGAGGAGGCGGCGGATGTGCTGGGGAAATGGCTGGATTATCCGCCCGCGGAAGTCGAGACGGGGGAGCCGGAGCCGCTTGCCCCGCAAGGCCTGTAGGTCGGGCTTCAGCCCGACAACGCTCTCCGGCCTGAGGGGGATGGTCGGGCTCAAGCCCGACCTGCACTTTCTTTTCTTCAAGGTCATACCTGCCACACCAATGAAAACGGGGAGCTGACGCTCCCCGTTTTCATTCACGCCACGCTCGCGATCACAGGAACGCGAAGTGGTCGGCTTCCATCTGCATCAGCGTCTTCGACGGCGACAGCACGCTGCCGGCATGCGCCTGGGCGCGCGGCAGCAGGCGTTCGAAGTAGAACTCGGCGGTCTGCAGCTTGGCCTGGTAGAACTCCGGCTGGTCGAGCCCGCCGTTGTCCAGCTTCTCCTGCGCCACGGCGGCCTGCAGGGCCCAGAAATAAGCCATGGTCACATAGCCGGAATACATCAGGAAGTCGTGACAGGCCGAGCTGACCATGTCGCGGTCCTTGCGGGCGGTCAGCATGATGCGGGTGGTGATGTAGTTCCACTGCGCGCAGAGCTTGGTCAGGTCCCAGACATAGCGACGCATCTTCTTGTTGCGGGCATGACGGCCGCAGAATTTCAGCACGTCGGCGGTGAAGTCGCGCACAGCCTTGCCGCGGCTCTGCAGCAACACCTTGCGACCCAGCAGGTCGAGCGCCTGGATGCCGGTGGTGCCTTCGTACAGCGTGGCGATGCGGGCGTCGCGCGCGATCTGCTCCATGCCGTGTTCCTTGATGTAGCCGTGGCCGCCGAACACCTGCATGCCGATGTTGGCCGACTCCAGCCCCATTTCGGTCAGGAAGCCCTTCAGGATCGGCGTGAAGAAGCCCAGCTTGTCATCCCAGTGCTCGTACTTCTTCTGGTCGTTCTCGATGATGCCGTTGGTCATGTGGTCGGCGTACTGCGCGGCGAAGTAGATCATCGCGCGGCCGCCTTCGGCGAAGGCCTTCTGGGTCAGCAGCATGCGACGGACATCGGCGTGCCAGATCAGCGCGTCGGCCACCTTGTCCGGCTCCTTCTTGCCCGAGAGGGCCCGCATGGAGCGACGCTCCTTGGCGTACGGCAGGGAGCCCTGGTAGGACAGCTCGGCATGGGCCACGCCCTGCACGGCGGTGCCGATGCGCGCGGTGTTCATGAAGGTGAACATGGCCTCCAGGCCCTTGTTCGGCTGGGCGATCAGGTAGCCGACCGCACCGTCGAAGTTCAGCACGGCGGTGGCGGAGGCGCGGATGCCCATCTTGTGCTCGATGGAGCCGCAGGTCACCGGGTTGCGCTCGCCCACGCCGCCGTCGGCGGTCGGGATGAACTTCGGCACGATGAACAGCGAAATGCCGCGGGTGCCGGCAGGCGCGTCCGGCAGGCGGGCCAGCACGATGTGCACGATGTTCTCGGCCAGGTCGTGCTCACCGGCGGAAATGAAGATCTTGGTGCCGGTCAGCTTGTAGGTGCCGTCAGCCTGCGGCTCGGCCTTGGTCTTGACCTGGCCGAGGTCGGTACCGCACTGCGGTTCGGTCAGGCACATGGTGCCGGTCCAGCGGCCTTCCACCAGCGGCGGCATGTACAGCTTCAGCTGTTCGGGCGTGCCGTACTGCATGATGGTGTTCATGCAGCCCAGCGACAGGCCGGGATACATGGTGAAGGACCAGTTGGCGGTCCCCATCATTTCCGCCTTGATCAGGTTCAGCGACATCGGCAGGCCCTGGCCGCCGTATTCCTGCGGGTGCGACAGGCCCTGCCAGCCGCCGGCCACGTACTGGTCGTAGGCGTCCTTGAAGCCCTTCGGCGTGGTGACTTCGCCGTTCTCGAAGTGACAGCCTTCCAGATCGCCGCTGAGGTTCAGGGGCGCCAGCACTTCCTCGCAGAAACGGCCGCATTCGCTGACGATCGCCTCGACCATGTCCGGCGTGGCATCGCCGCCGTTGGTCAGGCCAGCGTAGTGGGCGGGATAATCGAACACTTCGTTCATCAGGAAGCGCATGTCGCGCAGGGGAGCCTTGTAGGTGGGCATGGAAGAACCTCGGATTAAGCGTTAAGCACAGTGTGCCGCCAGTTTACTGAAAAAAGTCGCCGCCACCATTGACAGGCTCCGGCGAAGGCCCGGCAATTCGGCAAATCGCACCGGGAGTTTTGTCCCGGACTTGTCCGTCCCGGAAGCAAGGGCGGCTTTGCGCCCGAGCAATTCTTTCTGTACAGTCGTACAACTTTTCAAGCCGTCACGGCGGTCACCCGGACCTCGCCGTGCGGTGACTGGATCATAGCCGATAGGGCCGACGACAGGCATGACCGGACAGTCGCGTTCCGGCCTGTTTTTTATCCGACGCCCTCCCCCTGCCATCCCCCGACCGAGGAAAGAGATGATGACCGCGCACAACGACAGCGAGCTGGAACAGTTCCGCGACATGGTGAAGCGTTTCCTGGACAAGGAAATCAAGCCGTATTACGACCAGTGGGAAAAGGACGGCATCATTCCCAAGGACGTCTGGCTGAAGATGGGCGAGAACGGCCTGCTCTGCGTCGACCAGCCGGACGACCTGGGCGGCTCGGGCGTTTCCTACCTCTATTCCATGGTGGTGCTGGAAGAAGCCTCGCGCGCCAACTTCGCCTCGCTGGCGACCGGCCTGTCGGTGCATTCCGATATTGTCGCTCCCTACGTGCTGCACATCGGCACCGACGCCCAGCGCAAGCGATGGCTGCCGAAAATGGCCTCCGGCGAGGTGGTCGGCGCCATTGCCATGACCGAACCGGGCGCCGGTTCCGACCTGCAGGCCATCCGCACCTCCGCCATCCGGGACGGCGACCACTACGTGCTGAACGGCTCCAAGACCTTCATCACCAACGGCCAGCACGCGGGCCTGGTGATCGTCGCCGCCAAGACCGATCCGGCCGCCGGCGCCAAGGGTGTCAGCCTGTTCCTGGTGGACATGGGCCTGCCCGGCTGCGCCCGGGGCCGTAACCTGGAGAAGATGGGCCTGCACGCCCAGGACACCTCCGAGTTGTTCTTCGACAACGTCCGCCTGCCCGCCGACAGCCTGCTCGGCCAGGAAGGCCGCGGCTTTGCCATCATGATGAACGAGCTGCCGCGCGAGCGCCTGAACCTGTCGGCCTGCGCCGTGGCGTCCGCCGAGGGCCTGCTGGCCGCCACCATTGCCTACACCCAGGAACGCAAGGCGTTCGGCAAGCCGATCAGCCAGTTGCAGAACACCCGCTTCGTGCTGGCGACCTGCCACACCGAGATCGCCGTCTGTCGCGCCTTCATCGACCAGTGCGTGCGCCAGTACATGGAAGGCAAGCTGGACGCCGTGCAGGCGGCCACCGCCAAGATGGCCGGCACCGACATGCAGGGCCGTGTCGCCGATGCCTGCCTGCAATTGTTCGGCGGCTACGGCTACATGCTGGAATATCCGGCGGCCCGCGCCTATGTCGACGCCCGCATCCAGCGCATCTACGGCGGCACCAACGAGATCATGAAAGAGGTCATTGCCCGTTCACTCGTCGGCCGATAAACGGATAGCGCGGAATTCTGTCGAGTGCGTCACGGAAGACGCGCTTGCCAAATGTTTCCAAATATTGCAAATACCCCACGTCCGCTATATAAAACGATAACCGTAATAGTGCAGGGCATCCTGTCGCCTGATAAACGGCCGGGAAAAGGCCCGGCCCGCACAACAACAACGGTTTCCCCGGAGGAACTATGTGGCGCACGTTACGGATTGCGCTGGCAGCCACGGTGCTGCTCGCCGCCCCCCCCGTCCTGCATGCGGCGGATGAACAGGACGATCTCGACGAACTCCAGACCAAGCTCGGCAACGAGTGGGTCATGGTCAAGAATGACAAGCTCCGCAACATCAAGACCTTCGCCAAGCAGGAAGACGGCAAGCGCTACCGCTCCTTCAAGGTGGAGGCCTCTCTGGACGGCGATGTCGCCACGGGCGCGCGGGTCATGCTCGACTTCGAGAACTACGGCAAGTGGTACTGGGAAGTCATGGACTCGAAGCTGCTGAAGCGGGTGTCGCCCACCGAATACTACATGTACATGATCCACCGGGCTCCCGGCGGCCTGCCCAACCGCGACGTGATCCTGCACGCGGTGGTCGAACCTCAGGCCAAGGGCAAGAATTACCTGCTGCTGCGGGTCAAGGCCGTGCCGGACTACATCGAACAGAAACCGCCGCTGGTGCGCATGCCCGCCGAGGACATGACCGTGAAATTCACCCCCCAGAAAGAGGGCAAGGTGCTCATCGAGGCGGAAGGCTATGTCGACCCGGGCGGAAAAGTGCCGACCTGGGCCATCAATTTCATCCAGCGCAGCGCGCCCTACAGCATCCTTGTGGGCATGCAGCGCATGCTGCGCACGGATGAATACCGCAACGCCCGGACTCCGTTGCCGTTCCCGATCCTGCCTCCGGAGTGAGGAAGAACCGGCCTGCCGCCCTTGAGATTTCGGCGGCAGCGCCTACGCTTACAGATGTGTGTCCCCGATCAAAACAATAACGGAGCATTTGTATGAAAACCTGGCTGAAATGGCTGACCGTACCTGCTCTTTCCCTGGCGATGACCCTGCCTGCCCTGGCGCGTGAAGACGACGACCTGAGCGAACTGCAGAACAAGCTGGGCAATGAATGGGTGCTGGTCAAGAACGACCGCCTCCACAGCGTGAAGACCTATGTCAAACAGGAAGACGCCAAGCGTTACCGCTCCTTCAAGGTGGAAGCCGTATTCGAAGGGTCCATGGATGCCCTGATGCGCGTGATCATGGATTTCGACCACTACGGTCGCTGGTCGTGGAACGTGCTCGAATCCAAGCTGCTCAAGAAGGTGTCGCCGACCGAGTACATCATGTACGTGGTGCATGACTCGCCGTACGGAGTGCCAGACCGCGATATCGTGCTGAAAATGACGATCGAACCGCAGACCCCGTCGCGGCCGTACATCA
The DNA here is from genome assembly GCA_041912575.1 of Fluviicoccus sp. Taxonomy (GTDB): domain Bacteria; phylum Pseudomonadota; class Gammaproteobacteria; order Pseudomonadales; family Moraxellaceae; genus Fluviicoccus. The sequence goes on along the minus strand of JAYRMT010000107.1, from coordinate 5,559 downwards.
CCTTCCGCTTCAACGCGATGCCGGACTACATCCCGGAAAAGCCGCCCTATGTGCGCATGCAGGCCGAGGACATGGTGGCCCGCTTCACCCCGATGGGCGACGGCAAGTTCCTGGTGACCAACGAAGGCTATGTCGATCCGGGCGGGAAGATGGCGCCGTGGGCGATCAACTTCGTCTCGCGGAACGCCCCCTACATTACCCTGCTCGGGATGCGCCGGATGATGTCGAACGACGAATACGTGAACGCGAAGACTCCGTTGCCGTTTGCTGTTTCCTCAAAGCCTTGACCGCTCACCGGACAGCCGCCCGCAACCGGCTGTCCGGCCATTCAGCCTTTCGCCCGGAATGGCTTGAATTCCGGCGAAACGCCTCAGCATGCTCCAGCCATCGCCAGCCATCGCCAGCCATCGCCAGCCATCGCCAGCCATCGCCAGCCATCGCCAGCCATCGCCAGCCATCGCCAGCCATCGCCAGCCATTGTCCCTGACCGATGCCACGTAAGCGCTTCCTCGCCTCCGGCGTCCTGCCCCTGCTCCTGATGGCCGGACTGATGCCTCCCCTGCTGACCTGCAGTCCCGCCGCGTTCGCGGAAAGCGACCTGCAGGAGCTGCAACCGGCTGTGGGCGGCGAATGGCAGCTGATCCGCAACGATCGCCGCAACCAGGTCCGCACTTACGCCAAGCGCGAGGACAACCAGCGCATCCGCAGTTTCCGCGTCGACGCCGTGCTGAACACCCGCATGGCCGCGATCGCCCATGTGCTGACCGATTTTCCGAATTACACCAAGTGGTACTGGGAGGTGCAGGAATCCCGCTTGCTCAAGCAGGCCTCACCCACCGACTTTTACCTCTACCTGGTCCACCGTGCGCCCTATGGCCTGCCGAACCGCGATGTCATCCTGCACGCCGTGATCGAGCCGCAACGCCCCGGCCAAGCCGGCGCAACCATCCAAGTCCGCTCTGATCCGGACTATCTGCCGGAAACGCCGGGACTGGTGCGCATGCCCGCCGAGAACATGACCATCCGCTTCACGCCGCTGCCGCGCCAGCAGGTCCGGATCGAGGCGGAAGGCTTCATCGATCCGGGCGGCAAGGTGCCTTCCTGGGACGCCAACCTGATCCAGCGCAACGCGCCTTACAATGTGGTCATGGGCTTCCAGCGCATGGTGCTGAAGGAGGAATACCGCAACAGCACAGCGCCGCTGCCCTTCCCCGTCCATGATTTCGACGCCGCGAACAACGGGCAGGATTGATGTGCGGCGGGCGATGCAGTACTTTCAGTCAGGTATCCGGCCCCGTTGGCTTGAGGCTGCCATGAACGTCCCGCACCGTCCCGTCCTCCTGTCTGCCGTTATGGGCGTCGCGCTGGTCTTGAGCGCGCCGGCCGCTCGCGCGGGCGATGACCCCGATGAGCTGCAATTGCGCATGAGCGACCAGTGGCAGGCCGTGCGCGACGACCGCGTGCACGGCATCCGCGCCTGGGGACGCATCGAGCCCGGCAAGCGCTTTCGCTCCTTCCGCGTGGAGTCCGTCCTGCGCGGTTCCGCGGGCGCGCTGGTCACGCGGCTGCGGGACGCCGCGCTCTACCCCCGGTGGTACTGGTCGACCCGGGAAGCGACGCCGGTCCGGACTGTCTCGCCGGACGAGTTTTACCTTCATCTGGTGCATGATGCCCCGTATGCGATGCCCGACCGCGATGTCGTGCTGCATGCCCGCTTGCGCGAGGAAGACGGCGGCGGCGAGTTGCTCCTGGAATCCGCGCCGGACGTGATCCCGCCCTCGCCGCCCCTGATCCGCATGCCCGCCGAGAATATCCGCCTGACCTGGATGCCTGCCGGTCCCGGCCGGCTGAAAATCATCGCTGAAGGGTATGCCGACCCGGGCGGCAAGGTGCCTTTCTGGGCTGTCAATTTTGCCCAGCGCAGTGCGCCCTACCAGATTATCCTGCGCTTGAGCCAGCTCGCGGAAGATGACCCCGTCCCATCCGCCCCGGAGCCCTGATGCCTGAATTCTCCGCCAACCTGTCGCTGCTGTTCCGCGAATCGCCGCCCATCGACCGCTTCGCCGCCGCGCGCGCCGCCGGGTTTTCCGCCGTCGAGATCCAGTTTCCCTACGCGATCGAACCGGACCTGATCCGCCGGGAACTCGACCGGCATGATCTGGCGCTGGTCCTGATCAATGTGCCGGCGGGAGATCTGATGGACGGCGGCGACGGACTTGCCTGCGTCCCCGGGCGCGAAACCGCCTTCCGGCAGGCCGTGAGCGAGGCTTTGGCCTACGCCGAGGCGCTGGATGTGCGTCGCATCAACGTGCTGGCGGGGCGGCAGCCGGCGGGCGCGGAGCTGCTGGCCTGTCTGGAGACGCTGGCGGTGAACCTGCAATACGCCGCCGACGCCTTCGAGGACATCGGCGCGATCACCACCTTCGAAGCCATCAATACCCATGACATGCCCCGCTTCCTGGTCAGCACCGTCAGCCAGATGCAGGAAATGCGCGAAGCGGTGGCGCATCCGTCGTTGAAGATGCAGTTCGACTGCTATCACATGGCCCGCATGGGGGAGGATCTCGCGGCATCGCTGCGGGAAAACCTGCCCGATATCGGCCATATCCAGTTCGCCGATGTCCCCGGTCGGGGGCAGCCCGGCACCGGCGGGCTGGACTTCGCAGCCCTGTTCCGCCTGATCGACGAGGCAGGCTATCGCGGTTACTGCGGCGCGGAATATCATCCGACGGCAGCCACCGCCGATTCCCTCGGCTGGTTCGCCCCCTACCGGCAAGGCGGATACCGATGAAAGACTGTGTGTTTTGCGCCATCGCGGGCCGCGAGCTGCCCGCCAGCGTGGTTTATGAAGACGCCTTGTGCCTGGCGTTCATGGACATCCATCCGCTGCGCCCGGGGCATGTGCTGGTGGTCAGTCGCCGCCACGCGCAATCGCTGCACCAGCTCACCGAGGAAGAACAAGGGCATCTGCTGCGCATCGGCAGCCGCATCGGCCAGGCGCTGAAAGCCTCTTCTCTCGCCCCCGCCGGATTCCACTTCAACATCAATGACGGGCGGGAGGCGCACCAGACGGTGCCCCATGTCCACCTGCACGTGCTGCCGCGCTACCGGGGCGACATGGCGGCCTTCGCGGCGAGCCTGTTGTGGAAGCCCGTCAGCCTGCTGACCGGCGGGCAGAAGCGGGAAGGCCTCGACAGCATCGCCGCGGAAATCCGCAGCCTGCTGCCGACGGCCTAGCGCAGGCCGCTAGGCGGAAAAATCCCCCGGATGGTTGCGCAGCCACGCCTGCACCCATTGCAGCCGCGTCCCGGGGTCATCTTCTTCCAGCAACTCCTGACGGTCATCCAGCGTCAGCGGCAAGGCTTCGGCCAGCCGCCAGGCCAGCATCCCGGCGCTGTCCGGCGGGTCGCCGACCTCGGCGAACGACTCGGCAACCGGCTTCAGGCCCGGCGGCACGGGCACGGGGGGGTCGGGCGGCAGCCACGACACCTTCGCCATTGTCAGGCCGTCGTCCTCGACACGCAGGGATTCGATGCGAAAGCGACGGTCGCCCACGACCTGGATTGCCAGGCTGCCGTCCGGCAGGGCGATGCGATCCACCAGATAGCCCGCGCAGCCGACGTCGTAGGGAAAGGCGGGATCGCCGACTTCATTGCCGAACCGGATGCGCACCACGCCGAACGGACGCTGTCGCCCGCACAGGTCCAGCATGCGACGGTAGCGGAGCTCGAACACCCGCAGCGGCAATTCGCTGCCGGGATAGAGCACATGGTTCAACGGGAAGAGGGCTATCTCGGAAGTCATCGCGGTCCGGCGTCTCCTGATGCATACCTGAAGAAGCCTAGTCGAATTCGCCGCGAGCGACAGGGCCGGGCCGGGCCGGATGAAAAAAATGGAACGGGCCGCGCTTTTTCGACTAGTCTGGAAGTGACGCCGTCCTGTCATCCCGGCAGGCTATAAAAACAAACCCCGTAAGAATCCTTCGGAGAGGAAGCTCCATGAAACGTCGCGAATTGCTCCGGAACGCCGGTTTCCTGACCGCCTCGGTCGCCATCTTCGGTCTGCCCGGCTGCGGCAGCAGCAGCTCCGGCAGCGCCCCGTCCGCCGACCCGCTCAGCCAGCCCGGCACCACCGGCAGCCACAAATTTCCCCAGGGCGTGATGGCCGCCGATCCCAAGCCCGACAGCATCATCCTGTGGACCCGGGTCGTCGCGGCCGCCCGGGATGACGTGGCCCAGGTCAATCCGGCCGATGCGGACATTGCCGTGACGCTGGAAGTCGCCACCGACATCGCCTTTACCACGACCTCCACCACGGTCATCCCAGCCAAGGCGGTCTATGACAACTCCATCCGCCACAAGCTCACCGGCCTCGATCCGGCCAAGACCTACTACTACCGCTTCAAGGCGGGCTCGGGCGGCACGCTCAGCGTGAGCCGCATCGGCCGCTTCAAGACCGCCCCGGCGGTGGACGCCGACGTCACCGACCTGCGTTTCGCCTTCGTGTCCTGCCAGGACTGGACCGTGAACCACTGGGCCGGACTGGAGGCGCTGGCGAAGCAGGAGCTCGACGTGACGCTCCATCTGGGCGACTACATCTACGAATCGGTCGGCGACGACTTCCAGAGCGCCGCCGCCGAAGCGCGTCACGGCGCGCTCACCCTGCCGAGCAACACCCTCAAGCCGGGATCGACCACAGTGCGCGTCGCTACCACGACGGAGGACTACCGCTACCTCTACAAGAAGTACCGCACCGACAGCCGCCTGCAGGAAGTCCACGCACGCTTCCCCATCATCGCCATCTGGGACGATCACGAGTTCTCGGACGACTGCTGGCAGAACAACAACACCTACGTCGACGGCAGCGTGCTGTTCATCAAGCCCGACGGCAGCATCTCGATGACCTACGTGGCGGGTGCGCTCCCGGTCTCCAACGAGCAGCTCGGCCAGCCCTCCACCGGCACCGACAGCCGCCAGACCGACCGCCGCCGCAGCGCCAACCGCGCCTGGTTCGAATTCATGCCGGCGGACATTCCCGATCTCGACGAATCGGTCGCCAGCAACTTCCAGACCGTCCGCATCTACCGCGACCTGCAGTTCGGCAAGCTGGCCCACTTCATCATGACGGATGAACGCCTGTACCGCGCCGACCACGTCCTGCCCGAAGCCGCCAATACGACTTTCGCCGACAAGAGCGTGGGCACCCGCTATTTCGTGCCGGAGCCGACCTTCAAGCAGGTCATGCAGGGCAAGCAGGCGGTCGCCATCCAGCAGGCCGCGCTGGCCGGGCAGCCGGACGCCATCGCCTACCTCGGCGGCGGCCCGATGAACGCCACGGTGGCCGAAATCAGTCTGGGGCTGGTGTCCGTGCTGGGCCAGACCCAGCGGACCTGGTGGAAAACCCGCATGGCGTCCAGCACCGCGACCTGGAAGTTCTGGGGCAACGAAGTCTCGCTGCTGCGCATGGGACTCAACCTGAACCAGCTGACCGCCATCGTCGCCAAGGCCAACGCCCTCGCCGACGCCGGCAACCCGGCGCTGAAGGCGTTGCTGAACACCT